>JAQVWY010000103.1 GCA_028709465.1 Tissierellia bacterium | reverse complement strand
GTTGAACGGCATTTATCTTAATTGTAATACCACGTTCTCTTTCAATATCCATATTATCTAATAATTGTTCATTTAAATTTCTTTTATCAATTGCTTGAGTTATCTCTAAAATACGATCTGCTAAAGTACTTTTACCATGATCGATATGTGCTATTATTGAAAAATTGCGAACATTTTGTTGTTTCATAAAACCACCTACATCATTATAGCATAATAAAAAAAACTCTTAAAGAGTTTTTTATTATTAATTACTACTTAGTACATGCTGCTCCTGCTGCGTTTGTATAAGTACAGGTATAACTTCCAAACACTACACCACTAAGCGCTATTGTTCCATCCGAATTATACGTAACGGTTCCAGCTGTTGGTGCATTATCTACTGGCAAATCTTTTGCAGTAGTTATTTTTGGATATGTTGTTGGATTCATTTGGTTAAGTGCAGATCTTGTCTTAGCGGCACTTGCAACCGCTTCAGTACTTCTTTCTGCAGCTTGTTTATTTGAATCTTCAATTAAACCTACTACGATTGGTGAAGCTATTAATGCAATTATAGCCAAAATAACAATTACTGCTAATAATTCTATCAATGTAAAACCTTTTTTCATTTTATCACCACCCATCAATTATTCTGACTTAATTGTATCACAATATATTATAAAAAATCAAATAATTTTTATATATTTGAAAATAAAAAAAACTCTTTAAGAGTTTTAATTAATTGTGTTATTAAGCACATTTTGCTTTTGTACCAGCTGGACTGTTGTATGTACAAGTGTATTTTCCAAATTTCACACCTGTTAGTGTTATTTCTCCATTTGTACCATATGTAACTGCTCCTGCTGTTGGTGCATTATCTAAGTCTAGACCTGCAACAGTTGCCGAAGGTGTAGTTCCATTCAATCTACTTAATGCAAATTCTGTTTTTGCTGATTGTACCACCGCTTCAGTACTTCTTTCTGCAGCCTGTCTATTTGAATCTTCAATTAAACCTACTACGATTGGTGAAGCTATTAAAGCAATTATTGCTAAAATTACGATTACTGCTAATAATTCTATCAACGTAAAACCTTTTTTCATTTCATCACCACCCATCCTATTTTCTAATTTGATTATAGCACTAACTGAAAAACTATTCAACTTTTTTATAAAAAATCTTAAATATTTTTAATTATTATATAATAAAATTAACTACATTTCGCTCCAGCTGCTTTTGTATAAGTACATGTATACTTACCAAATTTAATACCCGCTAATGTTACATCACCATTTGCGGCATATTCAACAGTTCCTCCTGTTGGGGGATTGTCTATTGGTAACGCTGACGCTTGAAGAAGGACAAGTGGACTAGCAGTAGTTACTATAGGATATTTTGTTGCATCCGTCTTATTAAGTGCATATCTAGTTTTAGCTGCTGCTACTACTGCTTCAGTACTTCTTTCTGCAGCCTGTTTATTCGAATCTTCAATTAAACCTACTACAATTGGTGAAGCTATTAACGCGATTATTGCTAAAATTACGATTACTGCTAATAATTCTATCAATGTAAAACCTTTTTTCATTTCATCACCACCTTATTTTATAATCTAGTTGAATTATAACACTTTACCTAAAAAAAAACAATATAAATAATAAATATATTTACATTGCCCATTATTTTAAACAAGATTATGGGTCATTAAATATTAATATATATCTTCTATTGTTTAGTGCATGTTGCCTTAGCAGCTGCTGTATAAGCACAACTATAATTACCGATTATAACATTTGAAAGCGTTATTTGACCAGTTGTTCCATAGGCAATAGTTCCCGATGTAGGAGGATTATCAACGTCTATTAGTGAGGCATCTGTCACTAAAGAGTATTCTGTTGGATTCATTTGACTAAGTGCATATCTAGTCTTAGCAGCATTTACTACTGCTTCTGTACTTCTTTCTGCAGCTTGTCTATTTGAATCTTCAATTAAACCTACTACGATTGGTGATGCTATTAAGGCAATTATAGCCAAAATAACAATTACTGCTAATAATTCTATTAATGTAAAACCTTTTTTCATATAAATTCCTTTCTATACATTAATATCTTTTACTATTAATTGGAATTTATACGATTTTTTTAATTTTTAACGCAAGCCATATTAGCAACTGTTCCGCTACAAGTATATTCTTCAAAAACAGCATTATTGACGGTTATGTCGTAATTGTTTTGATCAACTATAAAGGTTCCCGATAATGGTGGATTATCTAATTCTAATTGACTAATTTCATATTCATTTCCACCTTGAGAAATTGGCATTAAAGTTCTTTGAGAAGGTATTTTTGCTTGATTATCTAAATAAGCATTTTGCGCTGCTCTAGCAATATATTCAGCACTTCTTATTATAGATTCTTTTTTTGAGTTAGTAATTACACCAACAATAATTGGAGTTGTTATTAGTGCAATAATGGCTATAATAACGATTACGGCTAACAATTCAATTAAAGTAAATCCTTTTCTCATTTTTTACCTTCTTTCTTAAAATAATTTTAACATAACAGATAATTTATTTCAATTAAAAAACTCTTTGCAGAGTTATTTTAACTTTTCTAATATCACCTTTAATTCTTGTTTTTCTTTTTCTAATGATTTTTTTTCAGTTTCTACAATGTCTAAAGGTGCTTTACTAACATAATTTTCATTACTTAATAACTTTTCTCTTCTTGCTATAGAATTTATTAATTTTTCTTGTTCCTGTTTTAGTCTTTCCAATTCTTTTTCTAAATTAACATTACCATCATAATAAATATTTACAATATCATCCTCAAAAGAAATTTGGATATTTGTCAAATCATTACCTTCAAATTCAGAAACAATATTTTCTTGTTTTAACATTTTTTTAATTAGATTAATATTGTTTAATATTATTTCATTTTTAGAAACTATATAATAATCTGATCCAATATTATTTTCTTGTTTTACTTTTCTAATTTTAGTTATTATTTCAATTACTTGATCAATATCTGTTTTAAATATCTCATCTTTATTATGAACAGGATAATCACTTATCATTATTGATTTATCTTCAAACTTTTGATAAATTTCCTCTGTTACATAAGGCATTAGAGGATGTAACATTTTTAAAATATTAATTAAAACTTTTGTTAATACTGATTTAGTAGTATCAGTCATATTTGCTTTTGATAATTCTATATACCAATCACAGAAATCATTCCAAATAAAACTATAAAGTTCACTACCAACTACATTAAATTCATATTTTTCCATATGTTTTCTAACTTTTTTAATCGTTTGATTTAATTTAGTTAAAATCCATTTATCAATATTAGATAAATTAGTAAATGTTAATTGCTCTAAATCTTCTACATTCATAAGTACATATCTTGAAGCATTCCATAGTTTATTAATAAAATTCCAAGTAGATTTTACTTTTTCTTCATCATATCTTAAATCCATTCCTGGTGCTGAAGATGTTGTTAAAAAAAATCTTAATGAATCACAACCATATTCATCTATAACTTCCATTGGATCTACTCCATTACCTAATGATTTGCTCATTTTTTTACCATGTTTATCTCTTATTAAACCGTGGATTAAACAATCCTTAAATGGCCTTTGATCTGTGAATTCAAGTCCTTGAAAAGTCATTCTATTTACCCAAAAAGGAATTATATCATAACCAGTTACTAATACATCATTGGGATAGTATCTGTTCAATTCTTCTTTTGGCCATCCTAAAGTTGAAAACGGCCATAATGCGCTTGAAAACCAAGTATCAAGTACATCTTTATCTTGAATCCAACCTTCTTCTTTAGGTGCTTCATAACCAACATAAATATCGTCTTCTTTATACCAAGCAGGAATTCTATGTCCCCACCACAATTGTCTAGAAATACACCAATCATAAGTTATTTCCATCCAATGATTCATTACTTTCTCAAATCTTGATGGTACAAAATTAACTTTAGTATCTTTATTTTTTTGATTTTCTAAAACTCTGTCTGCTAAAGGTCGCATTTTTACAAACCATTGTTTTGATAAATAAGGTTCAACCATAACATCAGTTCTTTCTGAATGTCCTACATTATGTGTTATTTTTTGAATTTTTACTAACAATCCTTGTTTTTCTAAGTCCTGAACTAGTTTTTTACGACATTCAAATCTATCCATACCATCATATATACTAGCATTTTCATTCATAGTACCATTTGGATTTATAACCACTATTCGCTCTAAATTATGCCTATTTCCTACTTCAAAATCATTTGGATCATGTGCAGGAGTAATTTTTACAACACCTGTTCCAAATTCTGGATCCGCATGAATATCTGAAATAATTGAAATTTTTTTATTTATGATTGGTAAAATTACTTTTTGACCGATAAGGTTATTGTATCTTTCGTCATTTGGATTAACTGCTACAGCAGTATCACCAAATAGTGTTTCCAGTCTTGTTGTTGCTACTTCTAAATATTCATCACTACCATCTATCATATATTTTATATGATAAAAGGCACCTTCTACATCTTTATAAATTACCTCTTCATTAGATAGCGCTGTCATAGCTTCTGGATCCCAATTAATAATGCGTTCTCCTCTGTAAATTAAACCCTTATTATATAAAGAAACAAAAACATGTTTTACAGCATCAGAAAGTCCATCATCTAGTGTAAACCTTTCTTTATTATAGTCTAAACTTAATCCTAATTTAGCCCATTGTTCGTGAATATTATCAGCATATTTTTCTTTCCATTTCCAAGCATGATCTAGCCATTCATCACGGTCCATTTCCCTTGGTTTTAGACCCATACTTTTTAATTTAGCATCTACTTTAGCTTGAGTAGCAATTCCAGCATGGTCCATTCCCGGTAACCATAATGTATCGTATCCGTCCATTCTTTTATATCTTATAATTATATCTTGCAGTGTCGTATCCCAAGCATGACCTAAATGAAGTTTGCCTGTTACATTAGGCGGTGGTATAACTATACAAAATGGTTTTTTTGATAGATCTCCAGATTCAAAATAACCACTTTCTTTCCATTTAGTATATTTATCTTTTTCTACCTCTAAATGATTATATTTTTTATCTAACATTATTATCATCCTTTACAAAATCAAGCATATATTTTTTTATATCTTGAAAATATTTTTTAAATTTTTCTTTATTTTCTATATTCTCATACAATTTATCGATTAATTTATGATCTAAAATATGTTGAATACTATCCTTATAGTAAATATCGTGGATAAATCCAATCCTTGATAAAATAAGATCATTTTTATTTTTAATATATTTTCTATTAATTGATTCTTTATTATTAAACTGTTCAATAACTTTTGCACTAAAATCTTCATCAGTATCTTTCATCTGCATTTCTGGTAAATCAATGACTATTTTAAAAATATCAATTTTATCAGTATCTCTTATTATTTTAGAGTGGACTAATTCTTGTTCATTTAAACCATCTTCAATAACATATTTATTATGATTGTTGATTGCTACTTTAATTATATGATCATAGTCTGTTTTGTCAATAAATTTTCTTATTTCATTATTATCAAACAAAATTTGCGTAGCATAATTAGCATGATCGATTGATTTAGCATCATTATAAGTGTTATATATTCTTAATTGTTCAAATCTTCCATAATCATGAAGAAGTCCAATAAGTTTTGCTAATTTGACGTTTTCTTCATCTAAATTAAGTTTTTTTGCTAAATTTTCACTTAGTTCCATTACTCTAAATGAATGGTCATATTTTAATTTAATATCAACATTATTCATATCATATTTATTTACATAATTTTTAAATTCTTCAATCATATTTCCTCCCTTAAAAAAACGTCCCTATATAGCATAAGGACGTGATTACGTGGTACCACCTTAATTCATTATAATTTAATATAATCTTAAGTCTATTTAACGCATATTTACGCACATTTCTGTGAACTCCCCTAGCAACCTTCAAATAACTTCATTATTAGTTTCCACCATGCACTAATTCTCTATAAATTAAATTATTTTACTCCTCTAAGGTTCTTCGTTTTTTCCATTATATCATTTTAGTAATTTTTTTAAAAGTATTTTTTTATATAAAAGCAAAAAAGGACAATTTGTCCTTTTTAATTTATTGATTTTTCTATCATATTTAAATTATAGATATCTTCTATTATTCACAAACTAAAAAAGCCAATTATATTGACTTTTAACTTTGTGAAATTAATGTTATTCGGACATATCCGTTTCCAGTATGACCAACCACATTATTACCTTCAGGACTTAAAAATGTTGTATTCCCTGTATAGGTTGATGCACTTGTTAAATAATGTGACGGTGATAACAAACAACCTGATGGATATTGATAAGCAGTATATGCTGTGTATACATAACCTGAGCCACCTCCGCCACCAGAATCGGCTCCACTACTCATACCAGATCCGCCGCCATACCAGCCGCCACCGCCGCCGCCGCCAGCTCCACTTGAACGATCTTGGGCTCCACCAAATACACCAATTACACCTCCTGAACCTGTTGTTCCTCCATAAGTAGCAGCTCCACCACCACCAGGAGTTGCTGTTCCAGGATCTCCGTCTCCCCCCGAAGTTCCACCACCATAACCACCTATTCTTGTAGTATATCCGCCACCGCCGCCGCCACCAGCGACAATTACTCTGGAATATAAAGAATCGGTTCCAATCCTAATATCGGATGCCCCGCCTCCGGAACCACCATATGACTTAGAATTTCCGCCACCATTGAAACCACCGTTGGTATTATTGTAACCACCTTCGCCACCTGCATAAATATATAGTATTGTTCCAACATTTAAATTAACTGTGCCGACTGAATATCCACCTCGCCCACCGTTTGTTTCATATGATGAGTTGTATCCGCCACCACTAGCACCCCAGACTTCAAGTTTATATTTACCTGTTACTGGTGATACAAAAGTTTGTGTACTTCCATTATGTAGATATTCTACATTTTCTCCAATTCCTAATGAATTGTTACCAAGATACGTTATCTTTGCAAAACCATTCCCATGGTTTCCTACTGTCGTACCCGGTCCCATTTGTACAGGTATTTCCTCTAAACCTGACTTCATTATTATATTCGTAAATACTTTTCCTGAATAATGTGTTGAGGTTCCTGTATGCACACCACTCGAATTAATAGCGTTACATCCTACACAGCCAGAAATAAATGAGGATCCACCTGTACCAGTGTGACCATAACTACCATTATTTGCCGAGTTTGATGCGTATGAATATCCACCATAGTATCCGCCGCCTCCGCCGCCAGATTCTATGTTTGCTGTATGATATATAGCATTTTGTCCTATTCCAAATGCATAACCACTTGTCTGTGTAGCTGGTGGTGAAAACCTAGTTACAACACTACTTAGAGCCCCACCTGGTCCACCGGGATAAATATCTGATGCGCCACCACCACCTGCTGCAACCATTATTCGTGATCTTAAACCTGTTGAATAATTCCATGAACCAGACACCAATCTAAAATCTGTAGCTCCGCCTCCGCCTCCGCCGGCTTCATTATCACTATGATCGTACTCCCCGTTTCCTCCTCCATTGTAACCACCGGGAGCAATTCCATTTTCAATACCATCTCTTCCTCTAGAACCTACATATACATATATTTCTTCGCCTTGATTTAATAAAACTACGCCTTTGGTATAAGAACCACCGCCACCACAACCAGATCCATACGATGTACCAACTGGACAAGGATTTGCATCATTTCCCACACTATTACCACCACTTGCTCCCCAAGCTTCTAAATGATAGTATCCTGTAACTGCCGCCTTAAAAGACTGTACTGAACCAGAATATATATATTCGGTACTTTCTCCTAAATCATAAGGGATATCACCAACATATGTTATTTTTGCCGCTCCATTACCATCATTACCAATTTTTATTTCTGTTCCTGAAATTGTTGGCATTTCTTCTGAACCAGACCTCATTGTCGTATTTATGAAAACTCTACCTGAATAATGATTTGGTATCCCAGTATGAGTACCGCTTGAATTAACTGCATTACAACCAGAATGTCCAGATATGAACGATGAGCCACCGCCACCGGCTCCATCAGCACCAGCAATTCCAGCACCACCGCCGCCGCCATAATATCCTGCACCACCTGCTCCACCACGAGCACAGCAAGTTTCAAGTCCACCTTGTCCACCTATTCCAAACGATCCATATGATCCACTCATATCACCATTTGGATATCCATATCCTCCACTTGTTTGAGAAGCTCCACCGCCAGAATAAGACAGAGAGCTTGACCCACCATATAATCCACCTGCATCTCCTGCTCGAACCGTTGTAGTTTCACCTGTTCCTCCACCTGCTCCTGCTACCATTATTCTACTTCTTAATCCAGTAGTCGAATTCCAAGCACCAGACACTAGTCTAAAGTCAGTAGCTCCACCACCACTATACGTAGTATCTAAACTTCCACCAATTGCTCCACCATTAAACGAATTAGTGTTTCCCCCTACATATACATAAATATTTGTGCCTTTCGCTAAATATATTGTACCCCTTGTATATGCTCCTCTTCCTGGTACATAATTTGTTTTCCAATATCCACCAGATGCTCCCCATCCCTCTAATTTGTAATATCCAGTTTTAGGAGCTGTAAACATTTGATAATCACCACTAAAATTGTATACATATTCTTTATTAAATATTTCGATTGAAATATTGACACTTTTACTTAAACCATTTTCTTTTGTTATTGTACATGTTAGATTATGAACCCCGATTGCTGTCATTTGACTAACATTTGTTACAATAGCATAACTGTGATTTGTATCTGTACACATCTTTGATAAAACAGGTGAAGGTCCGACATTTGTTGCTGTTACATATGATGAGAATATATTTAAATTTAGATTTTTTACCTCTATACCTGTTGTTTGATTTGCTACAATAACAGGGTAATTTGTATCAATATTAC
>JAQVWY010000102.1 GCA_028709465.1 Tissierellia bacterium | reverse complement strand
TAACAGACCGTGCAGGACATGATTTGCGCTATGCAATAGATGCCACAAAGATAAAGAACGAGTTAGGATGGGAACCTTCGCTTCAGTTTGAAGAAGGTATAGAAAAGACAGTTAAGTGGTATCTCGATAACCAGGAGTGGCTTGATAATGTAACCAGTGGTGATTATCAGAGGTATTATGAGGAAATGTACGCAGATAGGTAATTAAGAATGAAAGTAATTGAAACAGACATTGAGGGAGTTGTAATAATTGAACCTAAAGTATTCGCCGATGACCGGGGATATTTTTTTGAGTCCTTTTCTCAAAAAGAATTCGAGGAGAAAGTATGTAAGACCACATTTGTACAGGATAACGAATCTAAGTCGACTTATGGTGTTTTGAGAGGACTTCATTTTCAAAAGATGCCTTATGCGCAATCTAAGCTAGTAAGGGTAGTTAAAGGTAGAGTATTAGATATTGCCGTAGATATACGCAAAGGTTCTCCCACCTTCGGTAAACATATAGCAGCGGAGCTATCGGAGGAAAACAGATTGCAGTTTTTTGTTCCCCGTGGATTTGCTCACGGATTTGTTGTTTTAAGTGATGAAGCTATATTTCAATATAAGTGTGACAACTATTATGCACCTCAATCAGAAGGTGGAATAATGTGGAATGATCCAGCTTTGAATATAGATTGGCAAATTCCAATGGAAGATATTATACTTTCAGAAAAGGATAAAAATAACCCTCTGTTATCTGAGTTAGATTATTTATTCGATTATACTGAAGATTTTTATGCATAATATACTTGTTACAGGTTCCAATGGGCAATTGGGCAATGAACTACGTCTGGTCGTTGAAAAAAAAGATAATGTAAATAACTACTTTTTTACAGATGTAGAAGAGTTGGATATCACCAACAAAAATGATGTATCACAATTCCTTCATGCGAATAATATTGATATTGTTGTTAATTGTGCAGCATATACTAATGTAGATAAAGCTGAAGATGAAAAAGAAATTGCAGATCTTATAAATCACATTGGGGTCAAGAATTTGGCAGAATCCTGTAAGGATAGAAACGGTTTATTGATTCATATTTCTACTGATTATGTTTTTGATGGGACTAAGAATACTCCCTATAAAGAAACAGACGAAACTAAACCATTGGGTATTTATGGAAAAACAAAATTAAGAGGAGAAAATGCAATAATCAATTCCGGTTGTGATTATGTAATTATTCGTACCTCATGGCTCTATTCATCATATGGAAAGAACTTCCTGAAGACAATGCAAAAGCTTACTGCAGAGAAAGAAAGCATAAAAGTTGTCTTTGATCAGGTTGGTACACCAACTAATGCGCACGATTTAGCAGAAGTGATATACTTGATTATACAGAAGAATGAAAAAGATATAAAGAATCAGATATATTTTTTTTCAAATGAAGGAGTATGTTCCTGGTTTGATTTTGCTGTGGCAATTAATGAAGCTTTCGGGCATAGTTGTAAAGTACAGCCCTGCCATTCTGAAGAATTTCCGAGTAAAGTTACAAGACCGAGTTTTTCGGTTTTAGATAAAAAAAAGATTAAAGAGATTCTGGAAATTGAGATTCCACATTGGAGGGTATCAATGTCGAAATGTATAAAAACATTAGGAATAATAATTGATTAATATTGGAAGAAACGACATCTACACCTTCTAACTCGGAGAAAAGTAAACGTATTGCTAAGAATACAATGATGCTGTATTTCAGGATGATACTAACTATGTTAGTGACCCTATACACATCAAGGATTATTCTTAACACATTAGGTGTAGTAGATTACGGTATTTATAATGTAGTGGGTGGTGTTGTGGCTTTATTTGGATTTTTCAATAGTGCTATGTCGTCTGCTACACAGAGATTTCTCTCTTTTGAAATAGGTAAAAACGACTTTAAACAACTTAGGAAAACTTTTAATGCATCACAAGTAATACATGTAGGGATTGCATTTTTTATATTTATACTTTCTGAAACTATAGGGTTATGGTTTGTGAAAACATATCTTGTTATACCACCTGAAAGATTAGATGCTGCTATTTGGGTATATCATTGTTCTGTATTATCTTTTATGGTAACTGTGATACAAGTTCCGTATAATGCAACTATAATAGCACATGAGCGTATGAATGTTTACGCTTATGTTAGCATATTTGAAGTAGTGCTCAAACTATTTATTGTCTTTTTATTGACTTATATTTCGTATGATAAACTTAAATTATATGGCATTTTATATTTAATTGTAGTTTTAATTATTGCCGGTATATATAGATTGTATACTTATTATAACTTTTCTGAGACAAAATTTGAAATTGTAAATGATAAAAAACTATATAAAACTTTAATTAATTATTCAGCTTGGAACTTATTTGGTAATTTTTCTGGTGTGGCAAAAGGACAAGGTGTAAATATACTATTAAATATGTTTTTTGGGCCATCCGTCAATGCGGCAAGAGGAATATCTACTCAAGTACAAGGTGCGTTAAATGGTTTTGTCAATAATTTTCAGATGGCAGTAAATCCTCAAATTATAAAATCATATGCAGTTGGAGATAAAGAGTATATGACGCAACTTATTATAAGAAGCTCGAAATATTCTTTTTATCTATTATATATACTTTCTTTACCAATTATATTAGAAGTTGATCAAATCTTAGTTCTTTGGTTAAAGACAGTGCCTGAATATACTCCAATTTTTACAGTTCTTGTGTTAGTGGTAATATTAATTGATTGTATTTCAGGTCCACTAATGACTGCAATTCAAGCAACAGGTAAAATAAAAGTATATCAAGCAGTTGTTGGAACTCTATTAATATTAATTTTACCCATTTCTTATATATATTTAAGAAGAGGTTATTCACCTGAAGTAACATTGTATATTAACATTGTAATAGCAATAGTTGCATTAGTAATTCGTTTATATATAGTAATGAAGTTATTGGAGTTTCCTATAATTATTTTTATTAAAGAAGTAATAATTAAAAATATTGCAATAATACCATTAACAATTTTTATACCATTGTTAGTTAGAAATTCAATGGATGCCGATTTAACACGTTTAATCTTAGTGTTTATTTCGGCTTTTGTTTGGAGTTTTATAATTATATATACAATAGGATTAAACAAACAAGAAAAAATACTTTTACTAAAGAACTTTAATAAAGTCTTAAAGCGCTAATAATAAATTGTTTTTCAATAAAAATAGTCATTAATTAATGGATAATATAAAAAAGAATTTAGAAGTAGGAATTATAAATGGATCTCTTACTAGTCCAAATCTAGGAGTTCAAGCATTAACATATTCTATAATTCAGATCTTTAATGAAATATGCGATGAAATAAATCTAAATTTAAAAATAACTTTAATTGACTCTTTTGATAAATATAGCCAAAATCATATTTACATTGGAGATAAAAATATTCCGATAATTTCTAAGGTCTTTAAAACTTCAAAAAAATTAATCTTTGATAAAAACTATCAATCAAATATATCATACTTAATTAAATGTGATTTAGTATTAGATTTAGGTGGTGGTGATAGTTGGTCTGATATATACGGTAAAAAGAGATTCTACGTATCATGGGTTACATTATTTACATTATCATTGAAAAAAATTCCTGTAATATTTCCTCCTCAAACAATTGGACCATTTAAAAATAATTTAGTGAGGATATTTGCAAATTTCATTATGAAAAAATGTGTTTCTATATACCCTAGAGATGAAATTAGTGCAAAATATCTTAGTAAGTATTTACCTACCAAACGATATTATACTATACCCGATATTGCTTTGTTTTTACCTTACAAAATTGATTTATCAGAGCATGATTTGATACTTGTAGGAATTAATGTTTCTGGATTATTGTATAATGGTGGTTATAGTAAAAATAATCAATTCGGTTTAAAAAGTAATTATAAAGATTTAATGGAGAATATTATTGATTTTTTCATCAAAAAAGATAATGTAAAAGTTTTTCTTATTCCTCATGTAATTGAACGATCAGAGGATAATGTTGAAGATGACATCTTTGCATGTAAAGAAATTAAAAAGAAATACGGCGAATGTAATATGGCACCTGTTTTTTCTTCTCCAATAGAAGCTAAATCGTTTATATCAAAAATGAATTTTTTTATTGGTGCCAGAATGCATAGTTGTATTGCAGCATTTTCATCAAATGTACCTGTTGTTCCATTAGGATATAGTAGAAAGTTTCTCGGATTATTTACTAATACTTTAAATTACAGCCAATTGATAGATTTGAAAGTTTGCGATATTGAAACTACAATTGATTATATCAATAATGCTTTTAACAGCAGTATGGATCTAAAAACTGAAATTTTAGGAATAAATAACAATCTTAAGCAAAAAAGAATTGAATTTAAAGATTTGTTAAAAGAAGACTTAGCATCAATATAAATTATAAAATGAAAAATGTTCAAGAAATAATAGATAATAGATTATGTACTGGTTGTGGATTATGTGCAGCTTTAATTCCAAATGTGAGAATGGAGGTTGATTCTGAAGGTTTTCTTACACCATCAGGAATAAAGGAAAATATCAATAATGATCTAAATGCTAAAATCCTCAGTATATGCCCAGGTATTAATCAAATTAATAAGAACAAAGATACAAGCAAAGAAAATAAGATCTGGGGAAGAATTGAAGTGTTAAAAAGTGGACATTCGTCAGATGAAGAAATTAGGCACAAAGGTTCTTCTGGAGGAGTATTAACTGCAATTGCGATTTATTTGATTGAATCTAATATGGTAACAGGGGTGCTGCAAAACACAGTCAGTAAAAATAATCCAATAGAAAACTTACCATGCTTAAGTAAAAGTAAAATCGAAATAATCTCTAATGCTGGGTCTCGTTACGCACCTACTTCAATTTTACAAATTTTACCCGAACTATTAAAATCAAATGAAAAATTAGCAATTATCGGTAAACCTTGTGATATTTCAGCAGCTCATAACTTTTTAGTTGAGAATCCTAAATACAAATCACAGGTACCATATATGTTTTCATTTTACTGTGCTGGCCAACCATCATATTTTGCAACTCAAAAGTTATTAAATCAAATGGGTTGTAATGATGAAATTGATGAATTTAGATATAGAGGCCATGGGTGGCCGGGTGATGCAACTGCAATTACTAAAGATGGAATTAAATATACAATGTCTTATAATGATTCTTGGGGAAAAATACTAGGAAAAGAAATTCACTTCAGATGTAAAATATGCCCTGATGGCGTTGGTTATTTTGCAGATATCGTATGTGCTGATGCTTGGGATACAAAAGATGGATATCCAGATTTTAAAGAGAAAGACGGCGAAAGTTTGATAATTGCTAAAACTTCAAAAGGGGCTTTACTTTTAGAAGAACTGATAAACAAAGGAGTCATCATCTCAAAACAACTTGAGATAGATAAAATTAAGAAAATTCAACCTTACCAGTTTAATAGGAGAGTTGTGATTGGTGCTAGAATATTAGGTTTTATTTTTTCTAAGAAATATATTTTGAATTTTAAAGGATTTAATTTACTGAAAAACTCTTTTTCTACAAATTTTAGAAATTTATTTAGTAATTTCTTAGGAACTTACAAAAGATCATCTAAAAAAAAATAATGGTAGAAACTACACGTTTAGGAATCATCTTGGTTAATTATAAATCTATTGATGAGACAATAGATTATTGTATGAAAGAGTTAGGAAAGATTCAAGAAGACTACGTTTTAGTGATAGTTAATAATTCTTCAGATGAATATTCTAATTCTAAAATTAGTAAGACACTTGATTGTACGATTATACAGTGCAAGGAATCTGAAATTGAACAAAATGTAAATTGTGAGTCAAATAGATTTCTTCTTTCTTTCAAGGAAAATTTAGGATATGCTAAGGGTAATAATAGAGGAATTAATTTTTTAATAAAAAATTTTCCAGGAATCGAATATTTCCTAATTACAAACAATGATATAAAACTTTTGAACAAGAATATTATAGATAGTTTGATAAAGGATTTGGAATCAGATGAGAATATTGGAATGATAGGACCAAAAATAATTGGAATTGATGGAAAAGATCAATCTCCTCACAGAAAATTGTCTTTCAATCAGTTAATGATCTATCCTAAATTATTTTATCCCTTTTGGCTATTACTCTATAAACTTAAACTTATTAAAACGGAAGTGATTGAAAATGCAGAGAATGGTTATTATTACAGAATAATGGGCTCTTTTATGATTTTAAAAAAAGAAAGTTTTATATTATCGGGCGGTTTCGATGAAAATACTTTCTTGTATGCTGAGGAACTTATTCTTTCGGATAGAATGAGAAAGAAAGGCTATGGTACATATTTCCAACCGATTGTTTCAATATTACACAATCATGGTAATGTTACAAAAAAAACACTTGAGAGAGAAAAACAAATGGAAATATACAATAATAGTATGATTTACTATTTCAGAACTTATAGGAACACTTCTTCGTTAGCTATTAAATTATTCCATTTCTCTTACTATATTTATAATAAATTCTATTTAAAGTTTAGATAAAACATTAATTTGTAAATAATGAGATATATATTAAAGTTTGGATTATTGTTATATTTACTTCTTACCTTATATACAATTTATATAATTACTTTTGAATGGAATAAAATAAATTTATTACTTGTTTTCATTATATTCTCAAGCTTAAATTATTATACAATTTGGAAAAATAAAAGTGAATTATTCTCACCTCAGTTTTTTCTTTCTCTATTATTCTATATTTCATATATTTTGCCTGTATATTTTCTTAGTATTGGTTATAAAGGTAATAATCTATATGGTGAATTTGATATGTTCAACAACCATGATTTAATATCACAAGCTTTATGGATTTCTTTTTTTGGATATATGGGAGTATTAATTTCTTTGAGATTTTTCAAGAATTATCAATATAGTATTCTTAAAAAGATATCTAAGAGTATATATGTACATAAATTTAATTATTTTCAATTGTTTTTATGTCTTCTATGGTTTGTGTTTTCTGCATTTATTAGAATTAGATTTAATTTAGGAGCAGCTGGACGTGTCCCTAATATCCAATTTGCTGGTGTATTACAGTATATATTTTATGATGGAAATCTAATTTTATTTTCATATTTATTATTAGGAGCTTTAAAACATCCAAATATAAAGAAACTGCTTCTAGTAATATTATTGGGTTTTATTTTAGTTTTTACACAAATTCTACTAGGTTGGAGAGGTTCAATATTTAATTTAATTTTAATTATATTCTCCATTATATGGCTATTTGCAAACATTAATAAGCTAAAATTAAGGATTCCAAAACCACTAATTGTTATTATAGTTTTTTTAATCCCAATAACAATGCAAATGGGTAATAATGTAAGAAATCAGAGTGTAAATGAAGTAGAAAATGAAATTACTTCTGTATTGGACTTCTTTGAATATACTTCTATGAGAAAGCAAGGGTTAACTAGACTTATTTATGTTGTTGCTAACAATAAGAAAGATTATACCTTATTTAATGATTTCTTTTTCATCGATTTATATAAAATGGATAGGTCTGTTGTAAATTATATAGATGAAAATTATCACGGCATCAGTAGATACATTTCACATAGTGTTGGAGGAAGCGGTGTTGGTACTACATATCTTTTATGCGGGATTTTTGGAGTGTTTATTAGTTTTTTTCTATTAAGTACTTTTTTAATTCTGATTTATAATAGTATTAAAAGAAGTACAAATAATGATCTACAAATTATTATATATTCTTCTGTACTTACTATAATTATGTATGCAGTCTCAGAAAATTTTGATATATCAGTATTAAAAAGAATATTTGTAGTCTTATTACTATCTATATTTTGGGGTATAATTTTATTTCGGAGAAAACGGGTTTATTAAATTGAAATGCAATTATAGAAATGTTTTATTATATATTAATCACAGTAAAATGAAAAAGAGTTTTTTATTTATAGTTGATTCATATCCGTTTCCCATTAATAATGGTGTAACTGCCGCTATAGGATCTTTTTCTAATATATTAGAATATATAGGGGATGTGAATTATTATTGTATTCGTGATGAAAGTATTGTATATCTTGATAAACGTCATGAAAAAATTAAGTTTTTAGAAATTGATTTTTCTAAATACGAAATAATAATTACATCACCTTTAAAGCCTTCTTTAACATCACTAAAAATGACACTAAATAAAAATAAACGATGGGCACTTTTAAGTGATTGTTATACATATGCGCTTTTTACAAATATTAGATTATATATTAAGTTCAAGAATCACTATTCTAAAATTCCAATTACTACTTTAAAAATGATATATTATTATTTTGTTGAATTCATAATAGCTAGAAAATTTAAATATGTATTAATGCAAACTCCAAAAGATTCGAGTGTTTTTAAGTATTTATTTTTTAAAAAGAATGTGATTTCTTTCCCTAATATGCCTAATCTATCTAACAATTCTAATACTTCAATAAAAAGGGATTATCATAAAATATCTTTTGTTGCATCTTTTCAAGGTAGTTATTTAATGATAGCTAAATGGTTTATTGAAGAAGTATGGACTGAAGTAATTAAAATTGAACCAAATGCAAGATTGCATTTGGTAGGCAATAATAAAGCGGAGTTTAGAGATATTTTTGATCCAAATATTAAAAGAACATTGATTGTCGAAAAGTATTATGAAGATCTCAAAGATTTTTATGTTGATACTAATATTGCTGTAACTCCAATTTTCAAAGGATATGGATTAATTAATAAAACTGTCGAAGCAATGCAACATGGTTGTATTGTAATTGGAGATAAAGCAGCATTCAATGGAATTGAGTATGCTGAGAACAAAATAAATTGTATGATAGCAGAGACTGCTCAAGAATTTACAGAATTAATATTATATTATATAAAACATGAAAATGAAGATATGAGAAAAAAAGCAAAAGAAGCTATAGTTAATTCTTTCGATAAAAGTAAATATATTAATTTATTAGATATTATAATTGAAAAAAATAATTAATAATATCGCTTTAATGTTTTTTCAAATAAGTAGTCTATAATTACCCCCAAATTTTAGACAACAATAATAATTAGAATTAAATAATTAAATTTGTTGTTATGAAGAAAAGGAAAAGTTATGCTTCAGGGTTTAAAACCAAGGTTGTACTAGAAGTACTACAA
>JAQVWY010000019.1 GCA_028709465.1 Tissierellia bacterium | reverse complement strand
AAAAAGCGGTAAAAATTACAACATTTGTAATCTTTACCGCTTTTATTATTTATTATAAACCTAACTCTTCTTTAACTTCCTTAAATGCTTTTAATGCAAAATCCAAATCTTCTTTAGAATGTGCCGCTGAAATTTGAGTTCTTATTCTTGCCTTGCCTTTTGGTACTACTGGATAGTAGAAACCAACTGCATAAACTCCCTTTTGTAGTAATTTTTCAGCCATTTTTTGAGATAAAACTGCATCACCAAGCATTATTGGCACTATTGGGTGCTCTGAATCTATTATATTAAATCCAAGTTTTTTTATTTCTTGTCTAAAATATTTTGTATTTTCCTCTAATTTATCTTTGTATTTTGTATTTTCTGTAAGCATTTCTAGAACCTTTAGTGATGCTCCTGCAATTGCTGGTGCTAATGTATTTGAAAATAAATATGGTCTTGAACGCTGTCTTAATAAATCTATTATTTCTTTTCTCCCGCTTGTATAACCACCGCTTGCTCCTCCAAGGGCTTTACCAAGAGTACCTGTTATAATATCAACCCTGTTAATTACATCTCTATATTCATGTGTTCCTCTTCCTTTTGATCCCACAAAACCAACAGCATGGGAATCATCAACCATTACTATTGCATTGTATTTATCAGCTAAATCACATATTCCTTTTAAGTTGGCGATTATTCCGTCCATTGAAAAAACACCGTCTGTTGCAATTACCTTAATGTTAGCTCCATCTTTATCCGCTTGGACTAATTGTTCTTCCAAAGAAGCCATATCATTATTTTTGTATCTGTATTTTTTAGCTTTTGAAAGTCTTACTCCGTCAATTATACTTGCATGATTTAATTCATCGCTGATTATTGCATCATTTTCTGTTGTTATTGTTTCAAACAAGCCTCCATTAGCATCAAAACATGATGAATAAAGAATAGTGTCTTCTGTATACAAAAATTCACTTATTTTTTCTTCTAATAATTTGTGTATTTTTTGTGTGCCGCAAATGAATCTTACAGACGACAAACCATAGCCCCAATCATCATATGCTTTTTTAGCTGCTTCAATAATTTCAGGATTATCTGCTAATCCAAGATAATTATTTGCACACATATTAAGAACACCATCAACTTTAGTTGTATTTATTAAACTCCTTTGAGGTGTAGTTATTATTCTTTCATCTTTCCACAATCCGCTTTCTTTAATATCATTTAATATATCAGAATAATATTTTTTTGATTTATCAAACATCTTCTCACTCACCTTTCTTTATTTTTTTGAAGTCCAATCAAGTATAACCTTTCCTGATTTTCCGCTAGTCATTGCTTCAAACCCTTTAATAAAATCAGTATAGTGATATCTATGTGTTATGACTGGTGAAATATCCAAGCCTGATTTAAGCATTGCAGTCATTTTATACCATGTTTCAAACATTTCTCTGCCGTAAATTCCTTTTAATTCAAGCTGGTTAAATACCACCTTATTCCAGTCAACCGTCGTATTTGGTTCTTGTAAACCTAGTAAAGCAATTTTGCCCCCATGAGTCATATTGTTTATCATATCATTTAATGCTATTTTACTTCCTGACATTTCAAGTCCTACATCAAAGCCTTCCTTCATACCCAGCTCTTTAGCAACGTTGCTTATTTTCTCATTTAATGTATTAACAGTTCTTGTAGCTCCCATTTTACTTGCCAATGATAACCTATAATCATTGATATCGGTTATTACAACATATCTTGCCCCTGCATGTTTTGCAATTGCAACTGCCATGATACCTATTGGACCAGCCCCAGTAATTAAAACATCTTCTCCAAGCAAATCAAAGGTTAACGCTGTATGTGTTGCATTTCCATAAGGATCAAATATGGCAAATATTTCTTCAGGTATTGATTTGTCACAAAGCCATACATTTGAAACAGGTAGTGTCACATATTCAGAAAATATACCTGCTCTATTAACACCAACTCCTTGCGTATCTTTGCATAAATGCCTTCTTCCTGCTAAACAGTTCCTACATTTTCCACATACGATATGTCCTTCTCCAGAAACTAAATCCCCAACTTTCAAATCCTTGACACCTTTACCCAGCTCTACTATTTCTCCAACAAATTCATGCCCTATAACCATTGGAACAGGTATTGTATTCTGTGCCCATTGATTCCATACATAAATATGAACATCAGTACCACATATAGAAGTTTTGTGTATCTTAATAAGAACTTCATCTTCCCCTGGAACAGGGATATCAACTTGATCTAGCCACAAACCTGGTTTTGCATACTTTTTTACCAAAGCATCCATTTTAGCCATAAACATTATCACCCTTTATTTAATTTTTTTTTATTTCTATATAAATAATACTATTAATTTGTATTCATGTCAAGTTCTAAATGTGCTATTTGTGTACGAATAAAACACATTTTGTAGAATGTTTTTCGTCAGATTTATAAGAAATAAAAAAAGCCATTGAGGCTTTTTTTATTATTATATGAAATTTTCCATCTTCTATACATTAATGTGTTTTAATTTAAAATCCAAATAATCGCTAGATACGCAGTGAAATAATATGTGTTCTATGTGACCTTCCTTAATATTTTTATGACCTTCTTCTCCATGTAGATGTCCATATATGCATATATTCACTTTATTACTTTTCAGAATATCAAAAAATTCATTGGGTTCTCCATCTCTGTCAAAGGGTGGATAATGAAGCATAACTATTTTACATTTATTGCTTTTACCAAATGATTCAAGAGATAATTTTAGTCTATTTAACTCTCTGGTATAAATTCTTTCATTGTTTAGTTCATCTATATTTTCTTCTATGGAATCCCAACCCCTAGTACCACAAATTAAATAATCTCCAAATTCGTAATAATTGTTTTTTAAAAACTTAATAGTTTTTAACCCAAGCATACTAAGCTTGTTATTTGTTGACCACCAAAAGTCATGATTACCCTTACATATTATTTTAGTTCCTGGTAATTTATCTATTTTTAATAAATCAATTTTAGCATCTTCCAACTTTATTGCCCAAGATACGTCCCCTGGAATCAATACTATATCATTTTCACCTACAGTATTATTCCAGTTACTAAAAATTTTTTGTTCATGATCGCTCCAGTTGTCACCAAAAATATTCATTGGTTTTTCATTTTTACTGTCAAGATGTAAATCACCTATTGCAAATATTTTCATATTTTAGTCCTTGTTATAGATTTATAAGATTAAATTTAACATTTAGTTGTTTAGCATATTCAACTTCTCTATCTTGGCAGGTAAATAATATAATTTGTCTTCTTTCACTTTCTTTCGCCAACATTTCAATTGATTTTTTCAATCTATTAGAGTCATATTGAACAAAGCTGTCATCCAATATTATGGGTATATTTTGGCTTCCGCTTAAAATATTGCTTAAGCCTATTCTCAAGGATAAATACAACTGATCTAATGTTCCTCCGCTTAAGCTTTCAATTTCAATGAATCTATCTTTATTATCTTCCCTTAATACTGTAATATTCATATCATCATCAATATTTACACCACTGTATCTTCCATTTGTTATATATGCAAAGTTTTCACTTATGGATTTCCTTAAAAGAGGCATAAAATCACCTTTTATTGAATCTGATATCTCAATAATTTTTTCAGCAGCAATGTTGGCAACTTGAATTCTTTCTTTAAATTGATTTTTCTTATCTTCGTAAAATTCAATTTCTTCTTCTATTTCTGCTAAATTCCTTACACTGTTTTCAATTTCATTAATTTCTTTATCAATATTATTAATACTAATTAGAAGTTTATTTTTTTCTTCATTCTTTTTAAATATTGATAGCTGTTGTTCTTTTTTATCTATTTCCTTTGCTTCATATATATTTAATTTTTCTGTCTTCTGTTTTAGCTCTTCATAATCACTTTTACCAAGAATTGTTTGTATGTAATTTCCTAAATTTTCTTTTTTATTTTTTAATTCAATGTAATTATTGTAATTATTAACTTTTAATTCAAACTCCTCCATACTGTTCATTGAATTTGAACTTAAAATCATATTTAGTCTCTTGTCCTCATAAGATATTTCCTTATCCATCTTATTTAAACTTTGATTTTTTTCTTCTAAAGCATTTTTATAATTAATGATATCTTCTTTAACCTTATCTTTTCTTTCATATATTTCATTTGCCTTTTTTATATTTTCTGGAGTAATTTCATGTATTAATAATACTTTTAAGTCTTTTAACAAATTTCTTTCTATTTCTTTATTTTCATTTATTAAATCATTTAAAGTTGATTTATCATATTCTAATAGCTTATTTTTCTCTAAAAATGTGTTATGATCATTTCTATTTTTCTCATATTTTTGATTGAAATCATCATAATCTTCACAATTACATTCCTTAATTATCTCATTAACTTTTATAGATAATAAATCTATATTCTTTATATAATCTGCATGTTGACATTCAAAACTTTCAATTTCTTTTCTTGCATTTAAAGATTTAACTTTTGGTTTATTCGCTAATATTAATAATATAATTCCTAAAATAGAAATTGCTCCGCCATAATAATATTCCATTATATTATAGTAATAAGCACCATAAGAAAATCCACCTGCAATTAAAAAGCCTAATATTCCTAAAACAGTTAATATAGTACCTTTGTGTTTTTGTGATTTTACGAAAGCTTTCATGGATTCATAACTTTTGTCATTTAATAATACATTAAGCAATTTTAATTTTGAATTAGTTTCTTCTAACTCTTTATGTCTCTCTACAAATTTATTTATTTCATCTAAATCAAACTTTTCTAATGCTTTTTTCCCAGATTCAATTTTTTGCGTAATATTTTCTATTTTCTTATTATTATTCTCATAGGAAGTGAAATTTGAATTCACCTTTTCCATATCAAAATTTTTATCAATATTATTTGATACATCTTCCAAAGAAAACTTCAAAGCTTTTTCAACTTCGTCTTTACTACTGGATAAATCATGCCTTTTATTTTTCATTGCATTTAATGAAGTATGTAATTTAAAAGCTTCTTCATAGTCCTTAAAATTATAACTTTTTATAATGTCTTTTTCATCAAAGCTCTTAAATTTTTTATTTAATTCTTCTAATTCATCTTTCAAAGGCTTTGCCCTTAAATATTTATCCTTTTCAACAGAAAGTTCGTATTCCTCTAATTCCTTAAGCATATTTGAAATTATAGTATCAATTTCTTGAATTTTACTATTGATTTTTTTCTTTTCCATAGCAAGAAACATAACTTGCCTGTTTGCATTAATAGTAGCTTCTTTTGACTTTTCTAGTTCTTGAAGGCGAAGTGCATACTGCCCTAACAATGTTTTTGGATTGTCTTCGCTTCCAGCTTCATCTTTAATATTGTCAAGAATCGATAATATTCTGCTAATTGAAATGGATTCATCTTTTGAATTACTTAAATTTATGATTTTATTTTTTAATTCTTTGGAAAGTTCTTTATCCGTTTTATTTCCAAGTTGCTTTATACTTATGGTATTTCTATAAGATACTTTGTTAATATTTAAAAAATAATCACCAGGTGAATTTATTTTTTCTTCTATTGCTATTTGGTTGTTATCCTTTGAGTCCTTATTAAAAATTTGCATGGTCCCAAGCAAAAAATCTCTTGAAACAGTATATTTTTTGCCCTTAAAATTATCTATTGATATTGTACCTTTATATAAATCGCTGTTCCATGGTTTATATTTTAAAAACAATTCATTTCCTTTTGGGTCTTCACCGAATCCATAAAGCATAGCTTCTATAAAATTATGGATAGTACTTTTTCCAGTTTCATTTTCACCATATATAATATTTAATTTTTTACCTAAATAAATTCTCTTATATAAAAACTTTCCAAAAGCTCTAAGATATAATTTGTTAATAAACATATTAATTTACCACCTTTTCTTTTCTTAAAACTTCTAGACCTAACTCAAATGCTTTTTTTTCCAGATTGCTATTGTGATTGTTAAATTGTAGTTTATATGATTCAATTATATTGAAATCACTATCTTCAAAATTATTTTCATCAATATTTTTATATGTAAAGTTTTCTTCAAATTCTATGTAGTAAAAAAATTGTTTAGCTTCATTCTTTATTTCATCCATAGATATGTCTGCATTAACTATTCCTGTTAAATTAACCTTAATATAATCTTTTATATTAGAAATAGTATCACCTGAAAACTTTATCATATCTAAAATTTTATTAAAGCTATATGATAAATTAACCTCAATATTTCTATTTATATATTTTCTTTTAGCAATTGGATAAAAATCATATACTAACCTTTCTTTCTCTAACAGACCTTTTATTATGCCATGTTCTCCTGTTTCATCAAAAGAAAGTGGTTCTGGAGTGCCTGAATATACTACATTATCCTTTACTTTAGTAAATTGGTGTTTCCCGCCTAAAGCACAATAGTCAAAACGATTTTTAATTAAATCAGCATCAATAGAAAAATTATCTGTTCCTGAATCTGTATCACAATTTAACAATAAAACATTAATCATTTTTTCCTCTACTGAAATGTCATATATAAGCTGTGAATTATCATTTTTTGTGAGATTTCCCCAACTTAATGAATAAATACAAAGGTTGTCCTCTTTAAAGTAAATTTTTTGCACATTTTCAGTTTCTTTTATAAAATAAACATTTTTAGGCCAATCAAAATATTCATATAATACATTTATATTGTATGGATCGTTTTTCCCACAACATATAATAACCTTAGTATCTATTATTGTTTCAAATTTTTGCGAAATTCTTTTTAATCCTTTAAAATTAAGGTAATCACTTTGAGTCATATCTCCTGCTATAAATAAATATGATATTTGCTCATTTTTTGCAATATTAATAACTTCATCAAAAGTATCCCATAATTCTTCTCTTCTTTTCTGTCTTTCCTTTAAGCTAAAATTCTTATTATTAAGCTTTGTTCCCAAATGTATGTCTGAAGTATGAATAAATCTAATATTTGACATAATTTACCCGCCTTATATGAAGATATGATTTTTAATAACTGTAACTATCATGTCATTCTGAAGGTGCATCCTGAAGATGCTACCGTTCAGGATGACAGAATCCTTATAATAATAAATATTTTAACATAAATCTGTGTTTTCTTCAACAATTAGATGAATTATTCAGTTAATTCATAGAGTTTTTCTAAATCTAATATTTTTACTGATGACCTATAGACATCTATGATTCCATCTTTTTGCATATTAGAAAATTCACGGGATAAAGATGGCCTTGTAACGCCTAAAAATTCTGATAATTCTTGTCTTTTTAAGGGCATATCAAAAGTCAATTTATTAGTTTTATTGTAAATTGACAATAAATATATGGAAATCTTGCTTTTAATAGTTTCCGCATTTAATATTTTCATTTTGTTATTTAACATTGTAATTTTATCAGATAATATGCCTAGCATATTGCTTATTAATTTATTATGAAAATTACAAGCTTCTGGACATACGGTATTTAAAAATGATTTAGGAATAAATAATGCTTTGCTTTGGCCAGAACTAACTAAGTCATAAGGTGATAATTTCGCAGTAGAGAATATCAATGCTTCACCAAATAAATCATTTTCTTCTAAAGTTGTAACAATAACTCTTGTACCATTATATTTTTGAGATATTAGATTAAATTCCCCTTCTAATACTATCCCTAGATTTCTAATAACATCATCCTTTAAAAAAACAGTTTGCCCATCTTCAAAAATTTCAATTTTAGCTTTCGAACAAGAAAATATTTGTTTAATTTCATCTGTTTCTAATCCGTTAAACAATTGGTTATTATATATTTTTTCAATATTTTTCTCCATATTACACTCCTTAAATAAGTGATAAACAAAACACTATGATATAAATATATGTGTAACAAATGTTACATACTTTGCTTTCTTATTTTAATATAATATGATAAATAAGTAAAGAAAATAATGTGAAAGGATACGATAAATGAAAAGAAAAATAGTTAAAATTCACGAAGATAGATGTAATGGATGCGGATTATGTGTAGATGCTTGCCATGAAGGAGCATTAGAATTAATTGACGGAAAGGCTGTATTAATTTCTGATTCTTATTGTGACGGGTTAGGAGATTGTTTACCTGAGTGTCCTGTTGATGCTATAGAAATAATTGAAAGGGATGCTGAAGAATTTGATAAAGAATTAGTAGAAAAACGTATGGCAGAAAGAAATAAGGCAATAAAACCTCAACCTTTTGTATGCCCTGGCCATCAAACGAAAGAAATAAAACATGTAACAAATCCTGAAACTACACAAAAAATTCAATTGAATAGCCAACTACGTCAATGGCCTGTTCAAATCAAGCTTGTTTCTCCCAATGCTCCATATTTTGATGGTGCACATATATTAGTAGCTGCAGATTGTACTGCATTTGCTTATGCTAATATTCACGAAGATTTCATGAAGGGCAAAATAACTTTAATTGGATGCCCAAAATTAGATAATGTTGATTACTCTGAAAAATTAACTGCTATATTAAAAAACAATGATGTAAAAAGCATCACTGTTTTAAGAATGGACGTTCCTTGTTGTTCGGGAATTGTAAATGCAGTAAAAACTGCTTTATTAAATTCAGGCAAAATGATTCCTTGGGGATTCAAAGTTGTATCTACAGATGGGAAGGTTATTGAAAACTAGTTTTTAATACGTACTTTTGAGAATGCAGAACTTTAATTACTGTATTCCTGCATTAATAAAACACGTTTTTTAAAAATAGAGCTTTTGCTGGAACCATAGGACCTGCATCTGCTCTTTTTTTTGCATTTAATATGTTTTCCACATCTATTTTATTTAAATTTCCTTTACCAGAATCAATTAATGTGCCTAATATTATTCTCACCATATTCCATAAAAATCCATTGCCGTTAATTTCTATTTCAATTAAATTACCCTCTTCTATTATATTAATGTAATTAATAGTTCTAACTGTAGATTTTGTTTTTGATTTTAATGTTGTGAAACTTTGGAAGTCGTGATTACCAATTAATACGCTGCTGCATAATTTCATTTGTTCAATATCTAATTTTTCCTTAATAGTATGAATATATCTTCTTTCAAAAACATTTTTTTCTATAGAATTATTTATTTTATATAAGTAGGTTTTTGAAATTATATTATATCTTGAATGAAACCTTTCACTTGCATCCTTAACAGATTTAACAGCTATATCTTCTGGCAAATATTCATTCAAGTAGGTAAGCATATCCTTTGTATTCATATTACTATTTGTATGAAAATTTGCTGTATAATTTAGGGCATGAACTCCAGCATCAGTTCTGCCGCATCCTACTAATTGAACATCTTCTCCAACCATTTTATTTATTACATTCTCTAACTTACCCTGTACAGTATTTACATCCTCTGTCTGTTTCTGCCACCCCTTATATCTACTACCATCATACTCCAAAATCATTTTAATATTACGCATTATACCACCTTCATATATAAAAATTTACATATCATATTTTCATGTTTTTTAGGAGTATTATACGACAACACATTTTATTTAGCAAGTTAATTTCTAAAGGAAATTAAACTGCTTCTGCCAATGAGCTTTCATAGTTTCTTGAATTATAAATCTTCATAAGCTCTTTTTCATTAATATCCTTGCTTCTCACATCTAATGCCACATGACCTTTATCAAGCATAATTATTCTATCTGAATAATTTAAAGCATCCCTTACATTGTGGGATATCATCATTGTGGTTAATGAATGACTTTTTATAAGTTCTCTTGTTTTATCCATTATAAGCCTTGAGGTTTTAGGATCAAGAGCAGCTGTATGTTCATCAAGGAGCAATAATTCAGGTTTTTTTATTGTTGCCATTAATAATGAAAGTGATTGTCTTTGTCCCCCTGAAAGAAATTTAACTTCAGTATTAAGCATGTTTTCAAGTCCTAAATCCAATGTTTTTAGTATTTCTTTAAATTCGTCAATTTTATTTCTATTAATTAACTTTTTCAAACCAAATTTTTGACACTTTTTGTCGGAAAGAGATATATTTTCTAATATTGTAAGAGATGGAGAAACACCCATTGAAGGATTTTGGTGAACTCTGCCTATGAATTTAGAGCGTTCACTTTCTTTTAAATTATTAATATTTTCATCGTTTAATAATATTTCTCCGCCATCCTGTGTCAACACTCCACTAATTATATTAAACAATGTACTTTTTCCGCATCCATTTGCTCCTAATATACCTGTACATTCACCTTTATTTATGGTTAAATTAAATCCGTCGAAAACAGTTAATTCATTTTCTGTTCCAATATTAAATTTTTTTGATAGATTTTTAATTTCTAACATATATTACACCCCTTTTACTTTTACTTTTTTGCTTTTAAATTGTATAAAATTTAAACTTAAATTGTTATATCCTAAAAATGCTATTACTATTATTGCACTTATGGCTTTTAAATCTTGTGGTGATAATCCCAAATCTATTGCTATTGCTCCAATTACTTTGTATATAATCGCTCCAATAATCGCTCTTGTGGTTCTTTTTAATTTTTTAGAATTTTTAAATATTGTTTCTCCTATTATTACTGATGCAAGAGCTATTACAACAATTCCCGTTGCCATATTGCTGTCTGCAAATCCTTGATATTGTGCCATCATAGCTCCGCTTAAAGCAACTAATCCATTTGATAACATAAGACCTATTAATTTATATTTATTACTATCTTCTCCTAGAGATTTAACTAGTGTTTCATTATCTCCTGTAGCTATTAGTAAATAGCCAATTTCTGTTTTTAAAAATAAATCCATTAATATTTTTATTATTGCTACAATTATAATAAGCACTATTATTACTTCCATATTGTCAAATATTGAATCATAATTAAATAAGCCAACATTTGATTTATTATTAATTCTTAAATTTACAGAGTATAATAATGTCATAGTCAAAATTCCAGATAGTAGAGCTGATATTTTCATTTTTACATGTAATATATAAGTTATTATTCCTGCAAATGCTCCAAAGAAAAATGCTAATAATGTGCTAATTAATGGCGGCATTCCTGCCAAAATAAATTTTGCGAAAATAAATGCTCCCATTGGGAATGTACCTTCTGCTGACATATCTGCAAAATCAAGTATTTTAAATGTAATTGTTACCCCCATTGCTAGCACCCCAAAAATAAGTCCCTGTTCAATTGCTGTTTGTATTAATGAATTCATTTATACCAAATCCTTTCAAATTTCTAATCTATATCGTGCAGAACTACATTTAATGCAGGAATGCAGTTATTGTCATTCTGAACCGTAGGTGAAGAATCTTCGTTTAAATAATGAGATCCTTCACTATCCCTCAGGATGACATGAATCTGCATTCTTTGCATTATTTACTATTCTACGAATTCTGCATCTTCGAATGCTTTATTGTCTTTTGTAAATCCTAGAGCTTCTGCTACTTTTACATTTACTCTTTTATCAAACTCTGGTGCTGCTTGCACTGGAATATCTTCTACTTTAACTTTATCTACAAGTATTTGTTTAGCAATAACAGCTGACTGTTTTCCTATTCCATAGTAGCTAATTCCCTTTGAAACCATAATTCCTTCATCAACATGTGTGCCATCTGCAGATATTGTAATTAAATTCTTTTCTTGTGCAAGATTAGCTACTAATGATATTGAAGATGCAACTAGGTTATCAGTTATTATATACAATCCATCTGCTTTCTTAGAAATAGTATCAACAGCTTGAGCAATATCATTAACAGAAGTTATACCAACTGCTTCAATTGTTAATCCTAATTCCTTTGCTATTTCAGTTGTTTGATTTACTTGCACTTCTGAATTAGATTCTCCAGTGTTGTAAATAATTCCAATCGTTTTTGTATCTTCTTTTAAATCTTTAAATAACTGTAAATCTTCTTTAATAGGTGCCGCATCAACTACACCTGTAATATTGTTATCTGTAGTATCCATTGCTGTAACTAGTTGAGAATATACAGGATCAGTAACTGCCGTAAATACCATTGGTATATCAGTACCTTCTATTGCTTTTTTTGTAGCTTGTGCTGTTAATGTTGCTATTGAAAATATTAAATCCACATCATCTTTAACGAATTTTTCAGCTATTACTTTAGCATTTGATACATCTCCTTGTGCACTTTTTTCTTCTATTGTAACTTTAACTCCTAAATTTTTAAGTTCATCTATAAATCCTTGCCTTGAAGCATCTAAAGCAGGATGCTCAACTAACTGTGCTATTCCTATTGTAAATTGTTCATCTGTTGCCTGTGTTTCATCTTCTTCTTTATTCTCATTTTCCTTTGCTTCTGTATTTGGTTGATTTTCATTTTTGTTATCAACGTCTGCAGAGCTGCAACCTGTGAATATCATTGGTATACATATTGATAAGACTAATAATTTTTTTATAATATTTGATTTCATAATATCCTCCAAAAGTTTTATTTTTAAATTTTATTAATTAATTTTATATTGATTATTAAACTTGGCCAGAGTTTAAATATCTAAAAATGGGGTTAGGTCAAGCAAAAAAAAATCTTTCATTCCTATAAACATATTTACGATGCAAATATGCTTATAGGGACGAAAGATTCCGCGGTACCACCCTTATTATGATTAATAAAAATCATCTCTCTTCGAAGTCAATTAACTTCTAACCTTGTAACGTAGGTGTACGTATTTGTCTACTCGGTAACCCTTTGAACAAACCAGCTCCATAGTGTATATTATATTTCTCCACCATTGGCTCTCACCCTCCGCCAATTCTCTGTAAGCTTCTAAAATAATTTTCTCTACTTCAACGCTTTGTGTATTTCTTTATTTATTTTTATAAATATTAACCCAAAAAAATTCCTTTGTCAACTGTTTTTTGAAAAATATTTTTATTAATTTTTTATAATATTTATAAGTGATTGTGATATAAAAACAATATTATAAATATTGTACAGTTTGATGACAAAATCATTAATTTTAGTGTCATTCTGAGGAAGAAGCCCGAAGAATCTCATAACTTCAACATTATAGATTTCCTTCGCTATCGCTCATAGGGTCACTTATTTTTATTTGCCATAAATACCATTACAGTGTATAATTTATAAGACAAAATTATATGAGGTAGTAAAATGAATAAAACGGTAGGTATAGTTGCCCATGTTGATGCTGGGAAAACAACTTTGATTGAACAAATATTATTTAATACAAATACAATAAAACAAGCTGGCAGAGTGGATTCTAAAAACACAATGTTAGATTATCATTCTATAGAACGAGAAAGAGGCATAACTGTTTTTGCTGATCAAGCATCTTTTAAATACAATGATTCTGTAATCCATTTAATAGATACTCCAGGTCACGTTGATTTTTCATCCGAAATGGAAAGATCATTAAAAATTTTAGATTGTGCAGTGATAATACTTTCAGGTGTTGAAGGAATTCAAGGCCATACTGAAACAGTGTGGAAATTGCTAAGGCAATACAATATTCCTACAATATTTTTTATCAATAAACTCGACAGAACTGGTGCTGATTTTAATAAGGTATATGAAGATATATCAACTAATTTTACATCTGATATATGCTTGTTTGCTACTCCTAATGAGGGAGATGAATTTAAATCAGTTACTCCTTTGTTTAATGAAAATAATTTTAATTCAGATATTGTAGACTTTTTATGTGAACGTGATGATTGTTTACTAGGAAAGTATTTAAATGATGAAGAAATACTTAATTCTGAACTTTCAGATAGTTTAATAAAAAAGTTTAAACATTGTGAAATATTTCCTTGCTTTTGTGGTTCAGGTCTAAAAAATATTGGAATAGATAATTTATTAATTTTTTTGGATAAATTTGTTGTTACAAATTACCCTAAAGATAATGATTTTGGAGCATTAGTTTACAAAATAAAACATGATGAAAACAACAACAAACTTGCCTTTGTAAAAGTAATTTCTGGTTCTGTAAAAACAAAGGATATTGTTACCCATAACATTAATGAGGAAATAATTGAAGAAAAGATTAATCAGATTAAAATTAATAGCGGTTCTTCTTTTGCAGCAGTTCCATCACTTTCAGCAGGCGAATATGGGGTATTATCAGGAATTGATAGTGCATATGTAGGGGAAGGATTAGGTATTTGTGATGATTATGTCAGCTACTCATTAAAGCCTGTACTTCAATCAATTGTAAAATTTGATCTATCTCTTAACCCTAAGGAATTACTAAATATTTTTCAAATTCTAAATGCAGAGGACCCATCTCTAGGAGTAGAATGGAATGATTCATTGTCACAGCTTCAAATAAATGTGATGGGCGTAATACAGCTTGAAGTTTTAAAACATGAAGTTAAGGAAAGATTTAATATTGATATTTACTTTGAAGAGCCAGAGGTTTTATATAAGGAAACTATAAAGTATGAAACGACTGGGTTTGGTCATTTTGAACCTTACAGACATCTCGCAGAGGTAAAGTTTAAAATGACTCCTTCTAAAAGAAATTCAGGCATCAGCTATTTAAGTAGTATCAACCATGATGTTCTTAGTCCACGTTGGCAAAAAACAATAGTAAAACTAATAGAGCCTGGATGCAAAAGAGGTATACTAACAGGCTCACCAGTTACAGATATAGACTTTGAACTTATTAAGGGTGTTGCACATCATCAATATACAGCTGGAGGGGATTTCCTTCAGGCAACATTTAGAGCAATTAGGCAGGGGCTGGAAAGTACAGAAAATATATTGTTAGAGCCTATTTATAAATTTAAAATTACAGTTGAACAAGATCTTTGCGGCCGTATAATGAACGATATTACTAAAATGTATGGAACATTTGATCCACCAATTATAGTTGGAAATAATTCAATAATTGAAGGTAGGGTTCCTGTTGCATCCTCTATGAATTATGCTAATGAACTTGCATCATTTACAAAAGGTAAGGGAAATATATCATTTATATTTGATGGATATGATGTTTGCCATAATACAGAAGAAATAATAGAGAAATATAACTATGACTTTAAATCAGACCCGGAATTTACATCTAATTCAGTTTATTGCAATAAAGGTAGCGTCTATTCTATTCCAGGTAATGAAGCAGAAAGCTATAGGAGAGGCTAACATCTTTTTAAAAAAATGTCATTCTGAAGGCGTAGCCTGAAGATGCCCTACCGTTCAGGATGACATTAAAGGTGTGTTCCCTTTCATTGTTAGTTATTTAAATTATTTATATTATTTTTAAGTATATTTAATTCATCATTTAATTCTTTTGGAAGTTTATCGCCAAATTTCCCGAAGAAACCTTCAATTGATTTGATATCTTCAGCCCAAGATTCTTTATCTAAAGTCAACAAGCTTTCTAGCTTTTCATTTGATATATTTAAACCTTCAACGTTTATGTCATTAACTTTTGGTATATAACCAATTGCTAATTCTTCTGCATCAACTAAATCTTCACATCTATCAATAATCCATTCTAATACTCTAAAATTCTCACCAAAACCTGGCCATAGGAATTCTCCATTATCATTTGTTCTAAACCAGTTTACATGGAATATTTTTGGTGGATTGCATGCTTTTTTACCCATATCAAGCCAGTGACCAAAATAATCCCCCATGTTATAACCGCAGAATGGAAGCATTGCCATCGGATCTCTTCTTATTACTCCAACCTTGCCAGAAGATGCTGCCGTAGTTTCTGAAGCCATTGTTGCCCCAACAAAAACTCCGTGTTGCCAATCTCTTGACTGATAAACTAATGGAGCAGTTTTCCTACGCCTTCCTCCAAAAATTATTGCTGAAATAGGAACTCCTTCTGGTGCTTCCCAATTAGGAGATATAGATGGACAATTTTTAGCAGGTGCTGTAAATCTTGAATTTGGATGTGCTCCTTTTTCAGTAGAAGTTCTACCATTCCAAGGATTTCCTCTCCAGTCAAGGGCATTTTCAGGAGGATTATCATCAAATTTTTCCCACCAAACTGTATTATCATCTAAATTCAAAGCAACATTCGTAAAAATTGTATCTTTTTTAGTTGACATCATTGCATTATAATTTGATTTTTCATTTGTACCAGGTGCTACTCCAAAGAAACCTGCCTCTGGATTAATAGCCCATAATCTTCCATCTTCTTTTATTCGAAGCCATGCAATATCATCCCCTACAGTCCAAACCTTGTATCCTTTTTTTCTATATCCTTCTGGTGGTATAAGCATTGCTAAATTAGTTTTACCACAAGCTGAAGGAAACGCAGCAGAAATATATTTAACTTCTCCCTTTGGGTTTTCTATTCCAAGAATAAGCATATGTTCTGCCATCCAATCTTCCTTAAATCCTTGGTAAGATGCAATACGAAGTGCAAAACATTTTTTACCTAACAAAACATTTCCGCCATAAGCAGAATTACAAGACCAAATCGTATTGTCTTCAGGAAAATGGAATATATACCTTTTATTTTCATCAAGATTACATTTTGAATGAACACCTCTTACAAAATCACTTGAATCACCTAACTCATCAAGAGATTCTTGTCCAATTCTAGTCATTATGTTCATATTTAATACAACATAAATAGAATCTGTAATTTCTATGCCTATTTTAGAAAATGGCGAACCAACTGGCCCCATTGAATATGGAATAATGTACATAGTACGATTAACCATGCAACTATTAAATATGTCTCTTCCTAATTCATAGGCATTTTCAGGTGACATCCAATTATTGGTAGGCCCTGCATTTTCTTCTTTACTGCAACATATAAATGTTCTATCCTCCATACGAGCAACATCATTTGGATTAGAACGGTGATAATAACAACCTGGATATTTTTCTTGATTTAATTCTATAATTTCACCAGTCTCGCATGCGTTCTTTCGAAGACTTTTCAATTGTTCTTCACTTCCGTCAATCCATACAACGTTCTTTGGATTAGTCATTATAATAACTTCATCTACCCATTTTAAAACATTTGAATTCTTGGTTAAAGCTTGTACCATTTTATACCTTCCCATTAGTTAAATTTTAAATATAACATACTATAATGCGTAATATTTAAAAGTAAATTATAATTTCAAAACCATTGTATACTGACAATTGTAAACATGCAATAACTATAAAATAATTCGTTTTAATTAATTTTTAATTTTAATAAACTTTATTAATTTAATTTTTTATGGAAATTTATTAAAAATATAAAGCTTTTATTTTAAATCAACTGTTTAAATATGCTAAAAAGAGCATTCTAATGAATGCTCTTACAAAATAACTAACAATGCTTTTTAACTTTTATTTTTTCGTTTTTCTCCATATAAAATATGTGCAACAATCATGGTTACTATGGGACAAATATAGCAAAGTACTGAATAAGGAGAATATGACGTGGTAGGTATGCCCACTATTGGCCTTATAATAAATGAATTAACATCCCAAGGCAACAAAGGTGCAATTATTACCCCCGTATCAGCAATAGTTCTCGTTAATACAGTAAAATCCAATTTAAATTCCTTATATTTATCTTGCAAAACACTGCCTGGCAAAATAATTCCAACTGTCTGATCGCAAGTTACAACAGTTAACAACATACTCATTAAACCAGTTCTAAATATTAAACTAGTTCTAGATTTTACACCTGACATCAACTTATCCATTATGGGAACTAATATATTACTGTACTGAAATAATTTTACTAGAATTACTCCTCCCAGAACTATTAAAATTACTTCAATCATGGATATCATTCCACCGCTTACAAGCATGCTGTTTAATTTAGCTGATGGCGTAGCACCATGATATCCAAATATAACCCCTTTTAAAACTTCAACAACAGACATTTTTTGAAAAACAACGCTAAATATACCTCCAATTGTTAATCCAATACCTATTGTTAATAAAGAATAAACTCCTGCTACAGATAAAGTCAAAACAATTACTGGCAATAATAATAGTATTGGCGAAGTATTAAATCCTTTTGATATTGCCTCCTTATATAAAATAAGATTTGAATAATCTACCGCTGTATATTTTGCTCCTATTATATAATATATTATTCCAGTAATTATTAATGTTGGAATTAAAGTAATCATCATTGCTCTTACAGTTTCTTTATAACTTTTCTTTACTGTAGTCATATTTAAATTTACTAATCCAGACAATGGTGATATTTTATCTGCTAAAAATCCACCTGATATTAAAACACCTACCATAATATTTGAAGGTATACCCATACCCACACCAATACCTAACAGTGATATACCAACGGTACTTATTGTGCCAACAGATGTTCCCATGAATATTGAAACAATACCCATTATCACAAAAGCAGCAAGCAAGAAGTTAATTCCCTCCATATATGTGAAGCCATAATACATAATAGTTGGCACCACTCCCGACGCAAGCCAAATTGATGTTGTAGCTCCTATTAATATGATTATAGCGCATAAATGTCTTACATTAAGTATTGCAGAATAAATTTCTTTAAGTAAATCTTTAAACTTATATCCGCTTTTTAATAAAACAAACATTGTAAATATAATTCCTATGAAAAATCCATTATAAGAAGGAATTGAAAAAGCAATACAACCTGCAATTAATGCTGTGCTTATACCTAATACTATAAAAGGACTTATTATTAATTTTTTATTATTCAATTGTTCACCTCTAAAAGTCTAAAACTGCTTTAAATTAAAAAATCATGTAATAAATTATTGGAATAAAAATTGCCGGCAGCATATTTCCCACTTTTATTCTTTTAATTTCCAAAAAATTTAAAGAAATTACCATAATCAAAATTCCTCCAATTGAAGTCATTTCATTTACGACGATATCATTTAATATGGTTTGCAGAAACTGGGCTAATAAAGTTATTGTCCCTTGATATATAAAAACGCTTATACTTGAAAAAACAACCCCTATTCCCATGGAAACAGCCATTGTAACAGAAATAATTCCATCTAATAAGGCTTTAGAAAATAATATTTCATGATTTCCAGTCAAACCACTTTGTATTGAGCCCACAATTGCCATTGAACCTACACAAAACACCAATGTACAACTTACAAAGCCCTGTGTTATATTGCTTTCTTTATTTTTAATTTTATTTTCAATTGCAATTCCTAGGTTGTCCAGCTTACTTTCAATATCAATTAACTCTCCTATAAATGTTCCAATAATTAATGAAACTATAAGCAAAGTTAAATTGTCACCTTGAAGTGTAAGCTTAATACCTACTGCTAATACCGCCATAGCAGATGCTTTAAGCAATGATTCTGATAATTTTTTAGATATTACATTTTTGAAGAAAAATCCAACCAATCCTCCAACAATTATTGCCAATGAATTTACTATTGTGCCTAACATGAACTTGTCCCTTTCTTTTACCTTTTAGCATAAAAATACTAGTAATTTTCAATAAACTTTTTCACTTCTAAAGAAGCTTTATAGGCATCATTTTTAGTTGCAATGCCCTCTTGTACTACTTCATTTACCGCTTCCTTTATAGAATATTCTTTAGAAATTAATTTGTCAAATATTATTCCATATAAACTTATATTATCTTCTTTAATATCATCTTCTTTATAATCATTATTATAGCCTACAATGACATACTCTCCTTTTTCAGCTTGCGTGTAATTTTTAAGTTCTTCTAAAACAGAATTTACTTTTCCATAAAAGCATCTTTCGTGAATTTTTGTCAATTCTTTGCAAACACATAGATCGGCATTAGGCATGTGTTCTTTTATATTTTCAATTAAATTTATAACTCGTTTTGGAGATTCGTACAATACAAATGTCTTAATTGGATTTTGAAGTATTTTATTTAATGCTTCATCTATTTCACTTTTTTTTCTTGGTAAAAAACCATAAAACACAAATTCATCTGTTTTAATTCCTGCTATTGATAAGGCAATTATTGCAGCAGATGCTCCTGCTAGCCCAATTACTTCAATTCCTTGTTCCCTAGCAGATTTTACTATTTCATAACCAGGATCAGATATGCATGGAGTTCCAGCATCAGTAATTATTGCAACGCTCTTGTCATCATTTAATATTTCTTCAATTATTTCTTCAGTTCTGCTTTTTTCATTAAATTTATGATAAGATATAAGTTTAGTATTAATATCAAAATAATTCATTAATTTTTGACTATGTCTTGTATCCTCGGCTAAAATTAAATCACATTCTTTTAAAATATCAACAGCTCTTGGAGTCATATCATTTAAATTTCCAATAGGTGTTGGAACAATATATAGTTTACTCATCTTTGTCTCCTTCTAACGGGGACATTCCTCATACCACAAAGACTATCCCTGTAGAGAGGTGTGTCCCCCTTCCTTATTCTTACACAATGCAAATTTTATTTCTGTATAAGTAATTTCATGGGGCAGTGCTTCCTTTATAGGCTTTAATTTGTCACTGCCAATTTTATTAAAGGCCTCTAATATTAATTTTTCATGTTCTGGTTCAATGAAATCATCAAAATTTATATCAAAACCTAATTTGGCACACTGAAGCAAATGTTCTTCAATGGTCACAATAGAAAAGCCTCTAATATCTGCAATTTCTTTTAGATTTTTACCTTCATTATATAAATTATAACTAATAGTTCTTGTATCTTCTTTTTTTACTTTATCTGTTTTATTTGATGTTTTAGTATTATTAATATCTTCATCATTTATTTTATGATTTTCTAATTTACTGATTTGAATATTATGTTCATTAACATAATGAGAAATTATGTCTATAAATACTTCTCCATATTTTTCAGCTTTATGTTCCCCTACACCTTTTATCCTTAGCATATCTTCTTTATTTAAAGGATATTTAACACACATATCTTTTAAAGTAGCATCTGAAAACACAATAAAAGGGGCAACTTTCAGTTTATGTGCTAATTCTTTTCTTTTTGCTCTTAACATTTCAAATAAATCTTTTGGATAGTCTGTTAAAATATTTTTATCTTCTTGATTATTTTTAGAAAACACCTTTTTAATAGTCACTTGCTGCTTCCCTCTTAATACAGCATTGCCTGTTTGAGATATTTTTAATACTGGATATTTGTCACCAGATATTATTATATAGCCATCTGATATTAAATAAGCAATTATTTCCTTAAGAGTATCTTTGGAATATTCTTTCATAAGACCGTACGTACTTAATTTATCAAATTTTAACATTCTTATTCTTTGACTGCTACTTCCTTTAAGTACATCGATTACTACATTCATACCAAATCTCTCTTCCATCCTGTATATACAGGACAGAATTTTTTGGGTTTCCATAGTTATATCTGAAGATTCTATTTCACTTAAGCAGTTGCTGCAATTATTGCACTTTTCCTTGTTGAAACTTGAATCAAAATAATTTATTATATAATGTCTTAAACATTTATCAGTATTACAATAATTAATCATTTCTCTCAGCTTTGCATACTCATTTGACTTATTACTTTCATCAATACTGCTTTCTATGAGAAAATTATTCATAACTATATCTGAGGGATTAAATAATAATATACATTCTGATGCTTCACCGTCACGCCCTGCTCTGCCTGCCTCTTGATAATAGCTTTCAATATTTTTCGGCATGTTATAATGTATGACATATCTTATATCAAGCTTATCAATACCCATACCAAAGGCATTGGTAGCTACTATTATATCTGCATTATCATAGAGAAAATCATCTTGGTTTTTATTTCTTTCTGCATCAGAAAGGCCTGCATGATATTTTACAGCTTTATATCCTGCAGTAATAAGTCTATTGTGTACTTCATCTGTTAATTTTCTCGTTAAACAATATATAATTCCTGACTTTTCCTTATTTTCTTCAATATATTTTAATAGATATGGAAATTTTTTATTTAATTTAACCACATCAAATTTAAGATTTACTCTATCAAAACCTGTTATTATTTCAAAATGATTATGTAACTTAATTAAATTAATTATATCCTCTCTTACTGCTGGAGTTGCAGTTGCAGTAAAGGCTGATATAATTGGTTTTTCCTTATAAAGTTTTTCTAATTCTCTTATTTTAAGATAGCTTGGCCTAAAATCATGCCCCCATTGGGATACACAATGAGCTTCATCAACAGCAATCATAGAAATTTTAATATTTTTCAACATTTCTATGAAGTTTTCAGAATCTAACCTTTCAGGAGCTACATAGAGCAATTTATATTTATTGTTACATGCTTCAAAAATTATACGATTAAGTTCACCTAAAGGGAGTGAACTATTAATATAGGCAGCAGGTATATCTAGTTGCTGTAATGTATCAACCTGATCCTTCATAAGGGATATCAATGGTGAAATTACTATTGTTGTACCTTCCATAATCATAGCTGGTATTTGGTAACAAATTGATTTTCCTCCGCCAGTTGGCATTACTGCTAATACATCATTACCATTCAATATATTTTCAATTATTTCCTTTTGCCCTTCCCTAAAAGAATCATATCCATAATATTTTTTTAATAGCACCAAAGCTTTTTCTACCATTGTTTAACTCCTCTCAACATTTTTTTCTGCTGAGTCCATTTCTTCACTTGCCTTTTTCAGATTATTATAGCATATATAAAAATAAATAAAAAGACTATTTAGGGTTGATTTAGGGGGGGAACGATTTAGGTGGGGACGGTTCTCACTGTCCACTCTGATCCGATATTGGACAGCAAGAACCGTCCCCCTTGATTCCTTGATTCAAAAAATATAAAAGAGACTTTATATTAAAAGTCTCTTTTTCGTTGAAATTGAGTGCCGCAGAAGGGACTTGAACCCCCACGGTGTTGCCACCAACGGATTTTGAGTCCGTCACGTCTGCCATTCCATCACTGCGGCAAATGCTACTTTAAAATAGTAGCACACAATAAATTAAAAATCAAGATATTTTTTATTTTTTTTATAAATATTTTGAAACATCTATAAATACTTTGCAATCCATTTTTATCAATATTAACTAGAAATGATATTATTTCTCCCTTTAATTTTTGCTTCATTCATATTTTTATCTGTAATATCAATGAGCTCTTCCATGATTATTTTCTTTGAGTCCAATGTGTATACACCTAAACTTACGGTAATATGAATTTTTTGTCCTTCATAAACAAACTCCTTATTTTCAACTTCATTTTTTATTGTTTCTGCAGTTCTATATGCAGCTTTTTTATCTGCATTAGGTAATGAAACAAAAAACTCATCTCCTCCATATTTTGCAACCCAATCATGGTCTTTTCGAATGTTCTTCTTTATAATGTTACTAATCTCTTTAAGAACAAAATCTCCAGCTAAATGACCATAATTATCATTAACATTTTTAAAAAAATCAATATCCAGCATAATAACTGACAATTTATTTTTATTATTAATAGATGCATAAATATCTACCGGTAATCTCTCGTTTAAATAACGTCGATTGAAAACTTGTGTCAGTTCATCGGTTATTATCTCTTTGTTTAATTTATTAATAATTTCATTAATTTCTTCAACCGTTTTACCCTTCAAATCAGGTACAATTCCTGTTTCAGTTATATCCTTAAGCATTTCCACTATATAATTTTTATCAATTATCTTTGCTGGGCTAGCCATTACCATATATATTTTATCCTTGTTATATTCTATTTTAACGAAGGTATCATTTTCATTAATAGCCCTAGAGGAAACACAATTTGGGCACATTGTTCCATTTTTCCAATAATCATAGCAAATTGATGAATAAGGCTTTTCCCCTACTTCTTCATACTCAATAATTTTCTTGCTTATAGGGTCAACTATACGTATAAGATCATATAACTTGTTAAAATTCCTAATAAACTCCATTATTTCATTAGTATTTTTAAATTTCACCATATTAATCCTCCGCTGTTTCAACATATAAGAAATCTTCATCATTGCTAGATTCCAAATATTTATCTATTTCAACTTTAGAAATCGTCTCAAATTTCTTTTCTATTTTATTAGATGTAATATTTATATTGTCTACATCATCAGAAACACGTTTTATGTTCCTAGCCAAAGTATCCCAACGATTTTTATATCGTTTAAATTCTTTACCCAATTTATTAAGCTCTTCATGTATTATGCTTGCATACTTTTCCCTTTCCAAATTTCTTAATATTACTTGAACTGTGGATAATACTGACATTAATGTTGTTGGAGAAGCGAACCATACCTTTTTGCTTCCGCCATAATCTAACAAATCCTGATGATATGCATTTATTTCTGCAAAGATTGCCTCTGCAGGTATGAACATTATAGCTTGTTCAGATGTTTCTCCTTGTATTATGTATTTTGAAGATATATCATTAATATGTTTTTTTACATTGGTTTTAAAATCCTTCTCATATTGTTTTCTTTCTATTTCAGAAATATTTTTGTCAATCATTCTTTGATAGTTTTCCAAGGGAAATTTAGAATCAATACAAATCATTCCTACAGGTTCTGGTATATGTAAAACAGCATCTGCCAAGGTATCATTAGATAATTTTTTTTGGATTTCAAAAACCTTATCATTTTTATCGCCAAAAATAGACATAATTAAGTGATTTAATTGCACTTCTCCAAATGTCCCCCTTGATTTTTTATCAGTTAATACATCTTGAAGGGATATAATATTCGTTGATAGGCTATCAATTTTCTTTTGGGCTTCATCTATTTTTGATAATCTTTCTAATATATTGACAAATGTTTTATTGGTTTTTTCAAATCCTTCATTTAGCCTTTCTTCAACCCTCATATTGATTTTATCAAGGCTTTCACTTATTCTAACATTTAATTTTTCAAAATTATTATTAAGATTTTCTTTTAGCTTGTTATTTGATTCATTAATTGAATATGAAGTTTTATCTCTGAAATCACTAAAAGCTTCCGTCATAATAAGTTTATTTGTCAATATTTCTCGTAACTGATTTTGTTCTGATTCAGAAATCTTTTTATTAACATTATCTATTAAATTTAAGTTGTTTTGACTTAAAGTTATTTTTAATTCAGATAATATACGATCTTCTAATCCCTTGTTTGAAGATCTTTTTATTATTGCAATACCTAATATTATTAATATTATTAGTAATACTATTATTATAATTTCCATGTCCCGCCTCCTTAACACCATTTAATATTATACCATTCCTTAACATTTGTCCATAAATAAAATACCTCTTAATCTTTTAGAACTTATCCATAATTTTAATGAAATATTTACACCAATAAAAAAACCTTAACAACATTTTTATACCTCATGTGCTACAATCGATTTACCATAAACAAGGAGGGTTTATATGAATCTAATAATAATTTTATCAGTTATAGCTATATTTTTTATAAACTTATTTTTTATAGATGAAATTTATAAAATCTTTGAACCCTCATATGAATTAGATATGAATTGTAACCCTTTAAATGATAATAAATCAATCGAAGCACTTATTATTGGTGAAAAAAACTTATGCCTTGAAATATCCGAATTATTAAAACAAAATAGCATATTTTCACTAACTTTAGAAGACAGCAATCAAATCAATATGGAATATAAATATAAATATTTAATTGCAGTCAATAAATCAGACCTTGATAATCTAATGATATGTTCCATCGGAATAAAAATAATGGGGATAGAACAGGTTATTTCTGTTTGTAATGATCATTATAATAAAAAATTATACGATAAAATTAATGTTCCTTATTTATATAAAGAAGGATTAACATCCTCTGAACTGGTTTTTACTCTATTAAATATTTATAAAAATTAAAAGATTTTAGGAGATAATATATATGTTCACAATTAAAAATATTAAATTAAATTATACTGAAATTATTATATTGGGTACTTTAGGCATTATACTTATAGGCGCTTTAATTCTTAGTTTGCCTATATCATCTAAATCTAATATTGCAACACCTTTTATTGATTCTTTATTTACAGCTGCTTCTGCCTTTTGTGTTACGGGTCTTGTAATTTATGATACTTTTATACACTGGTCTTTATTTGGACAAATAGTAATACTTTTACTTATACAAATAGGCGGTCTTGGTTTCATGACAATAATAACACAATTTTCAATCTTTTTAAGAAGAAAAATCGGATTAAGAGAAAGAAGATTGCTTATGGAATCAGCAAACACCTTGAAAATTGGAGGTATCGTACTACTTGTTAAGAAAATCATTATCCGAACATTTATAATTGAAGGTATTGGAACAATAATACTCACTATCAGCTTTTATCCTACAATGGGATTTAAAGAAGGTTTATATTACGGAATATTTCATTCTGTTTCTGCATTCTGCAATGCAGGTTTTGATTTAATGGGTAACTTTGGAGAATTCTCATCTCTAACAAACTATGAAAATAATATTGCAGTTAATGTAACTATTATGTTACTAATAGTAATAGGAGGAATTGGTTTTGTAGTATGGGATGATATTATTCTCAACAAAATCAGTTTCAGAAAATATAAGCTTCATACAAAAATAGTACTTACAACAACCTTTTTCCTAATTACTTTGGGCGCACTAATTTTTTTTATTGTTGAAAGTAATCACAGTATGATTAATATGAATATTAAAGAAAGAATTCTGGCATCTTTTTTTCATTCAATAACGCCAAGAACTGCGGGATTTAATACAATCAATTTAAGTGAATTGTCTGAAGGTGGCAGCTTATTGACTATATTATTGATGATAATAGGCGGAAGTCCAGGTTCTACAGCTGGCGGTATTAAAACAACAACATTTATTACACTTATAATCGCTTCTTGGTCATCTGCAAAGCAAAGCGATGATATTACTATTTTCAAACGCAGGCTTGAAATTGATGCATTAAAAAAAGCAAGCTCTGTTACAACAATATATATGTCTATTGCATTGGGAGCAATAATTTTAATTAGCGGATTACAAGATTTTTCATTAAAAGAAATAATGTTTGAAGTATTTTCTGCTCTTGGAACAGTAGGTCTAACTTTAGGCATAACACCTTTGCTTAATAATTTTTCCAAAATAATAATAACTTTACTAATGTACGGAGGTAAAGTAGGTGTTTTATCTATAGTGGCTGTAATCGGTGAAAAAAAAGAACCTGCTTCTCTTAGTAGACCATATGAAAAAATAATAATAGGATAGGAGATAAATAATGAAATCAATATTAATTATAGGAATGGGTGCTTTTGGTCGTCATTTAGCTATTAAGTTATCTGAACTAAAGAATGATGTTATGATAGTTGATAAAGATGCAGCTATCATAGAAGATATGTCATCTATGGTTACTGATGCACAAATAGGTGATTGTACAAAAGAAGATGTTCTAAAAGCTCTAGGTGTAAGTAATTTTGATATTTGTTTTGTAACAATTGGAGATACTTTTCAATCATCATTAGAAATTACTTCTCTTTTAAAAGATTTAGGTGCAAAATATGTTATTTCAAAAGCAAGTAGAGATATACAAGCTAAATTTCTTTTAAGAAATGGGGCTGATGAGGTAGTTTATCCTGACAAGGATATGGCCGAAAAATTAGCAATTCGCTGCAGTTCAAAGAACATGCTTGATTTTTTTTCTATAACTGATGAATATTCTATATTTGAAATGCCTATAAAACAAAATTGGGTGGGATATAGCATTGAAAAAATAAATGTAAGAAAAAAATATCATATTAACATTTTGCTTATAAAAAATGGTGACAATATAATGACTTTTCCAAAAGCTGACTATATATTTAAAGATGATGACAAAATCATTATACTTGGGAGATCAGAAGACGTTTTAAAAATTGCTGATAATATATAAAAGATGCCACAAGGCATCTTTTATTCATCTGCGAAACGATACCCTACTCCGATTTCAGTTAAAATAAATCTTGGATTTGAGGTGTCTTTTTCTATTTTTCTTCTTAAGCTTGCCATAAATACTCTTATACTCTTTGAATCTCCAGTCTCGCCATATCCCCACACTTCTTTGGATATTTGACTGTGAGTTATAACTTTCCCCCGATTAGCGATCAATAATAAAAGAAGCTTAAATTCAATTGGCGTAAGATGTACTTCATTATCATCAACATAAACTCTATGTTTTTCCCTGTCTACTGTCAAATAATCCAATTTAAACACGTTATCATGTGGATAGACAACTTCTCTTTCTATTAACCTTTCCATTACCCTAATTCGAGCGAGCAATTCTCCCATTGAAAATGGTTTTGTAACATAATCATTAGCGCCTGCATCTAATGCCAAAATTTTATCACTTTCCTGTTCTCTTGCAGAAACAATTATTATGGGGATTTGTGAAACATCACGCACCTGATTTATAATATTAACTCCATCCATATCAGGAAGCCCTAAATCTAATAGTATAATATCAGGCATTTCAGTGCAAAAATATAATATTCCATCATTCCCATTCCTTGCAGATATAATAGAATAACCTTTAGCTTTTAAAGCCATAGTCATAAAATTAACTATTTTATTATCGTCTTCAATTATTAATATTTTTTTGGTCATTTAAATCAACCTCCAAAGGAAGCTTAACAGTAAAAATCGCACCGCCTGTTTTTGAATTTTTTGCAGTAATTGAACCATTGTGGGCAGTTACAATTTCTTTGCATATAGTAAGTCCTATACCAAATCCCCTACTTCCGTCCGCAATATTATTTTTATGATATGAAACAAATCCTTCAAATATTTTATCAATTATTGAAGGATTAATACCAATTCCATTGTCTGAAACTTCGAAAATAATAAATTTATTTTTAGTATATACTTTTAAGAAGATTTGTGCATCTTCACCTGCATATTTATAAGAATTGTCTAAAAGATTTACTATAACTTGAACTATTAATCTTCCATCAACAGGTACAAGAACTATTTCATCAGGTATTGATACATGAAGCCTATTCTTAAAATTTAGGCTTGGTATAAGTGTTATTGCTTGATTTACAATATCATCAGCAGCTTCATAATTTTTGGTGATTGTTAATCTTCCCTCACTAATACGTGTCATATCGAGAATATTTTGCACAGTTTTAATCAACCAAACTGATTCATCATAAATATCCGATGTTAATTTTTTAATAGAATTTGCGTCTAAATTGTCATAGCTGTCTAGTATAAGCTCACTAGCACCTTTAATGCCCGTAAGAGGTGTTCTTATATCATGAGAAATACTTCTAAGAAGTGTACTCTTTAATCGTTCCCTCTCAATATCTATTTTAATTTTTTGTCGCTCATCATATATAAATTCTCTATCTAAAACAATAGACATTTGATGAACTATTGTTTTTACAATCATATCATTTTCATTTGATAAAGGTGAATTAGCGTTTATAATTTGAACGGTTCCCCTTTGTTTCCCAATCCCTTTAATTGGGATTAAGATAATATTATCCTTACTAATTGCATCATAATTAGGAATGCCATCTGTTTTGTAAATCTTAACATCATTATCTAGCATTACATAGCAATCATAGCCAACATAATCTTTTATATAGCTTATGCCTTTTATAATAGTATTTTCATTGCCTGTCACATTAAAGAAACCCTTTGTTATTTCATAAAGAACCTTAGCTGTCCTTTCATTTCGTTTTGATATTTCAGTTTGATGTTGCAATTTTGTAGTCATTGTACTGGAAATTAAAGACGCAGTCAAAAAGAAAGCCATTAGAATTATATCTTGAATATTACTAATTTCAAAGCTATAAATAGGTTCAGTAAACAATAAATTAAACATAAGAACATTTATTATGGATGCAATTGCACTATATATATAACCTCTTGTAACGATTGAAACAGCTAATACACCAACTATAAATACCATCAACGTATTTTCTTTGCTTATTCCTATTTTATTCATAACAATAGAAAGTAATGTAGAAATAAAGCATATTAATATAACACTTAAAATGTATTTCAGAAAAATATAATTACTATTTTTTTTTATATCATTAATTAAATTCATAGTCTTTACCACTTAATAAATGTTATATTATATAACACACTGTTTCTAATAATATTTTGAATTGTTCTTTTTCATCTATTATTCTTTTTATTAGCCTATTTACTCCAATTGTTTATCAGTACTTCTGCAATTTGAACAGCATTTGTTGCTGCTCCCTTTCTTACTTGATCTCCGCAGCACCATAAAACTAATGAATTTTCTTTACTTATGTCTTTTCTAATTCTTCCTACATAAATCAAATCTTGATCTGATGTGTCAAGAGGCATTGGATATTGTCTGTTTTTAACATCATCAACTAGTTTAACTCCAGCAGCATTTTTAAGCAGCTCTCTTGCTTTTTCTGGAGTAATTTCTTTTTCTGTTTCAATAGTAATTGATTCTGAATGACTTCTGTAAACCGGTACTCTTATACATGTACAATTTACTTTTAAATCTGGGCTATGCAAAATTTTTCTTCCTTCGTTTTGCAATTTCATTTCTTCCTGTGAATATCCTAATTCGTCGAAATCTCCTATTTGGGGAATTAAATTATATGCTATTTGATATTGGAATGTATTAATTTCAACAGGTTTTCCTTCGCTTATATTTTTTATCTGATTATCAAGTTCTGAAATACCATTAACACCAGCACCTGATACTGCTTGATAAGTTGATACTATCATTCTTTTTATTTTAGAATATTTATTAAGTTCATTAATTGCAGTTAATGCAATAGTAGTTGAACAATTTGGATTTGCAATTATACCTTTATGTTTTTTTACGTCTTCACCATTTACTTCTGGCACTACAAGCGGAACATTTTCGTCTAATCTAAATGCACTACTATTATCAACAACAACTGCTCCTGCTTTTACAGCCGCTGGTGATAGTTTTTTACTTATATCATTTTCAGCTGCACAAAGCATAATATCTATATTTTCAAATGAATTTTCTGTTGCTTCTTGAATAATATATTTTTGTCCATTATATTCAACTTCTTCTCCAGCACTTCTCTTACTTGCCAACAATCTTAATTCATTAATAGGAAAATTTCTTTCTCCTAATACCTTTAACATTTCTTTGCCAACTGCACCAGTTGCGCCTAATATCGCTACATTATATTTTTTCATATTTCCTCCAAAACTAATATATTATAAGTATTAATATTTATTATTCAATATTTTATTAAAAGTTCTAAAATAACAATAAAAATATTATACCAACTTATTTTCAAATGTCAAGTATTTTGTTTTCAAAGTACTAACATGCATTCGCTAATTGCGAACATAATACAAAATCCATTGAAGAATGAAGAAATGCAGTAGTCAAAAAAATTCAGATACACGGAATTATTATATAATACAAAAACGATTTAGGCTTTCCTAAATCGTTTTTGAAATAATTGTTATTGAAATTTTGCTTTTATTTTCCAAACATTATTTTCTCTAACAGCTTCCCAATTGACATTTTCTTTTTCAATAGTTTCTGCTGCACCTTCTTTTGTCATTTCATATTTGTAACTTAATTCAACCATAGCTTTATCTTTATTGGTTGAGTCTATTGTATAACCATTAACTTTATAACTTAAAAGTTTGATTGGTGATGCTTCTTCATTTTTTTGAAATTCATCAAAATCCTTTACTCTGTCTGCTAGTGGTGTCATAAGATACATATAACTAAATCTATCATTTAATTTTCCAACCAAATATTTATCCGCTGCATCTGCTGGTGACTTTTCCCTAAAATCCAGCTCTCCTTTGTCTAATGGATATGTCGTATTTTTCTCTGCAGCTGTTTCTATAAAACTATATGGATCGTATGAATTAGCAGGGTTCCAAATCATATATTCGTAAATACCTAATTCCTTGGCAGCTATTATTTGTGCTCTTACTTTATTAGGGCCATATTCAATTCCAGCCCAATCAAAATCTTGAATCCAAGGTCTTACAATTGGAGGTTTTTCCATAGAAGAATTTTTTTCAATTGCCTCTTCCATTGCACCTTTAACTACAAGATATGGTTCTGCATTAGGATTTTCTAAATTATACCATCCTGTTGAATAATGGCTAGGATAAACCATTGGAGCTATGTTATCAACATGTTTACCTATTAATATCCATGTTTGACCAATATCCTCTGGATAATCATCCCATGTTCTTGTTATTATTCCAAACACGTCAGCACCTAAATTAACATTATAAGGCGCTAGCTGTTCTCTTGCATATTCTAAAAATTCTGCAATAGCTTCATCCTTATCTCTATTATTTCTGCCTGGAAATTCTGTTATAGGATTATATTTTTTTGCCCCATCAGGGAACCTTACATAATCAAATTGAACTTCATCAAAACCTAATAAAGATGCTTCCTTAGCGATTGCTATGTTATAATCCCATACATATTTATCAAAAGGATTTATCCATGGAATATTGCCACTGTTTGGATCTAACCATGTACCGCCTGATTTAAGCTGTATTGAATGTTCTGGACTTAATACTGCAAAATTTTTATCTTTAAATGCCACTATTCTTCCTATTGTGTATATTTCATATTCCTTTAATATATTAAGCATATTCTTAACATCTTTAATTGGAATTGATGTGTTTTCATTCATTTTTTGAACAATTTCAACACTACTATCGTATGTTATAAATCCATTATCATCTTTAACATTTATGACTAATCCATTAATCTCAGTTCCTACTGCAATCCCTATAATTCTTTCAAATTTGTTAGCCTTTTCAGCTGCAGAATATAGTTCATTAGCTTTTGCCTTGTCATTATCAGCTAATGCCTTTACGTATGCTCCATATGCATCAATATTTTCTCTATTAAGTTCATTGCCTGCTGTATGACCTGTTGCATACAAAGCTTTAACTTCAACGCTTTTCTTTTCTCTTTCTTCTCCAATAGGAATTAATGGAACATAAAACTCTCCTAATTCCTCTTTACGGATTTTTTCTAATTCCTCTCTTTCAGATAATTTCTTTTCAAGTTCCAACTTTGCCTTTTCTTCTTCAGAAATTTCTGGTTCCTTTGTTTCATCCCCTGTACCACTTTCAACTATTTCATCAACAGGTTTATTAGTATCTACTGAGTTTGAACAGGAAACAAGAGTTGTTGCTAATAACGTTAATATAATTGCTTTTTTTACTTTGTTAAACATGTGACCCCCAATGATTTAATAATATATTTTTAATAAAAGAAAGAGAATTATTACATCTATTTCTGTCAATAATATATTAACATAAAATTAAAATTAGAGCAATAAAGCAAGATAATTTACATTCAAAATTCCACAAGAAATATATACCATAAACTATATAAAATACCTTGACAGGGATTTTTACCAATTATATAATCTTTATTAAATGCTTACAAATACTGGCAAGTTATGTTCGTAATAAAAATGTTTTGGAGGATAAAATGAGAGATTATGAAAAAGAATTGAAAAATAGAGTTAAATTTATACAAAACAAGCTTAAAGAGGCTAATGCTTCTGGAGTTATTTTTGGCAACAGCGGTGGTAAGGATAGTGCTCTCGTAGGTATATTGGCAAAACATGCATGTGAAAATGTTTTAGGAGTTATTATGCCATGTGAATCAAAACGAAATTTTGGCGAAGATATGGAAGATGGTTTAAAATTAGCAAATCAATTTAACATAGAAAATATTACGATTGATTTAACTGAAACTAAAAAATCTATTACTTCAGCAATAGAGAAAATTGAAAGTATTACTTCTGAAGCAAGCAAAAATATTGCCCCAAGATTAAGGATGGCAACTTTATATGCTATAGGTCAAAGTAAAAACTATTTAGTGGCGGGCACTGGCAATAAAAGCGAACGATACATGGGTTATTTTACAAAATGGGGTGATGGAGCCTTTGATTTTAATCCTATTGCTGATTTAACAGTAACAGAAATTTATGAATTTTTAGAATTTCTTAAAGCCCCTGAAAACATTATAAAAAAAGCTCCTTCTGCTGGTTTATTTGAAGGCCAAACAGACGAATCAGAATTAGGAGTAACTTACAAAGAAATTGATGAATACATAAATACAGGCAAAGGAAAGGCTGCATCTGTAGCTATTATAGAGAGAGCACACAAAGTAACAGAACACAAACGAAGATTGCCTGACACCTATGAATAATGCAGAATGCAGATAATGCTGAATACAAAAATGCAGAATGCAGGAATTAAAATGCAAAAGATTTAGGCAAGCCTAAATCTTTTTTAATAATTAAATTACTTATATATAATCTTAAGAATCTTCATGCGTCTTAGATGAGTTCGTGAGTTAAATTCTGAATTCTGAATTCTGCATTAATAAAAGTTATTTTTTCAGTTTTGGTTTTATTTTTTCTATGTAAGTATTGATGAATATGGTGAAGGCGTAATCGTATATGAAGAATAATACTTCTCCTGCTACTACCATCCACCATGTTAATTCTAATACTATGTAAAGATGTACAATAAAATACAGTATTAATAATGCAATATTAAAATAAATAAATTTTAAAGTATATTGGGTTATTCTGTTAATTACCTTTGATTCAATTAAATGTTTTACAAGACTATAGGAACCAAAAAATATTATATATGTAAAAATTTCAATCTTATTAAAGGTTAAAATAAAACCTAATATGCATGATGCATAATAAAATATAATGCCATGTAAAAGCTTAAATTCAACAATTACAACACCTATAATGAGTGCAGCAGCGCTCATCAATATTATTGTATTTGTTTCAATAACTGATGAAAGTATTATAAATAATTGATTTAATCCTAGAAGAACACCTAAATAAGCTATTTCTTTGCTTTTTAACAGCATGAAATCAAATCTCCTCCCAAACATTCACATAAACAATCTGCACAAATTAATTGGGTACAGCAATCAACACTGTTGTTGCCTCCACCATAATTATAAACTCTTTGGTTATAACCTCTTTGCATATTATTTATTTGATTTAAAAAGTTATAATATTCCATATTACTTGGATCCATGTTTGCAGCTGTTTGAATGAACTGTCTTCCTTGTATTGTTGAACCTAAATTCATGTAACAAACTCCCATTAAGAAATTCCATTCAGCATTCCTATTTGACATACGATTAAGTGCATCAATAGCATCTCTATATCTTCTTGCATTAATATATTGCCTAACTTCGTTAAAATCACCATATGAACTTGAACTGTAATCATTATATCCATAATTAGAGCCTGATTGATAACTTGAACTAGAAGCTCTGCCATTAATGATTTCATCATATGCCCATTGTATTTCTTTGAACTTTTCTTCAGCTAAATCGGCCAATGGATTATTAACATTCATATCTGGGTGGTATTTCTTTGCTAATTTTCTATAAGCATGTTTTACTTCATCTTGAGATGCTCCTCTTTTTAAACCTAATACCTCGTACGGATCTTTCATTTAATTTCTCCTTTTTTATCCCTAGTAATTTTAATTTTGCTCATCATACCTGAATATACGATATTATCAATAATTCCTTTATCTTGAATTAATGGAAGCTTTTCAATTTCTTCACTTAAGAAAGCTAAATTTAAATTTAATGCTTCCATAGCATAACTGTCTATATCATCTATATTTAAATTATTAAATGGATTGTAAGATTTATTTCTTTTGTCCTTTTCCATATCCTCATAAGCATCTAATAAATAAATGAATTTACCGAGAAAAAAACCAATCTTACGCAATGTTTCTTCCCAAACATCCACTTTATACAATATTATTTCTTCCATTAAATGTCCAAATTCATTAGATACTGCATCTATATCGCTAGAATTTAGTTTTTCTAAATCAGATAAATTTTGAAGCCTTAATTTAATATTATTTGATTTTTCCACTAATTGAGAACTAGCTTTAGTAAATTGTTTTTTTAATATTTTTGAAAGTAAAAAAGATTTACCATCCTTTTCATCTTCCCAATTATCCTTTAAATTAAAATAAGATAAAATAATGTTTATTCCTGCAGCATATTCTGTAATTTCATTATGTATAATCAATTGTTTCTTTACAGGATGAACCATGCATCTTGAATTATAAGATACATTATTAACCTCATAGAGTGAGCTTAAAAGCAATATGAGAAACGTCATATCATAATTTAAAGTCATTCTGCTTACATTATTATATTTGTTTTTTAAGGTTTTACACAAACCACAATAATATCCTTTGTAGCTGTAATACTCCTTAAATTTAAGCTCCATTTTGTTAATTGTTACATATCCAAACATTATATCCTCATTCCTATGTTAAATACACGCTTTAATTGTAACAATAATTATATGTTTTTTCAATAATTAATTGCAATTAAGGTTTACATATTTAATAATTCCAATGCATTTTCTACTTGAAGCATAACACCTATTTTCAAACAATCTTCATCAATTATAAATTTACTGGAATGTGCTGGATAAATAGCATTTTTTTCTTCATTTCTGCATCCCAAATTATAAAAACAAGATTTAACCGACCTGGCAAAATACGAAAAATCTTCAGTACCCATAGATGGAAATTCTATTATTATGACATTTTCATTTCCAAGCACCCTATTAGCAACAGTTCTTATTGCATTTACAACATCATCATCATTTATTAAAGAGCCATAACTTTCATTTATAATTATTTTACTGTTCCCACCCAATCCTCGGGTTATATTTTCAATTATGGATTTAATTCTGTTTTTCATAAATTTTCTTGTATCTTCATCAAGTGTCCTTAATATTCCATTCATTACTACTTCTTCAGGTATAACATTGCCCTTTGTTCCCCCATGAATGCTTCCTATAGTAAATAATGCAGAATTCGTAGGAGAAATATTTCTACTTACTATGGATTGTAGAGACATAACTAAATTTGAGGCAATAAAAATAGGATCAATTCCTTTATGAGGATGTGCCCCATGTGTTGATTCACCTTTAATTATTATTGTTATTTCATCTGATGATGCCTTCATTTTACCATATTTTATACCTATTGTGCCAGTGGGTATATCTGTATCAATATGTAATCCTATAACATAATCTACATCAGGATCTTTAAGACATCCCCCCCTTATCATTCTTTCTGCGCCACCAATAGTTTCTTCTGCAGGCTGAAAGAAAAATTTTATATTACCATTTAAATTTGGCCCCATAGATTTCAAAATTTTAGCTGCTCCTAGTGCTATTGCCACATGGCCATCATGTCCACAAGCATGCATTTTACCATCGATTAAGGATTTGTATTCTATATTAGCCTCTTCTTTAATCGGTAATGCATCCATGTCTGCTCTTATACCAATTGTTTTTCCTTTTTTATTTCCTCTAATAATTGCAACTACTCCTGTATCTGCAACATTTGATTTATATTCAACTCCCCATAAATCTAAATACTCACAAATTTTATCCATTGTTCTAAATTCATTTCCACCCAATTCAGGATTCATATGAAAATCGCGTCTGATACTTATAACCTCATCACTGATTTGTTCAGCCATTAATTTAACATCCAAGCCATAATCCCCCAACTACATTTTATTACTTATATTATATTTGGAAAAATAAATGCTATGAATACATTAATCAAAGAATTCAGAATGCAGAATAAAAGATTTATAAATTTTTTATTATAGACACAAAAAGACTTAGGCATGCCTAAATCTTTTTCCCAATTTTATTAAATTAATAATTTATTTAATTTTATTTTCTTTATTTCCTCTGTAATAGATTACAAGATATCTGTATTTCTTGCATTATTACTCGTCGTTTTTTATTGGAAATGTAATTACTATTTCTGTGCCTACATTTTCCTTGCTTTTTAATTCAATATTTCCCTTATATGATTCTACTATATGCTTCACAATTGATAAACCTAATCCTGTTCCCCCGGTTTCCTTGTATCTGCTTTTATCAACCCTATAAAACCGTTCGAAAATTCTATCTATATGTTCTTCTGGTATGCCAAATCC
>JAQVWY010000101.1 GCA_028709465.1 Tissierellia bacterium | reverse complement strand
AATTGATAAAGATGTGCAAATTCCTATTTCGTCATCTATTATTATAATGTTCTTTTTCATATTAGCTAACCCTCCTAAATTTTATAGTAACTTTAGTAAATAATAAAGGCTCACTTTCAATTGTTAATGTACCGTTATTTTCCTCAACAAATTGTTTTGATAATGATAAACCCAATCCAGTTCCATAGGACTTGCTTGTATAAAAAGGTTCAAAAGATTTTTTAATTTGTTCCTCAGTCATGCCCATTCCTTCATCAACAATTGTTATGCAAACATTATCACCTTTGCTAAAAGTATTAATATTTATTTGAAGATTATTTGTAATATTAAATTTACTAATTTTTTCAGCCATTGATTCTAATCCATTTAATATAATATTTATTAGAATCTGTTTTATTTGGTTTTTGTCAACGTATAATTGTAAATTCTTTTCCTCGGAAAGAATTAATTCAATTTTCTTTTTATTAAGTGTTGGCTTAATTAAAAATATGCACGAATTAATAATTTCACTTAAGTCTATTATATTTTTATTATTTGTTTCAGGTTTTGCATAATCTATTAAATCTTTAATTAAATTATTAACTCTGTCAACCTCTTTAGGAACAATTTCAGTTAACTGATTTTGAAATTTTTGATTATCTATCTTTGCTGGTATTAATTGAATAAAAGCCTTAATTGATGTAAGAGGATTTCTAATTTCATGAGCAATTCCAGCTATAATTTGATTTAATGCTTTATTTTTTTCTCTTTCAAAAATTTGGTCTTTTATTTTTAGCTCTTCAGTTATATCTTCTATTGTTATAATTGCTCCCCTAATGCTATTATCAAAATTATACAATTGATAAATATCATATCTGTAGCTTTTACTATTATTTTCTTCATCTTTTATCGTTAATTCTTCATTGATTATTTTTATATCTTCTACAAATAGCTTATTTAAAATACTTTTTAAAATCGTTTCTAACAAGGGTATATCGAAAGCATCATAACCTATATTTAAATTATGAATATTTGTTATATTGCATGCACTTTTACTAAATAATGTTATCTTATAATCTGTGTCTATTGCAAATATAGCACTTATACTATGTTCAACTATGCAATTTTTTAATTCATTAGTATTCCTTGTTTCAATTATTTGTTTTTGTAAGTCATTATTAATAATTTTAAGTTCTTTTGTTTTTTCATCTACTTCTTTTTTTAGTAGTGTGTTCAACCGATAATTAAAAATAAAATTTATAAATAATATGACTAGAAAAACAAATATCATAATTATTATTGAATTCATTATTTTTTTTATAATATACTTATCTTCATTGATCCACTTTTCATAAATTTTTGTATATTCACCGCTTATTCTAATTCTTTGTAGCTCATTATTAAGTAATTTTCTTAAATCGCCATCACCATTTTGGGTTAGAATTGTATATTGTATAGGAGCCATGTAATTAGTTACTATTGTATAATCTTCTACTGTCTTTGACTTTTCCAGCTGATATAATATACTGTTTTTAACACCAATTAAAGCATCAGCTTCTCCAGAAATCAAGTTATTAAATGCTCTAATTTGATTTGATACTATTATATAATGCAAATTTCTCATTTTTCTAATATAAGAATATCCAATAGTATCGTTTTCAAAAACTGTATTAATATTCCCATAATCTCTTTTATTATTAATTAAATATGCATAATCCTTATTTGCAATCATTATTATTGACGATTGAGATATATTATCAGTTGCCTGCTTTTCATATTTATTATTGCTAATTGCGCCAAGCACAATATCAACCTCACCATTGGATAAAGATTCTAAACATTTATTATTACTTGACATCGGTATATATTCTATTATTAAATTATTTTTTTTTGCTATACTTTCCATTATATCTATATGTAATCCTTTAAATTTACCATTTTCCTCAAATTGATATGGAGGTAAGTTTGGATTGAGGGCAACTTTTAATACAATCTCTATTGCTTCAGCTCTTACAATAATAACATACATTATTAAGATAATAAAAATTAGTTTTTTAATTATATTTACTATTTGCAAATTATTCCTCCATTTGTATGACTGTTTGTACAAATTCGCTTATTATCATCCTAATCGATAGCAAAGGATCTCATTAAATAATGATTCCACACCAACCTTGTAATCTAACTGACAAAACCAGCAGCTTTTTTAAGATTATTATATCATATAATATATAAAAAACAAACAGTACAGGAGGGGGGGAGTACTGTTTATTTTTTATTACAGCAAAGTTTATTGATTCATATAATTTTCAATGTCATTTACTGTTTTTATTATATTTTCAGATAAATTAATTAATCCATTCTTTGTGACAACAACATTTTCCTCTATTCTAATACCTAAACCTTCTTCTGCAATATATAATCCAGGCTCTACTGTATAAACACTATTTTCTACTATTTCTTTTCTAGGCATCCTCAAATCATGCAAGTCTAATCCTATTGAATGTCCTGATCCATGAAAATAATATTTATTTACTTCGGAATCATCTTTTATTAATTTTATTGATTTTAATGCCTTTGAATAAAATTTTTTTACTGCTTCATTTACTATATCTTCTGTTGAGCCTATTTTTACTTCATCCATTGCTACCATTTGTGCTTCCAATACAATGTTATAAAGCTCTTTTTGTCTATTTGTAAACTTACCATTAATCGGATAAGTTCTTGTTATATCAGATACATACCAATTATTCATTGCACCTAAATCCATTAGTACCATGTCACCATTTTTGGTCTGATAATTTGCTTCATTATAATGTAGAATGCACGCATTACTACCAGCTGCTATTACAGATCTAAATCTAGAACGACTATTTTTCATAGTTAATTGATGATTATAATGAGACTTAATTTCATATTCAAATATTCCTGGTTTTAATGTTTTCATTATAAAGTTTAAAGCGTCATTTGTTAAATCAACGGCTTTTTTTATTTCTAGAATTTCTTCTTCGGTTTTAACATTTCTTAATTTAGTCATTATAGAAAGTGAATTAAGAATATTGATAGTTGGAAATTGAGTTCTTATTTTTTTAGCAAATCTTCTATTTAGATTTTCAAATTCTTCTAAATCTGTATAGTGAGAAAAAATATAAACATTTTCTACTGTCATATCATAAAACATTTTTTTTGCTAAATCTTTTTCAAAATATTCTAAATATTGGACATTAGTAATACCAGACTTATCTTTTGCTTCGTAATCTCTCATAAATAGTGCATTCCATTTTTCATATAATTCATCTATTGTAGGTATGTATAAACTTTCACTGACTTTATTATCTAATTTAGAGATAACTAATATCATATCTTCTCTATCTATACCAGTTAAATAATAAAAGTTTCTATCTACAGAAAACGGATAAATGTATTGATCACATGTATCTCTTAAATATGTTCCAGAAAAAAATACAGCTATTGAATTATCTTTCATTTCATTAACAAAATTTAATCTATTTTTTATATAAAATTCTTTATTCATTATTTTCTCCTTAATATTCCTGATTTTTATTATTTAATTAAAATAACACCAAATACCATTGATGTAACTATTAAAATAGCTGGATGAATTTTAAAATAAAATAATCCCAAAGCTGCTAATGCACCAATTATCCATGTAATTGTAATGGGAAAAGATTTTTGCCCCATTGTAATAACTGTTTCAATCAATAAAATAACTACCACTGGTTTCACAGCAACCATCATGTTTTTTAACCATTTTGCTTCTTTATATTTTGAATAAACCTGATATAAAAGTATCATTGCAAGAGCAGTTGGAAGCACCATAGCTGTTAGCGTAATAATTGAGCCAATAATCCCTCCAACCTTATAACCTATTAAAGCAGCTAGCTTAGTAGCAATTGGTCCAGGCAGTGAATTTCCTAATGCAACTGCATCTATATATTCCTCTACAGTCATCCATCCATAATTATTGATTACTTCTTCTTGAATTAAAGGAATTGCTGAAGGACCACCTCCAAAGCCAAATATACCAGGTCTAAAAAAAGCTAAAAACAAATCTATATACAATTTCATATTTCTCCACCTTTTTATTAATCATATAAAACACAGGAAACTTGATGATTATTATCTATTTCTTTCAAATGCAAATCGGGAGCTAAACATATATCTTTAGATTTAGGACATCTAGCGTAAAACCTACATCCAGGTTTTGGATTTATTGGACTTGTAACTTCTCCCTTAATTATCCTTTTTTTATTTCCTTTGCTACTTAAATTAGCTATTGGTATAGAATCTAATAATGCTTGAGTGTAAGGATGCATGGGATTGTTAAATAATTCATCTGATGTAGCCTTTTCAACACATTGACCTAAATACATTACAGCTATTTCTTTGCTAATATGTTTTACAACACTTAAATCATGTGTTATAAACATGTATGTTAATCCCATTTCATCTTGCAAATCCATCATTAAATTTAATATTTGAGCTTGTATAGATACATCTAAGGAAGAAACCGGTTCATCGCATACTATAAATTTAGGGTTTAAAGATAAAGCTCTTGCAATACCAACACGTTGTCTTCTTCCTCCATCCAGTTCATGAGGATAAGAATTTATCAATCTTTCAGCTAATCCAACTGTTTCCATTAAATCTTGAACTTTATTCTCTATTTCATGTTTATTTGTTATAGTTTTACATACCTTTATAGGTTCAGCTATAATATCGCTTATTGTCATTCTTGGATTTAATGAAGCATATGGATCCTGAAAAATTATTTGCATATTTTTTCGCATTTCCAACATTTGATTTTTATCATAGTTTGTTATATCATTGCCTTCAAAATAAACACTTCCAGAAGTAGGTTCAATCAATCTTAATAATACTCTTCCAAGGGTTGATTTACCGCATCCAGATTCTCCTACAACTCCCAGGGTTTCGCCTTTATTTATTGATACATTAACACCATCTACTGCATGTAGATCTCCTTTTGGAGTTTTAAAATATTTTTTTAAGTTTTTAGTTTGAATTATAGGTGTATTCATCTAACCCTTCCTCTCTTACTATGTAAATTAAAATAAATTCTTTTAATATAAATGACATTTAATCATATGACTTCCTTTTTTGATTTCTTTAGGTTTGTTTTTTTTACATATATCCATACATTTAGGACATCTAGCGTGAAATGCGCAGCCAATGGGTAAATCTGTAGGATCTGGCATTAAACCATCTATTGGGTTAAGTCTTTTAGTTGCTTTAGTTAAATCAGGAATAGATCCAAATAATCCCGTGGTATATGGATGATGATTTTCAGATTCAAATACATCTTTATCTGTTCCAAGTTCAATAATTTCTCCAGCATACATGATGGCTACCCTATCACAAGTTTGAGCAACAACTCCTAAATCATGTGTTATGAGAATCATAGAAGTATTTAATTTTTCTTTTAGATCTGCCATCATTTCCAATACTTGAGCTTGAATTGTAACATCTAGGGCAGTCGTAGGCTCATCTGCTAACAATAATTTTGGCTCACAAGCTAATGCAATAGCTATTACAACACGCTGTTTCATACCTCCAGAAAATTGGTGTGGATATTCTGCTTTTCTTTCTTTTGGTAATCCAACTAACTCTAATATTTCATCAACCCTTTTTGATATATCTTCTTTCTTCATTTCTTTATTATGTAATTCCAAAACTTCTGAAATTTGTTCTCCTATAGTCAATATAGGATTCAAACTAGTCATAGGATCTTGAAATATCATAGAAATGCTATTTCCTCTTAACAAGCGCATATCTGCATCTGATGCCTTTGTTATATTTATATCTCCTAATATAATACTTCCATCTTTTATAATACCAACCTTTTCAGGAAGAAGTTTCATAATACTTAATGCTGTAGTCGATTTTCCAGCACCTGTTTCTCCAACTAATCCTAATGTTTCACCTTTGTTTATTATTAAATTAAGACCATTTACTGCTTTAACTATTTCTTCATCTGTTTCATACTCAACATACAGATTTTCTATTTCTAATAACTTTTCACTCATAATTTCACTCCTATAAATATTATCCTTTAATTTTTCAGTCTTGGGTCTAACGCATCTCTTAATCCATCCCCTATTAAATTCAAGGACATAACAGCTAACATAATTGCAATACCTGGAATTATTACCAAGTGAGGATAATATCTCATTTGTTTTTTACCATCTGAAAGCATTGACCCCCATTCAGGTGTTGGAGATTGTATGCCAAGCCCAACAAAACTTAAAGATGAAATTGTAAGTATTGTTGAAGCCATAGTTAAAGTAGCTTGAACAATTATTGGCCCAATTGCATTTGGAATAATATGTTTAATAATTATTCTGCTGTCTTTAGTACCGCAGGCCTTGGCTGCTTCAATGAAATCTTGGCCTTTCACAGTAAGAATAGATGACCTAACTATTCTTGCAAATCTTGGCACTTGAGATATACTCATAGCTAACAACAAATTAAAAATGCCTGTTCCTAACGCAGCTACTATTGAAATAGCTAATAAAATTGATGGTATAGCTAAAAATATATCCATAATTCTCATCAATACATTATCTATTCGCCCACCATAATATCCTGCAGTTGCACCAATTATCGCGCCTCCTGTAAGGGATAATGAAATTGTTATTAAGCCAACAAATAATGAGATTCTCGCTCCAAAAATAATTCTTGCAAAAATATCTCGCCCATATTCATCAGTTCCAAAAACATGTTCACTATTTGGAGTTTGCAATCTTTCCTTCATATTTTGAGTTACTGCATCTATTTCATAATCAACTATTAAATCTGCACTTATAGCAATTATTATCATAATTATAAACATTACAAAACCAACCATTGCTAATTTGTTTTTCTTATATCTAAACATAATAGACTTAATTTGGCTTCTTTTTTTATATTTCTTCTTTATAACTACATCTTGTTTTACCATATCTTCACCCACTAACTTTTTGCATATTGTGATTTTATTCTTGGATCTATATATGAATATAGCAAATCAACTAATAAATTTACTAAACTTACGGCTATTGCAACAAATAATACTGATGCCATTACCATTGGTGTATCTTTCAATCTCACCGATGTAATCATTAATGTTCCTAATCCAGGCATAGCAAATACAGTTTCAATAACCATAGCTCCGCCTAATTGAAAACCAAAATTAATTCCAATTATAGTTATTACAGGTAGTAAAGCATTTCTTAAAGCATGCTTAAATATAATTCTATTTTCAGTTGCACCTTTAGCTCTAGCTGTTCTTATATAATCTTGCCTTATAACTTCAAGCATTGTTGACCTAGTCATTCTTATTAATGTTGCCATAGTTCCTGCAGCTAATGTTACGGAAGGCAATATAAAATGTTTCCAGGTTTCTACACCAGTTGATGGCAGTAAGTCTAATTTCAAAGAAAACAATAATATTAACATTAGGCCCAACCAGAACGCTGGTATAGATGTTAATATTAATGCTACACCTAAACTAACAGTATCAATTATTGAATATTGCTTTACAGCAGATATTATCCCTATAGGAACTCCAATCATAACTGATAGTGAAATTCCCCAAAACGCTAATACTAATGTATTTGGAAATCTCGCAAATACTTCATCAAAAACTGGTATTCTATTTCTGTATGATATACCAAAATCACCTCTTATTACATCTTTCATATAATTAAAATATCTTACAACAAAATTATCATTAAGACCCATTTCTTCTCGTAATTTTTCAACATCTTCTTGGGTTGCATTTTCTCCAAGCATTAACCTTGCAGGATCTCCTGGAGTTAATGCCATAATAGAAAATATTATAAATGAAATACCTAATATTACTGGTATAATCATCATTAATCTTTTAAAAATAAACTTTAGCATTTTGCCTCCTATAAATGTTCAAGCAGATAATAAATCTGCTTGAACTAATATCTTTTATATTACTGCCATGAATAATCATATACGTATGCTCTTTGAACTGGATGGGCCTGTACTCCTTTTAAATCTTTGTTAGCTGCAATTCCATTAATACTACTATATAATGGTATTAATACTGATTCATCTCTAATTATTTCAGATACCTTTGTATATTCAGCTTTTCTCACTTCAGGATCTTGAGAAGTCCTTGCTAAATCTAAAGCTTCATTTAATTCAGGTATATTGCATCTAACCATGTTATTTCCGCCACCTACAAAGTCTCCATGATATCTATTGTATGTAATTTGGTCTGCATCAGGAACAAGTGCAGAATAACTTCCTACTGTTATTTCATATTTATTGTCGGTATACACATCTTGAAGCCATGCTCCTCTTTCCATCTGTTCTATTTCAGCAGTGATTCCAATTTGTCTTAACTGATCTTGCAATACTTCTGTTGGATCTAAATATAAAGTTGGCAGTTTCACTGTTAAACCATTAGGATATCCAGCTTCTGCAAGTAGTGCTTTTGCTTTTTCAACATCATATTGATTGCCTTTGAAATTTTGTGGCGCTCCAAAACAATTTGTAGGAATCGCAGATTCTAAGGCTGCTCCATTACCTTCTAATGCTCCTATTATTAGTGATTCTCTGTCAATAGCATAACTGATTGCTTCCCTTAATAATTTATTTGAAAACAATCCTTCTTCATTGTTAAATGATATAAAATAGAAACTGTTAGACTCTGTCTCATAATATTTTATATTCTCATTATCTATCAGATTATTTCTATCTGCTTCAGCTGGGCTTAAAAGAACATCAACTTCACCATTTTCTAAAGCTACAGCAGCAGAAGTTTTATCACTAATAATTTTAAATGTTAAATTCTTAATATTAGCCTCACCTCTGTAATAATCATCGAAACTCTCAAATACAATTTTTTCTCCATTGCTCCATTCTACGAATTTAAAGGCTCCTGTTCCAACAGGATTTCTAGCAAATCCTTCTTCATCAGCTTCAACAGCCTTTTGACTTACTATACCTAAATTAGAAGTTGCAATACAATCTAAAACTGGACCATAAGAATATTTCAATATTAATTTTACATTTGAATCATCAACTTTTTCCATTCTATCCATTGAACCTGTAATTCGTTTTGTAAAAGTTGAATTTATAGCTCTATTAAAGGAAAATACAACATCGTCAGCAGTCATTTGATCTCCATTATGGAATTTAACGTCGTTTCTTAATTTGAATACGATTTCTTTACCATCGTCAGAAAATTTCCATTCTTCTGCTATGCCTGGAACTAATGTGCCATCAGAGCTTTCCCTGATTAAAGTATCAAATATTTGACAATGAACCATAAATGTTAATAAGTCATTGCCTTTTTGTGGATCTAATGTTGAAGGCTCCGCATTAATACTAAATACAACGCTATCTTTCACTGGATCTGACTGAACTTCATTATTACCTGTTTCCTCTTTTAGTTCAGTATTCGAAGTATTATTACCACCTCCACTACAACCCGTTAATACCAAAGCAAAAATTAATAAATAACAAAAAATACTTTTTAGTTTCATTTCTCCTCCTATTTTTTTAAATATTTTAATTAAAAAATCGATTTCCTTTAAAACCTAATTTTTAATTATTAATATAGCAATTTCCGTTCCAAATCTAATATAATATATTAATTGTTGTAATCTTTGGTTATTTGAACATAATTGCAAAAATTATGTCTATATTTTTCTTGATTAATTAAATATAAAAAGCGGTAAAAATTACAACATTTGTAATCTTTACCGCTTTTATTATTTATTATAAACCTAACTCTTCTTTAACTTCCTTAAATGCTTTTAATGCAAAATCCAAATCTTCTTTAGAATGTGCCGC
>JAQVWY010000018.1 GCA_028709465.1 Tissierellia bacterium | reverse complement strand
AGTAAAAAGGGGAGATGTATATTATGCCGATTTGAGTCCTGTTATAGGTTCAGAACAAGGAGGAATCAGGCCGGTTCTAGTAATACAAAATGATATTGGGAATAGATATAGCCCTACTGTTATAGTGTCTGCAATTACATCACAAATTAATAAAGCTAAATTGCCTACGCATATTGAAATAAGTTCAGAAGATTTCAGCTTGCCAAAAGACTCAGTAGTTTTATTAGAACAAATAAGAACAATTGATAAAAAAAGATTAAAAGAAAAAATAGGAAGATTTGATAAAAAGCTAATGGGAACAGTAGATGATTGCCTAAAAATAAGTTTAGGGCTGATAGACTTTTAATACATAGGTAAGGGGACACACCTTTTATTTAGGGTTAGTCTCTGGGGGATAGAAGGAATGCTCCCAGAACAAGGAATGCAAAAAAAGGATTTTTGAATCAATTTATTGATTCAAAAATCCTTTTTTATTGTCCTCCTGAGGATAGTGAAGGATCTCATGCAATAACAATGACGTATAAATTCTGAATTCTGCATTAAATAAATTCTTTAATTAACAAAGTCCTAATTTCGCCTATTAAATAAAGTGAGCCTACAAAAGCAATTATTTCGTCTTTGTCTGCATTTTTTAATATGTTTAAAATTTCATAATTATTATTAATAGGTGTAACCTTTATATTTGAGTGCCTTCTTATAATTTCTGCCAAATCATAACTAGTCATAGCTCTCGGACTATTAGGTGTAAGTGTGTACACTTCATTACTTATTGGTATTAAATAATCTATTATATTTTCAGGATGCTTATCTTTTAGCATTCCATAAAACAATGTTATTTTTTTATCTTTAAAATATTCCTTTACTGACTTAGCAAAAAATTCAATACCATTTATATTGTGACCACCGTCAATAATTACTATAGGATCCTTTTGTAATATTTCAAATCTTCCAGCAAAACGGCTGTTTTTTAAACCTGTTATTATGCTCTCTTCAGTTATATTAAATCCTTGCTTTTTAAGTATTTCAAGAGCGGATAAGGCTGTTAACGCATTATAAAGCTGATAACCCCCTAGAAAATTAATTTTGATTTCATCTAAACTAAAAACATCCTTTTTTAAAAATTTAAACCATTGCCCTGTTATATCAGATTTAATTATTTCTATATTTTTTTCATTAGCTTCATAAATTTTAGCATTTTTTAATTTAGCTTGTTTTTTTATAACATTCTTTATAACATCATCTTGAGGATATATAACTACATTACCATTTTCTTTTATAATTCCTGCTTTTTCAAAAGCGATTTCTTCTAAAGTATCACCAAGAAATTCCATATGGTCATAGCTTATGGATGTTATTACAGATAATAAAGAATTTTTTATTGCATTAGTTGCATCAAATCTTCCTCCAAGCCCTACTTCAAGTACAAGAAAATCAATTTTTTGTTCTTCAAAATATTTAAATCCTATTGCTGTTATTACTTCAAATTCCGTTGGATGATTATATCCTTCTTCAATCATTATATCTATTTTTTCTTTTACTAAGGAAGTAATTCTTGCTAATGAATTTTCATCTATTTGGGTTTTGTTTACTTGAATTCTTTCTGTAAATTTTTCTAAATATGGGCTTATATATAAACCTACTTTATAACCTGAAGCAAATAATACATCATGTATCATATTGCTTGTTGAACCTTTACCATTAGTGCCTCCAACATGAATTATTTTATAATTATTTTGTGGATTGCCTAATAGTTCTGTTAATTTTGTAATATTTTCTAAACCCAGCTTGGACCCAAGTTTATATGTAGAATTAATAAAATTCATTGCCTCTTCATAATTCATGTTTGTACCTCTTCGCTTTTTTTACTATGATATTATATATTAAGGATAAATTCAATCATTTTTTGAAGTTGTTATTTTTTTTATGTTATGTTAAAATGTAATCTGAAAATTGGGAATATTATAACTAAAGGAAACTATCCTTATTTAAAAAGAACAAAAGGAGAATTTATGATAGATATAAAAAAGTTAGATAGACAACTTTTAAAGGTAGAAAAACCTGCTAGATATGTGGGCAGTGAGCTGAACTGCGTTGTTAAAAATAAAGAAGATGTTGATATTAGATTTGCTTTCGCTTTCCCTGATGTTTATGAGGTGGGAATGTCTCATACGGGAATGCAAATATTATATGGATTATTAAATAGTATTGATAGTGTATGGTGCGAAAGAGTATTTGCCCCATGGACTGATATGGAACAAATAATGAGGGATAATGTTATTCCTCTTTATGGAATTGAAAGTAAAGATGAATTAACTAATTTTGATATAGTTGGTTTTACATTACAATATGAAATGAGTTATACAAATATTTTAAACATGCTAGATTTAGGGCATATTCCTCTTAAATCAAAGGATAGGGGAAATGATATGCCTTTGATAATAGCTGGCGGTCCATGTGCTTATAATCCAGAACCTCTTCATGATATCATTGATATGTTTGTAATTGGAGAGGCAGAAGAAATCCTTCCTGAAATTTTGAAAATATACGAGCAAGAAAAATCAAAAGGATTAGATAAAAAATTATTTTTAGAGCGTATTGCTAATTTTGATGGTGTATACGTGCCATCATTTTACGATGTAATATATAATGAAAATGGTACTATTAAAGAAAGAAAAGCAATTAATAGCAGTGCTAAAGAAGTAATTAAAAAAATAATCATTAAAAATTTAGATAAAAGCTATTATCCTGAAAAGAGTATATTACCATATATAGATGTAGTTCATGATAGAGTTGTGCTAGAGTTGTTTAGAGGATGTACTAGGGGATGTAGATTTTGTCAGGCTGGTATGGTTTACAGGCCAGTTAGAGAAAAAAATGTTGATACATTATTAAAACAGGCAGACAGGTTAATTGACTCTACGGGTCACGATGAAATTTCTCTTACATCCTTAAGTTCTGGAGATTATTCATGCTTGTCAGAGTTAACGCTTAAATTGCTTGACAAATATGAAGAACAAAAAGTAAGTATATCTCTTCCTTCCTTAAGGCTTGATTCAATGACTTTTGATATAATTGAAAGAATACAAGAAGTGAGAAAATCAGGTCTTACATTTGCTCCAGAAGCTGGTACACAACGTATGAGGGACGTAATAAATAAAAACTTGACAGAAGAACAAATACTTGGTCCTGTTTCCACTGCCTTTGACTTGGGATGGTCAACAGTTAAATTATATTTTATGATTGGACTTCCAGGAGAAACAATGGATGATGTGTTAGGAATTAAGGAATTAGCATACAAGGTAAAGGATAAATTCTTCCAAAGACCAAAAGAAGATATAAAAGGGAATTTAAAAATTAATGTAAGTGCATCATGTTTTGTTCCTAAACCTTTTACACCATTTCAATGGGTAAGACAAAATAGTATTGATGAGTTTTATGATAAAGCTAAATCACTACAAAGAGAAATAAAGGATAAGAAAATATCGTTTAGCTATCATGAGCCCAAATTAAGCTATTTAGAAGCAGTTTTTGCAAGAGGAGACAGAAGGCTTTCTGAAGTTTTAATAGCAGCTTGGAAAAAGGGATGTAGATTTGATGGATGGTATGATATGTTTGACTTTGATAAATGGATGGAAGTATTTAAAGAGTTAAATGTTGATCCTGATTTCTTTGCTAGCAGGGAAAGAGATATTGATGAAGTATTGCCTTGGGATTTCATTGATTGTGGAGTAACAAAGGAATTTTTATACAGTGAATACAATAAAGCAATGAATGCATCTACAACCCCCGATTGTAGGGAGCAGTGCTTCAATTGTGGAATAAATAAGAAATTAATCGGAGGTTCATGTCCTCATGTGCAAAATAATAAGTAAATATACTAAAACTGGAAATTTAAAATATATCTCTCATTTAGATGTGTTAAGATTTATTCAAAGGGCAGTAAAAAGAGCAAATATTCCTGCTAAATATAGTGAGGGCTTTAACCCACATATGAAAACTTCATTTGGTTTTCCTTTATCATTAGGAAATGAAAGCATTGGAGAATATTTCGATTTAGAATTAAATGAAAAGATAGATATTGATGCTTTTATGAAAAAAATGAATGAAGTTCTTCCTAAAGAGATGCAGATTACTGCTGCAGGTTATACAAACACTGATGAATCAATTATGTCACGTTGCCATTTTGTTCAGTATTTAATTAATATAGAATTTGATAGTTTGGATTATAATATTCTTAATGAATATTTAAATGAAATGCTGGAAACAGGTATTGTTTATGAAAGAGTGAAAAAAAATAAAAAAAATAAAAATGTAACGAAGGAATTAAACACAAAAGATTTGATTAAATATCTCAATATAAGAAAAAATGATGATGATAATAATGCAACTATTGAAGCTGTTTTTCTAACTACAGAAACAGGAAGCATTAAAACAGATGAGTTTATGAAATTGCTCGGGAACAAGGGATTTGAAATAACTTATTACACAATTATGAAAGTTGATTCTTTAGATAAAAATATGAAAACAATACTTTAATATTTAATAATGGAAGGTTGTGTTTTTTTGAGGCAGTTATTAATTAACAATACTATATTTTTTTATGAAGTAGCTATTTTAAAAGATGGAAAGCTTGAAGAGTTTATTTTTGAAGAAAAAGAAAAGGAAAGCTTTTTAGGAAATATTTATAAGGGCAAAGTTGAAAATATTTTGCCTGGAATTGAAGCTGCTTTTATAAATATTGGCCTAGAAAAAAATGCATATCTATTTAAAGATGATATATTGACAGAAAAGTTTCTTAAAGAAAAAAAACTTAAGAAAAAAGATGTTGATAGCATAAGCAAAGTATTAAAAAAAGGTGAAGAAATATTGGTTCAAATTGTTCGTGATCCTATGGGGGAAAAGAATATTTCTGTGACAACAGATATTTCTTTGACAGGCAAATTAATTGCTCTAATACCTAAAAGTTGCGAGGTTAAAATTTCAACTAAAATTAAAAACCATGATGAAAGAAAAAGGCTTATTGATATTGGGAAAAGTATCATGATTGATGGTAATGGTATGATTATGAGAACATATTCTAAGGATAAAAGTATTGAAGAAATACAACAAGAATATGAGTTGCTGTCTTCTATTTACAATAAAATAGAGCAGGAATTTAGCTATTCATATGCGCCTAAAATGTTATATAAAAGCGATTCTATATTAGATAGAGTTTTTATTGAATATGTTGACCCAACCATAGATGAAATATTTACTAATAATATTGAAGATAAGAAAAAACTTGATAATCTTATTAAAATAAACAATGTTTCAAATGAAATGGGAAATATTAAAGTAAACTATACTGCAAATGACGATTTTGAATTTTTAAATATAGATAAACAAATTAACATGCTTTTTAATAGAAAGATAGAGCTTGAAAATGGCGGATCAATTTTTATAGATGTTACAGAAGCTATGACGGTTATAGATGTTAACAGCGGGAAGTTTGTTGGTAATATCAATATGGAGGAAACGGCTCTTTCACTAAATTTATCTGCATTAGAGGAAATAGTGCGTCAAATTAAGTTAAGAAATATTAGCGGTATTATAATAATAGATTTCATAGATATGAAAAATTCTGAATCTATTAATTTACTTATTGATAGTGCTAAAAATAAGTTTAAAAACGATAAAGCTAGAACCAATGTTATTGAAATGACTAAATTAAATTTAATGGAGATTACTAGGAAAAAAAATAAAGAAAACTTTTTTAACATAATGACAGATGATTGTAACTATTGTAAAGGTGGAGGGAAAATAAGTTCAAGGGTTCACATACTTTTAAAAATTGAAAAAATCATTAATAATATTAAAAGTAATACATCTTGTGAATTTGTTACGCTAAATGTGGGAAATATATTGTATAATAAATTAAATCAAAATTGGCTTGATTATATAAATAGAATCGAAGAAGAATATAATATTAAAATTATTATTGAAGAAAATAATAGTATTTTTACTGATGAAATTGTAGTTGGAAAAATGGGAAAAATACCTTTATAATTTGTAAAAATAAGTTGACAAACTGTTTATACTTTGATACAATTTACATTTGTAAGAAGCCGCACGGAACAGGTTTAAACTTGTAGTACCTGCAATGGCGAGACTGGGAAGAGGAGGTAAATACATGTACGCAATTATCGAAACAGGTGGAAAACAATATAGAGTACAAGAAGGCGATGTTATAAGAGTTGAAAAACTTGAAATCGCTGACGGTGAAGCAGTAAAATTTGATAAAGTTTTATTAGTAGCTGATGAAGGAAAATTAAATGTTGGTAAACCATATGTTGACGGAGCAGTAGTTGAAGGTCTAGTTGAAAAACAAGGCAAAGCAAAGAAAATCATAATTTTCAAATATAAAGCAAAAAAAGACTATAGAAAAAAACAAGGCCATCGTCAACCATTTACACAAATTAAAATTGAGAAAATAGTTGGATAATTAAATGATTAATATCACTTTACATAAAACCAACAACATATTTGATGGTTTTATAATAGAAGGTCATTCAGGATATGCTGCATCAGGCTATGATATAGTTTGTGCTTCTGTATCTATATTATCTTACACAGTTCTAAATTCTATGAATATAGTTGCTGGAATTTCCTCTGAAGACATTGAATATTCAGTAGAAGAGGATACAGGTTTTCTTAAATTAAAAACTATTAAAAATAACGAAAAAACTGATGTAATATATAGGAATTTTTTAGTAGGAATTGAGTTATTGTTAGAAGATTATAGTAATTATATTACACTTAAATTTGAGGAGGTGTAAAAGATGTTATTGAAATTAAATTTACAGTTATTTGCACATAAAAAGGGTGTTGGTAGCTCTAAAAACGGTCGTGATAGTAATGCTAAAAGACTTGGCGTAAAAAGAACTGACGGACAATATGTTTTGGCTGGTAATATTCTCGTGAGACAAAGAGGAACTAAATTGCACCCAGGAATAAATGTAGGCAGAGGAAACGATGATACATTATATGCTACAGTAAGTGGAAAAGTTAAGTTTGAGAGAAAAGACAAAACAAGAAAGCAAGTTAGTGTATATCCTTGTGAAATAGATGCATAATAATCAGGAGAGAGACCTGAATTTGACCTACCGTAACAGGTAGGTTTTTTTATGACCTAACCTCATTTTTCAGAGTTTTTTTCTGAAAATGTATGGTAGGTCAAACGCAACGAAATCCCAATTTAAGCGACGTTAGGAGCAAATAAATTGGTTATTGAGATTGCGTTACTATCAACATTAAAACTGTTGTGATGAACAAAGGATAGGTTAATGAAATTTTCAAACGAAAGGGTGTGAAACATGTTTATAGATATAGCTAAAATTAGTGTTAAAGCTGGTAAGGGCGGCAATGGTTGTGTAGCATTTAGACGTGAAAAATATGAACCAATGGGCGGACCTTCTGGCGGAGATGGCGGAGATGGTGGAAGTATAATTTTAGTAGCTGACGAGGGTTTAAGAACATTAATGGATTTTAGATATAAAAGACACTATCAAGCAGAAAATGGTGAAGACGGAAGAAATAGAAAACAATTTGGATCAGATGGAAAAGATCTTATATTAAAAGTGCCTACTGGAACATTAGTCAAGGATGAGGAAACTGGAATTGTATTATCTGATTTAAAAGAAAATGGTCAAAGGTATATATGTGCAAAAGGCGGTAAAGGTGGAAAAGGAAATACCAAATTTAAAAACTCAATTAGACGTACACCTAGATTTGCTGAACCTGGCACAAAAGGTCAAGAAAGAGAAATATTATTAGAACTTAAATTAATTGCAGATGTTGGTCTCATAGGATTTCCAAATGTAGGCAAATCTACTATACTTGCTTCAATAACAAGTGCAAAACCTAAAATAGCAAATTATCACTTTACAACTTTAAAACCAAACCTAGGTGTTGTAAGTATTGGCGAAGGTCATAGTTATGTACTTGCAGATATTCCAGGATTAATAGAAGGTGCATCAGAAGGTGCAGGGTTAGGTCATGAATTTTTAAGACATATTGAGAGAACAAGGGTGTTGCTACATGTAATTGATGCGTCAGGTCAGGAAAATAGGGATCCAGTAGAAGACTTTTATAAAATTAATGATGAGTTGAATCAATATAGCGATAAATTATCAGATAAAAAACAAATAATTGTTTTAAATAAAATGGACTTACCCCAAGCTCAAGAAAATTTAGATAAAATTAAAGCTGAATTTAGTTCGAAATATGAAATATTTCAAGTATCTGCTGCCACTGGCCAGGGATTAGATGAACTTAAGAAATATGCCTATGAAAAGCTAATTCAAATTGAAGATGAAATAAAATTTGTGGATGAAGAATTAGTTGAAAACTACTTTGATAAGAAAGAAAAAGATACTATTGTGGTTACAAAAGAAGATGGTTATTACATGGCCAGCGGTGATTTTCTAGAAAGATTAGTTTATTCAACTAATTTTGATGATTTTGAATCCTTTAGTCACTTTCAAAAAGTATTAATAGACAAAGGTGTTATAGATAAATTAAGAGAAATTGGAGCAAAAGAAGGAGATCTCATAAGCGTTTGCGGGGTTGAATTTGATTTTGTTGAATAAAGTTAGTAATTTAGTAATATGGAGGTATTATGCTAACAGGAAAACAAAGAAGTTATTTAAAATCTTTAGCTAATAGCGTTGAGGATTTAATGCAAATAGGTAAGGACGGAGTTACTGATAATGTATTAAAACAAATTGATGATGCATTGGAGGCTAGGGAACTTATTAAAATAAAAATCTTAAACAATAGCTTATTAGAAGCAAAAGATTCTGCTAATGAAATAGCTAGAATTTTAAAAGCAGAATATGTACAAAGTATAGGCAATAAAATTGTTCTATACAGACAGTCTAAAGAAAAATTAATAAATATGCCAAGATAATAAGATATTTTTTCAAACAAAGAGGACGTTTAACTGTCCTCTTTGATTAACCACCTAAGGTTATATCCTGCATATTATACCATTTAATAGCCTCATGAAATTGTTCTGGTTTGAAATCAGGCCACATATCATCAATAGTATAAATATCAGAATATACAGATTGTAAAGGTAAAAAACCAGATAATCTTTTTCTTCCCCCCCATCTTAAAATTAAATCAATTCTTGAAATATCCCATGAATGCAGTCCTTCAAAAATGCTTTTTCTTTTAGAACTTTTGGAGTTAATATTTGAAACATCCCAATCCCAACCATAATTAACTAGAAAATTTACTTTAGTACCACCTTTTCCAATATCCTTTCTTATAGTATATTTTAATAAATCAGGAGGAAACATTGGAGAATTAGTATTTCCAATTACAAGTAATGAAACATCTTCTTTAGCTATTAAATTAACCGCATCAACACATGACTTAATAAATGCTTCTATTTGAATTTTTGGTCTTTTACAATTATCCGTTGTAAAACCGTAGTAAGTAACTTCTTTAATTCCGTATTCTTTGACTAATTTCAAAAATTTTAGTCCTGGTTCTAATCCAAAGTTGTATCCATCTTGTTTTTCAAATCCTTTATTTTGAGCCCATCTCCTATTTCCATCAGGTATAATGCCTATATGATTAGGTATTCTCAAATCATCACATCCTCACAATATATTTTCAGTAATGGTCATTTGTTGGTTATATTGTGGTATTATTTACAATTAAATGAAATTTATACTATAGTTATAATACGAAAGTTTGTTTGTGTCATTACATTGATTAGACGTAACTATTATGCAATTTTCAGAATGACAAATCTTTGATTTGAACTTATTGGGGTATCATACTATTTAATTTAATTAAGTTTATATAGTGGCATCAACTTAATGGTTTTATAAAAATATATTAATTTATTAATAATTTTATAATAAAATGGTAATAATAGGATTAATATGTATAATTAAAATTTACTGGAGGTAGCTATGAACAATATAAATAATAATATGAATGATTTTGAAAAAATAAAAAAGATGTATGAAAATGGTTTTAGATGCATTCGATATGATGATACAAAAGATGGAGATATGAGTATTTATTTCAAAAATTTTGACAATGAAGCATCTGAAGCAATGAGAATCAGTGGTTTTGAACAAAAAATGCAAATTAAAAATTTTATAAATAATAATTCTATGAAATAAATTTTATTGATATGGAGATTCTTCACCTATGGTTCAAAATGACAAAAAAAGTTAATTATAATATTTGATATAAGTAAATCCTTGTAAATACGGTTCACCTAATGTATAATATATTAAATTATTCAAAATTAATGGGGTGAATTTATGAGTTTAGCAGATAAAATTTTCATTGATAATTGTAAAGATATAATGGAAAATGGTGTATGGGATAATGATTATGATGTAAGGCCTAGGTGGGAAGACGGAACACCTGCTCATACAGTGAAAAAATTTGGCATTATTAATAGATATAATTTAACAAAAGAATTTCCTATATTGACGCTGCGCAAAACTAATTTCAAAGCTGCTATAGATGAGATGCTTTGGATTTGGCAGAAAAAATCTAATAATATTAATGATTTAAACAGCCATATATGGGATTCTTGGGCAGATGAATCTGGTTCAATAGGCAAGGCATATGGATATCAATTGGGCATAAAGCATAAATACAAAGAAGGGGAATTTGATCAGGTAGATAGGGTTATTTATGATTTGAAAAATAATCCAGCTAGCAGGAGGATACTCACTAATATATATAACTTTAAAGATTTACATGAAATGAATCTTTATCCCTGTGCATATAGTATGACTTTCAATGTATCAGGTAATAGATTAAATGCAATACTTAATCAACGCTCACAAGATATGCTTGCTGCAAATAATTGGAATGTTGTTCAGTATTCCATATTAGTTCATATGATGGCTCAAATTAGTGGTTTAGTGGCTGGAGAATTGGTACATGTTATAGCTGATGCTCACATATATGACAGACATATTCCTATTATTGAAAAAATAATAGAAAATCAAGATTTTGATGCTCCAGGTTTAGAAATAGATAGTGGAATATCTAGTTTTTATGATTTTAAAGTTGATAGTTTTAAACTTATTGACTATAAGTATAATGATATGAAAATAAAAGTTCCTATAGCAGTATAAAGGGGTAATATTATGAAGTTAATTGTTGCAGTTGCAAGAGACTGGGGAATAGGATGTGATGGTAACTTATTGTTTGACCTCCCAGAGGATATGAGTTTTTTTAAGAAAACAACTATCAATAAAGTTGTAGTTATGGGAAGATCAACATTAATGTCATTTCCTGGTTCTAAACCATTAAAAGATAGAACTAATATTGTTTTAACTAGGAATAAAGAATTTAAAAGAGATGATGTAATAATTTGTAATTCCATAGATGACCTATTTGAAGAGTTAAAAAAATATAATATAGATGATATATATGTAATTGGAGGAGGAAGTGTTTATGAACAGCTTTTTCCATACTGCGATGAAGCATTTATTACAAAAGTAGATGCTGTAATTAATGCAGATACGTATCTACATAATTTTGATGAAGATAAAGATTGGGATCTTAAATTTGCTTCAGAAATTCACGAAAATAATGGACTGAAATTTATTTTTAGTACATATGTTAATAAAAATGTTAAAAATATAGGGAGCATATCATTGTGATATGTCCCTTTTTTCTGTTCCTTATTTCGATTGGTCTTTGTTTCTTATTGCTGCTTGAGCAGCTGCTAATCTTGCTACTGGTACTCTAAATGGTGAACAAGAAACATAGTCTAATCCAACTCTGTGGAAAAAGTCTATTGAAGCTGGATCTCCACCATGTTCTCCACAAACGCCCATATGCATATGAGGTTTAACCTTTCTTCCAAGTTTTACAGCTATATCAACCATTTTACCAACACCAATTTGATCTATACTTTGGAATGGATCATTTTCTAATATTCCAAGTTCTCTATATGATGATATAAATTTACCAGCATCATCTCTAGAGTATCCATATGTCATTTGAGTTAAATCATTTGTGCCAAATGAATAGAAATCAGCAAATTCAGCAATTTCATCAGAAACAAGACATGCTCTAGGAATTTCCATCATTGTACCTACTTCATATTTTAAGTTAGAATTCTTTTCAGTTTTAACATTTTCAGCTGTTTCAATTACAAGTTTTCTTAATATATCAATTTCTTCTTTTACACCTACTAATGGTATCATTATTTCTGGAACAATATTTATATTTTCTTCAACAGATACTTCTATTGCAGCTTCTATAATAGCTCTAGTTTGCATTCTTGCAATTTCTGGATATGTTATTGCTAAACGACATCCTCTATGACCAAGCATTGGATTGAATTCCTGTAGGGAAACAATAATTTCTTTTAATTTAGATATGGGCATATGCATATCTTCACTTAATTCAATTATATCTTCTTCATCATGAGGTATGAATTCATGAAGAGGAGGATCTAAAAGTCTTATAGTAACAGGTTTTATTCCCATAACCTTAAATAGTCCTTTAAAGTCGTTTTTCTGCATTGGCAATATTTCTGCTAATGCTTTTTCTCTTTGAACAACAGAATCTGAAACGATCATTTTTCTAACAGAGAAAATTCTTTCTTCGTCAAAGAACATGTGTTCAGTTCTACAAAGACCTATTCCTTCTGCTCCAAATTTAACAGAAATGCTTGCATCTTTTGGAGTGTCTGCATTTGTTCTTATACCTAATTTTCTAAATTCATCTGCCCATTCCATTAATTGGCCAAAATTTCCAGAAATATTAGGTTCAACAGTTTTAATGCTTCCTTCATATACATTTCCAGTACTTCCGTCAAGTGATATATAATCACCTTCTGTTAATTTAATATTTCCAACTGACATTATTTTTTGTATTTCATCTACATAAACTGATTCACATCCTGCTACGCAGCATTTTCCCATTCCTCTTGCAACAACGGCAGCATGAGAAGTCATTCCACCTCTTGAAGTAAGGATTCCTCTTGCTTTAGTCATACCTTCGATGTCTTCAGGAGAAGTTTCTTTTCTAACAAGTATTGTTGCTTCGCCTCTTTCAGTAGCCATAGCAGCATCTTCAGCTGTAAAATAAATTTTACCAGTTGCAGCACCTGGAGATGCTGGTAGACCTTTTGCAATCGGAGTAGATTTTTTAATTTCTGTAGGATCAAATCTAGGATGTAATAGCTGATCTAAGGATTTTGGTTCTACTCTCATAACAGCTTCTTCTTTAGTAATAAGATTTTCTCCAACCATTTCTACTGCGGCCCTTAATGCCGCTTCAGCAGTTCTTTTACCAGATCTTGTTTGAAGCATAAATAATTTACCTTGTTCTATAGTAAATTCAATATCTTGCATATCTCTGTAGTGTTGTTCTAGATTATGAGCAATATCCATGAATTGATCATATATTTCTGGCATTATGTCTTGTAATTTATCAATTGTTAATGGTGTACGGATACCGGCAACAACATCTTCACCCTGGGCATTCATTAAAAATTCACCAAATACTTTCTTTTCACCTGTAGATGGATTACGAGTAAATGCAACTCCTGTACCAGAAGTATCTCCCATATTACCAAAAACCATTGATTGTACATTAACTGCTGTTCCAATGTCATGAGAAATTTCATATAAATTTCTGTAAGTAATTGCTCTTGCATTATTCCATGATCTAAAAACAGCTTCTACAGCCATTAACAATTGTGTTTCTGGATTTTGTGGGAAATCAGAATTAGTTTCTTCTTTGTAAATTTTCTTAAATTCTTTAACTAATCCTTTTAAATCATCAGTAGTTAATTCTGTATCAGATTTATAGTTGTTTTTTTCTTTAATGTCTTCTAATGCATAGTCAAATTTATACTTAGGAACTGATAAAACAACATCTCCAAACATTTGAATAAATCTTCTGTAGCTGTCATATGCAAATCTTTCATTATTAGATTTTTTTGCTATACCTTCAACAGATATGTCATTTAATCCTAAATTAAGTATTGTGTCCATCATTCCCGGCATTGAGATAGCAGCTCCTGAACGTACTGATACTAATAAAGGATTGCTTTCATCTCCAAATTTTTTGCCTGTTTGTTCTTCTAATAATTGAAGATTTTCTTTAATTTGAGCAATAATTTCATCTGTGAGTTTTTTCCCTTGTTTATAAAATTCTGTACAAGCTTCTGTTGTTACTGTAAGTCCTGGAGGCACTGGCAATCCTATATTTGTCATTTCTGCTAAATTAGCACCTTTGCCCCCTAATAAACTTTTTTGTTTAGCGCTACCTTCCTTAAATAAATAAACCCATTTTTGTGTCATATTGGTCCTCCTATAAATATGAATTACTAATTATTATTCGAAATTATTGATGTTATTATGCTTGCAGTTTCTTCAATTGCTTTTAATGAAACATTTATTATTGGACATCGAAGTTTTGTAAAAAGACGATGTGCATAATCTAATTCAGCTAAAATTCTATCCATATCCGCATATGTAGATTTTGAGTGCATACCCATTTCTTTCAATCTTTCAATACGTATGGTATTAAGCTTTTCTGGATCATTGGTGAGACCTATTATTTTCTTTGGGGGTATTTCATATAGTTCTTTTGGCACTTGAACTTCAGGTACTAGAGGAATATTTGCCACTTTAAAATTCCTATAAGCCAAATACATGCTTAAAGGTGTTTTAGAAGTTCTAGATACACCGATGAGCACTATGTCAGCCTTTAAAATGCCCCTAGGATCTTTGCCATCATCATATTTAACTGCAAATTCAACACATTCTACTTTTTTAAAATATTCTTCATTTAATTGCCTGTTTAAACCAGTTTCTCTTTTCGGTTCTGTTTTACACATGTAAGCTAGAACACGAATAATAGGTCCTAATGCATCAATTGCTGGAATATTTCTTTTAGCAGATTTAGAAGCTAAATATTCACGGCTTTCAGATTTTACAAGGGTATATATAATGATACTTTTATGTTTAGATGCTTTATCTATAATATCATCAAGTTGAACTTTGTCTTTAATAAATGGAAACCTATGAATGTCTCCAATTAATATTGGATCAAATTGAATACTTGCTGCTTTTGCAAGAAGTTCAGCTGTTTCACCTATTGAATCTGATAGCACATAAATATGTGTTGGGTCTGTCAATGTTAATACCTCCATAAGATATATTGTAACATAATTGCTAAATACATAAGATATAATATAACATAAATAAAAAAATGTACAGCTTTTTTTGTAAAAAATAAAAATAATATTTTTGACTTATGTATGTAAACATTATATAATTAAATAACAAAAAAATGAAGCACTATTTTTTCGTAGTGCTTATTGTTGTGAGGAATAAATGAAATTAGATACTATAAATTTGCCGCATAATTTAAAAAAATTAAGCGTAGATGAATTAAATATTTTATGTGGAGAAATAAGAGAATTCTTATTAGAAACAGTTTCCAAAACTGGAGGACATATTGCCTCAAATTTGGGTGTTGTGGAATTGACAGTTGCATTGCATTTTTGTTTGAATTGCCCTAAGGATAAATTAATATGGGATGTAGGGCATCAAACCTATGTGCACAAAATACTAACTGGTAGAAAAGATAAGATGAATACATTGAGACAATTCAATGGAATAAGTGGTTTTCCTAAAAGAGAAGAAAGTGAATATGATGTGTTTGATACTGGACACAGCAGCACGTCTATTTCAGCTGCAATAGGTATGGCTAGGGCTAGAGATATAAAGAATGATAATTATGAAGTAGTAGCAGTTATTGGTGATGGAGCATTGACTGGAGGACTGGCGTTTGAGGCTCTAAATGATATTGGCAGAAGCAATACAAAGTTAATAGTAGTATTAAATGATAATGAAATGTCTATATCACCTAATGTAGGAGGATTATCTGCATATTTAAGTAAAATTAGAACCGAACCTAGATATTTAGCTACTAAAAAGGATGTAGAAAAGATATTAGACAAAATGCCATTCGCTGGAAAGAAAATAAAAAGATTCATAAAACGCGCCAAAGATGGTATTAAAAAAATGGTTGTTACAGGTATGCTTTTTGAAGAGCTTGGATTTACATATATGGGACCAGTTGATGGCCATAATTTAAATAATCTTATAGAAACTTTTAATAAAGCTAAAAATATTGAGGGACCAATATTAATACATGTTAAAACCACGAAAGGCAAGGGATATAAATTTGCAGAGGAAAGACCTGATGATTTTCATGGAGTTTCAGCATTTGATGTAAAAACTGGTAAAAGCTTGAAGAAATCAATATTGCCTACTTATTCTGATGTTTTCGGTAAAAAAATGGTTGAAATAGCAAAATATAATGAGAATGTTGTTGCAATAACAGCAGCTATGACTGATGGAACTGGTCTTAAAGATTTTTCATTGGAATTTCCTAAGAGACTGTTTGATGTTGGCATTGCTGAGCAACATGCTGTGACTATGTCTGCAGGATTAGCTGTAAATGGTATGGTTCCTGTTGTTGCATTATATTCTTCTTTTTTACAGAGAGCATATGATCAGGTTATTCATGATGTAGCTACACAAAATTTGCATGTTGTATTTGCCATTGACAGAGCTGGTTTAGTAGGTAATGATGGAGAAACACACCAGGGGGTTTTTGATTCAGCATTTCTATGTCAAATACCTAACATGGTTGTTATGGCTCCAGCGGATTATAGAGAATTTGAATCAATGCTAGATTTTAGCATTAACAATTATAATGGACCTATAAGTGTAAGATACCCGAGAGGTTCATCTAAATCTAATGTAAACAATAGCGATACTAATGTAGAGTTAGGTAAAGGGTATATTGTTGAAGAAGGAAAAGATATTACAATAATTGCTAATGGTAAAATGGTAAATGTAGCAGTGGATATAAAAAATATTTTAAATGAAAAAAATATTGATTCTGAAATAATTAATTTGAGATTTTTAAAACCCTTAGATGAAAATTTAATATTAGAATCAGTTAACAAAACTAAATTTGCAGTTGTATTAGATGAGGCTGTAAAGGATGGCTCCGTTGCTATTAAAATTAAAAATATGATTCCTTCTAATGTAAAAACATTGATAAAGACATTGCCAGATGAGTTTATAAAACAAGGGACAATTGATGAATTATTTTTTGAGAATAAAATGGATGCTAACAGCATTGCAATAGAAATTTTGGCTAATTATATGAATAAATAATTTATCATAAAGGAGGTAACAATGTACAATTTTGATGAAATAATTAATAGAAATGGTACAAATAGCGTTAAATGGGATAGTGTAACTAAAAAATACAATAGAAATGATTTATTGCCTATGTGGGTTGCTGATATGGATTTTAAAATTGCACCAGAAATAGCTGATGCAGTTATTGAAAGAGCTAAACATATGACTTATGGTTATACATTTCCAGGAACAGAATATATTAATAGCATTATTAGATGGAATAAAAAAAGACATAACTTTGATGTTAAGAAAGAATGGATATCAGTTTCTCCTGGGGTTATCCCTGCAATTAAAGCGGCAATTTATGGCTTTTCAGATGTAAATGATAAAATTCTTATACTTACTCCTGTTTACACTCCTTTTCATAATTCAGTAAAAGAAGCAAATAGAGAGCTTATTACTAGTTCGTTAATATTTGATGGTGAAAAATATAATATCGATTTTGATGATTTTGAGCAGAAAATAAAATATGGTGTTAAGTTATTTATAATGAGTAATCCTCACAATCCAATAGGAAGAGTATGGTCTAAAGAAGAGCTTTCAAAGATTGCAGATATTTGCTTTAACAACAATGTAGTAGTGCTATCAGATGAAATACATTCTGATATTATATATAAGAATAAAAAACATACAGTTTTTAATACTGTTTCAGAAAATGCAAGAAACATCTCAATAGTATGTCAAGCGCCAAGCAAAACATTCAATATTGCAGGACTATGTACTTCACATATTATAATAGAAAGTGAAAAAGTTAGAAAGCAAATGCAAAAATCGATGTCTTCAATTGGTATTGAACTGGTTAATATTTTTGGAATTGTTGCATGTGAGGCTGCTTATACATATGGGGAGCAATGGGTTGATGAAATGGTTGAATATGTTGAGGGAAATGCTGATTTTGTATGTAAATATATAAAAGAAAAGTTGCCCTTGGTGAAAACGTATAAACCGGAATCGACTTATCTAATGTGGTTAGATTTTAGGTTATATAACTTAAAACAAGAAGAATTAATGGAGAAATTAGTAAATGAAGGAAAGGTAGTATTAAATAGCGGAACAGATTATGGTACTGAAGGAGTAGGATTTATAAGATTAAATATTGGATGTCCACGTTCAATAGTAAAAGAATGTATTGATAGAATTGAAAAGGCATTTAATAAAAAATAAATTAGAAAGATCGCATAAAGTGATCTTTTTTTTATTTATTTAATAAAAATCCTTATTTACTATTGATATTTTAAGGATTATACTTTAATATTAATATATAATTTTTAATTTTATAGAATTAAATATTTATAATTATATATTAATTTTGCTAAATATGAAATGTTGAATTCAGACAAAATATATAGAAAAGGGGATTTATTATATATGAATAAATTAGAAATAATAATTGGTGATAAAAAATATAACGTGAAAACCGATGAAAGTCCCGTATATGTAAGTAAAATAGAAAAAATTCTTAACGATCAAATTAATGCAATAGGCAGTGCAAATAAACGTTTTAATGATATTGATAAACTTATATTGTCTTCATTTGTTATTATTGATAAATATATAAAAAGTACTGAAGAAATAAATGAAATAAAAAAGCAATTCAGTGATGAAATTCAAGCATTAGAGGCAGATATTAAAAAAGCGATTGAGGCAAGAGAAGAAGCAAATGAAAAGTTTTCCTCTGCCAATATAGAAAAAGAAAAATATAGAGAAAGATTGCTTGCTAAGGATAATGATAGAGAATACCTTAATTCTCAAATAGTTAAATATCAAGAAAAAATAAATGAGCTTGAGCAGCAAATAATGCAAAGTGAAATATTAATAAATGAATTGAAAAATAAAAATGAAGAGCTAAATGAAATATGTGATAATCTTACTAAAGAAAGAGAAAATTTCACTAAAGAAATTAGCTTTATGAATAATACTAAAAGTAGTCTTAATGGTAGAATTTCCAAACTACAATTAAAATTAAATGAAAAAGAACAGTTTGTGAGTAATTTAGAAAAAGATATAAGAGAATTAAAGAAAATAAACGATGATAAATCGATTAAAATAGATCAATTAAATGAAGAAAATCAGAAGCAAAATCTTACTATTGATTCTAAAAACAAGGACATTGATTATTTGAATAACAAAATTAATTTAATGCAGCAAAAGTTAAATGAAAAAGATGAAATCATTATAAATAAGGATAAGTACATTGCACAAATAAAAGTTGATAATGAAGATATTAAAGGAAAATATGATTTAGTGAATGATGATAAGGAAAAATATTTAGAAGAATTATTGATGCTTAATAATGAAAAAGAAAGCTTAATAGCTAAAATTAATGAAATTCAAGAAAAATTAAATAGGAAAGAAACTGAGATTTTTCAAAACAGACTTGAAATAGAACAGTTAAAAAGAGAAAATCAAGAAATGATGGAACTTCTTGATGAAGAAACATCGCAATAGGGAGAAAATATGAATAAAAAAATAGAATTATTAGCACCAGCAGGAAGTATTGAGTCTTTTTATGCTGCTGTTAACAGCGGAGCAGATTCGATTTATTTAGGTGGCAAAAGCTTTAATGCAAGATATAATTCGAAAAATTTTGATAATGATGAAATGATGGACATAATAAGATATGCCCATAACAAAAATGTAAAGGTATATGTTACTTTAAATACATTATTAAAGGATGACGAAATAGTAGACGCTTTAAATTATGCAGTATTTCTATATGAAAATGATGTAGATGCTGTAATAGTTCAGGACTTAGGTCTATTATATTTGATTAAAAAATATATTCCAGATTTAGATGTTAATATAAGTACACAATCCGTTGTTTATGATGAATACGGAGTGAAATTTTTTGATAAATATAATCCTGGAAAAGTAATTATGGCCAGAGAATTGTCAATAGGACAGTTAAAAGAAATAGTTAAAAATTCGCGTACAGATTTAGAAGTGTTTATTCATGGAGCATTATGCGTGTGTTACTCAGGCCAATGTTATATGAGTAGCTTTCTTGGAGGCAGGAGTGGAAATAGAGGAAAATGTGCTCAACCATGTCGATTAAACTATAGCTTTTATGATAAAGAAAAAAATGAGTTAAATGAAAATTTTCATGTTACTCCTTTGCTAAGCATGAAAGATTTTAAGGCTGGAGAAAGCATTATAGAGTTAATTGAAGCTGGAATTACAACATTTAAAGTTGAAGGAAGAATGAAGGGACCAGAGTACACATCTGCAGTTGTTGAATATTACAGACAAATTATAGATAATTATTTAAATAATAAAAAAAGCAATTTAAAAGACCTTGAAGCAAGAGCTATTTCTACATTTAGCAGAGGGTATACAAATGGATATTTAAAACCAAGTCTCAATGATGAAATGTTTGCAAAGATTAGCTCTGGAGTTAAAGGCGATAATATAGATGAAATTACAGAAGATATTAAAGAAAAAACTATAGAGTTTTCAAAATACAGGAGAAATAATATAAGCTTTGAAATTATTCTGAAATTAGGTTCTCCTGCAATTTTACATGCCACTGATGGGAAAAATAATGTTACTATAAAAAGTAAAGAACTATGTGAAACTAGTGTAAACAATCCTGTTACAGATGAAATAATTAAAGAACAGCTTAATAAACTAGGAAATACCATATATGATTTGAAAGATATAAAGATAAATAAAGGCGATAATGTATTTGTGAGAAAAAGCACCTTAAATCAAATGCGTAGAGATGCTACTGAATTACTTTTCGAAAAAGGAGCTGTTTATTACAATAGACCAGATATTGAAGAACTGTCAAAAAATGAAGTTTTTAATTTTAGAAAGATAGAACAAAAATCTTCACCAAAAATAAGTTTAAAAATAAACAGTATTGATGAAATACATTTAATTGATAAGGTTAAGATCAAAAGAGTGTACATTCCATATTCATTAGATATGAATATTGTTAATAATATTGATGGTGTTGAAAAATATCTGTGGATACCTAATATTGTATCTAAATCAGATTATATTTCATTTAAAAATAACATGTCACTTTATGAAGAAATATTTGATGGTGTTTGCGTAAATAATATTGGTACGTTCCATTTCTTTAGGCAAAAAAGCAAGCTAAATATTCATTGTGGAAGATTTTTTAACATTATTAATACATTTTCAGTTAAATTACTACAGGATAAAGGTGCTGAAGGATTTACATTTACAGTAGAATCTAATATTAAAGATATTGAAAGCATTATGAAATATTCTTCCATCAAAAGTGAAATTGTAGCTCATAAATTTGTTCAGCTCATGGTTATGAAGAATTGCCCTATGTCCCTAGTTAGAAATTGCAAGAATCAGGAAGATTGCAACAAATGCATGTATCAAAATAAATATCAATTAAAGGATAGAAAAGGTGTTAATTTTAATGTAGAACGTGAAAGCAGATTAACTCATATTTATAATAGTGTTCCATTGACTTTAATAGGAAAAATTACTGATTTTGTTAAAAGTGGAATTGAATATTTCATGATTGACACTAAATGGGAAGATAATATTGAAGAGATTATAGATGCAATATATTGTGAAATAAATGGAGTCCAAACTTCTAACGTGTTGAGAGAAAACAACTTTACAAGAGGACACTATTTGAAAAACATATTGTAAAAAATGTTGATAGAAAAGTTAGGAATGCAGGAAATTCTATTCAATTGCTGCCCTATTGCTAATCTATTGTTAAATCAATTGTTAAATCAATTGTTAAAGAAGGTGATTTTAGTATGAAACAAAAATCTAAAGATGTTCTTGAATTTAATAAAATTATAGATAGAATTGTTGAATTTGCAGAAACTGAAAATGGCAAAAATGAAGTAAGAAAGTTAGATGTATCCTCAGATATTAATAGGGTAAAATATTTGCAAAAGCAAACAGCACAATCTCTATCAATTATTATGGAAAAAGGCAGCCCTCCATTAGGAGGGGTTTCTGACGTTAAGGAATATGTTAAAAGAGGTGCAATAGGTGGAATAATATCCATGAGAGGTTTGATTAATTGCGCTGATACGTTAAGAGCTGCCAGATTAATGAAAAATTATGTTCTTTTAAATAATAAGGAAGAAAGAACCTATGAATTATTAGAAGAGCTCTGCCAAAACATATATTCAAACAAGGATATTGAAGATAGAATTTATGAAGTGATTATTAGTGAAGAAGAAATCGCTGATGATGCAAGTCCCGAACTTAAAAGAATAAGAAGAGCTATACAAATTAAAAATACATCAATTAAAAATAAGATTAATTCTATTGTTAATTCTCCGGGATTGCAGAAGTATTTACAAGAAGCTATTGTAACTATGAGAAACGACAGATACGTTGTTCCTGTTAGAAGAGAGTATAGAGGTATGATTAAGGGAATAATGCACGATCAGTCATCTACAGGCTCTACAGTTTATATTGAACCTATATCAATTGTTGAAATGAACAACGAAGTATCTAATCTTAAGGTTGAAGAAAAAAAAGAAGTAGAAAGAATACTATTGGAATTAAGTGGTCTTATAGGAAATATTGAATCTGAAATGATGCTTAATCAAAATATTTTAATACAGCTTGATTTTATATTTGCGAAAGGGAAATATGCAATAAATATAAATGGTATTGAGCCAAAGATAAATGATAGGGGATATATACGCATTAAAAAAGGAAGACATCCTCTCATTGATCCAAAAGTTGTAGTACCCCTTGATGCTTGGATAGGTGATGAATTTACTTCCCTTATTATTACTGGACCAAATACTGGAGGAAAAACAGTTGCTCTAAAAACTTTGGGTTTATTTACCTTAATGGGTATGGCCGGCCTTCATATACCTGCGGAATATGGAACAGAAATTTCAATATTTAGCGGAGTATATGCTGATATAGGTGATGAGCAAAGCATTGAACAAAGCTTGAGTACATTTTCATCCCATATGACAAATATAGTTAAAATAATGAAAGAGGTAGATGAAAAATCCTTTGTTTTATTTGACGAGCTTGGTGCAGGAACAGATCCAGTTGAAGGTGCAGCTCTTGCCATATCAATTCTTGACTCGTTGCATGAAAGGAAAATTGCTACTGCTGCAACTACTCATTACAGTGAGTTGAAACTTTATGCCTTAACAACAGATGGTGTGAAAAATGCCAGCGTTGAATTTAATGTTGAAACATTAAGTCCAACATACAAGTTGCTAATAGGGGTTCCTGGAAAATCAAATGCTTTTGAAATCTCAAAAAAGCTTGGTTTAAGTGAAGTAATTATTCAAAAAGCAAAACAAAATATTGAAACAGAAAAAGTTGAATTTGAAGATGCCTTAAGGCAAATAGAAAATGATAGAATATATATTGAAGAAAAAAGAAACGAAATCGACAGACTCACCTTAGAAAGCCAGAAAAAGCATGCTGACTTCATTTCTAAGGAAAGGAAATCATTAGAAAGAAGCGAGAAACTTATTAATGAGGCTAATTACGAGGCGAGAAAAATTGTAGAACAAGCGAAAAAGGAAACTGCTGAAATAATTAAAGAGCTTAAAAAATTGAATTTAGAAATGGATAAGGACAAAAGCCGAAGAGTCAATGCATTAAGACAAAGCTTAAATGAAAAGAATAAGGAATTATCAGAAAATCCATATACAGAAGAAATATATGAACAAGATACAGTAGATTCAGATACTCCTCTCAAAAAGGGAGATTGTGTACATGTAAAAACTTTAAATCAAAAAGGATATATTATTTCTGATGTAGACTTACCAACAGTAATGGTGCAAATAGGTTTAATTAAAACAAAAGTTAAAAAAGCAGATTTGATTAAAATGAAATCAGATGAAGAAAAATCACAATCTGCTAAAACATCGAGAATTATAAAATTAAAAACATCTTCAATAAATCCTATAATAGACGTGAGAGGATTAAATTTAGACGAAGCCTTATTAGAAATAGACAAATATTTAGATGATGCATTTATGTCTAACTTAAATGAAGTTCAAATAATTCATGGCAAAGGCATGGGTATATTAAGAGAAGGTGTAACACAATTTTTAAAAAAGCATAAACATGTGAAAGAAGCTAGACTAGGCAATTTCAATGAAGGTGGAGACGGTGTAACCATAGTGACGTTTAAATAATGCAGAATTGAGAATGCAGAATGCAGATTTGTGAAAAATCTAGTTCTGCATTCCTTGCATTATCTTAATTTCCTGTATCACCTATTCCAATAATTCCACACAAGCAAATTATTTTAATTCTGCATTCTGAATTCTGGATTCTGGATTCTGCATTAAATAATAGGTTCTTCCCACCAACCAAAAGCCACTCTTCCAAATGCTGCTTGCGTTGGAGTTGCAGGATTTGATAACTGAACTAAAAATGAACCACCTGGCGGGAAAATAAATTTTCCTTCCTCTTCTGATACTATGGTTTCATTTGCTATACCATTTCTGCCAAAAGCATAAATCCCATTTTCAGGAAAACCCTTTACACCATTAGCATATTGCAATTTAATTTTAGGTACTGGCAATGGTTTGATAACTGTATTGGAAGGAGTAACATTATTAGACTCTTCTATTATTCCATTAGCATCGCTGTTAAACCAAATTTGTATTCTAAATGGTGTTAAAGTAACATTACCTGCTGTCCAAACATTTACATATAAATTTACATTTGAATCAGGAGGATTGTATAGTCTTGCCCATGCATTCGTAGCTTCTCCAAATTTCATGTTACTTGCTATTCCTACAAAGTATTTTCCTTCTAAAGACTTTGCTAATGAAATAGGAACACCAACATTATAATTAAGCATATTTGGATTAATATTAAATGCTGAAGTCGGTCTAGAATTTTGGTTATAATAAATTGAGTTTTTCATAATAATTCTGCCTTTCAATAGTTTTAACTTATTATATGTTACAATTTAAAATATGTACTTTAATAATTATAGAATTAATTTTCAAAATTACTTCTGACACAATATCAAAATAAAGGTGCTGCAAATAAACAAGTTATTTGCATTGATATTTTTATATGTATAGTTTAATATGATTGTATAAGGAAAAACAGACAAATAGAATAGAGGAAATACAATTTTTATCCTCAATTAATATTAGGGATAGTTTATCAAGAGAATTGGGATTTTCATCATATTTTTATATAAAATTAATACAATTTTATTTATATTTTAATAAATTCATAGTATACTAATTACATATTATATTTACTGAATATATTATTGTTTGAAAGGTGTTAATAAACATATGAAGAAGGGGATTTACGTGACTGATATTTTGATATTAACTGCATCTTTTGGAATGGGGCACAATAGTGTTTCAAAAGCCTTAAAAGAACAAATTGAATCTGAATATAAACATGTAAAAATTGTTATTGCAGATATATTGGAAATATTAAATCCAAAGGTGAAAAATTTTAGTTCAAAGATGTACTCTGAACTGACAGAAAGCTACCCATCAGTTTATAATAAATTATATGACATAAAAGTAAATAATAAAAATAATATAATAGATAATATTTTTAGCAACCTATGTTATAAAAAAATTTATGAATATATAGCAATTGAAAAACCAAATCTAATAATCAGTACGTTTCCATTATGTTCATGCATAGTTGCAAAAATAAAAGAGGAATATAATGTTGATGTTAATTTAATTACGGTTATTACTGATGTAGTAGACAGTTGGGAGTGGATCTATAAAGAAACAAATAAATATTTAGTTCCTACAAATGAAATAAAAAACAGGTTAATAGATAAGGGAGTAGATAAAAATATTATAATAGTAACTGGTATACCTGTTAAAAAAGAATTTATTAATAAAGATATAAATTTTTCTGTTCATGATAAAAATACAATTTTAATTGTGCTAAGTGGAATTGATAATATTTCGAAAGATTTGCTTTATAAACTTAATAATTATAAAGACTATAAGATAAAAATTGTTACAGGTAGAAATGAAAAACTGTACAAGAAGCTATCTGATACTAAATATTCTAATATAGAAATTTATGGTTATGTAAATAATTTAAATCAAATGATGGATGAGTCAGTTTTTATTGTTACTAAACCAGGAGGTGTAACAATATTTGAGTCAATTAATAAAGAATTACCATTAATAGTAATAAATTCAAACATTGGTCAAGAAAAAGGAAATATTGAATTTGTAAAACAAAATAAAATAGGTATTATTATTGAAGAACTTGATAATTTGGTATATATATTAGATTATCATAAAAACAATCCCGATATTGTAAATTATTTTCATAAAAATATTAAAAAGATAAAAAGGACACTGAATTATGACAGGTTGTTGTTTATTGAATCAGTCATTAATGAGGTAATTTAAATATGGATTTGAATTTTAAAAAATTAAAAAAAGTTTTTGGAATAACATTCGTTGCTTTTTCAGCATTGATTATGTTGGCTATATTGTTTAAAAATAATGATTTGTTTAATTTATTCAAAATAATAAAAAATATAAATACAAATTACATTATAATTGCATTAGCATTTATTTTTATATTTTGGTTGCTAGAAGCGGCTATGATTTATTCATTAATAATAAAATTTACTAATAACAAAAGAAATTTAAAGACTTTTTGGCTTGCAGTGAAAGTTACAATGATTGGACAATATTATAGTAATATTACACCGTTAGCTTCTGGAGGGCAGCCGGTTCAGTTATATGTTCTAAAAGATGGAGATGTTTCCTTAAGTAATGGAACAGCAATCCTTATAAGTAAATTTTTGCTTTTTCAAATAGGTGTAACAATTTATTCACTTTGTTTTGCTATTTATAAAATAAAGTTTTTGGCTAGTTTTAATAACAGCGCTTCTGTCTTTATTATCACTGGATTAACATTGAATATGATTATGCTTAGCGCATTTGTATTGATAGCATTTAATCAGCAAATTTTATTAAAAATTTGTGAAGTTTTCTTTAATTTATTATTTAAGATTCATATTGTGAAAGATGTAAAAAAACTAATGAATAAAACTGAAAAGTTCATATTAGAATACAAAATTAGCATTGGCAAATTAAAAGAAGATTATTATTATACAATAAAAATGTATTTGATAACTTTTATACAGCTAACAGTATTTTTCAGTACAACATTTTTTGTGTACAAATCACTTAATTTAAATAAATCCAATATAATTGATATAATATGCTTACAGTCATTTTTATATATGGCAGTATCTTTTATACCAACTCCAGGAACTGCAGGGGCAAGTGAAGTTGGCTTTGTTTTGTTGCTAGGACATTTGTTCCCTCCTAATATAATTTCAACTGCTTTGTTGTTATGGAGAGGGATTAACTTTTATTTCAGCTTAATATTCAGTGGTATGTTTTCATTTGTAGTAACCACATTAAATAAGAAAAAAGTATTAATTAACCATTGAGTTGATGCCCAATAAAAGTAAATCAGGACGAATTTTTGAATTAATGTCATAGACTCGTCCTGTTTAATGTCCCAAATCTGGAATTTCTTTAATTACTTTGCATTTTCATTAACTATATATTATAATTAATACAAAAAATACATAATAATAGACGATTATTGGAGGAACAATGGAACGGGAAATAGTAAAATTTGATATAAATAGAGATTTTAAAGGTTTTGAAGACTTATCAGTAATTTCCTTTGGAGAAGGTACAAACTGTAAAAAGGAAATGTATGAATGGCTTTTTGATAAAAACCCTTATAATAAATCAGGTAATATGATGTATTTATTAAAAGAAGGAGATAAGATTATTGGTTGTGACGGATTAATTCCTAATGAATTATACATAAATGGTAAAACTTTGATTGCTGCTCATTCAGTTAAATCTATGACCCATCCTGATTATAAAAGGCAAGGTATTTTTAAGAAAATGACTGAAAATTCATGCGAAAGAGGAAAGAGTGATGGAGTTGATGTGGTGATTGGACTTGCCAATGATCAATCATATCCAGCATATCAAAGATTTGGTTGGCCTACACTTTTTGAAAAGGAAGTGTATGTTAAACCAATACTAATAACAAATATACTTAAAAGAAGAATTAAAGTTGGTTTTTTATCATCAATAGGTAATGGATTTTATTCAACATATATGAAAAGCAAGCTTAATTCACAAATGGATAAGGATATAAAATACCAAATATTAAATATAGTACCTGAAGAAATTCAGGATTGTTGGGATAAATACAAGGATAAATATAATGTGCTTTTAGTTAGAGATTATAAATATTTAAATTACAGATACAATCAAAGACCTGATGTAAACTATGTTACGTTGTTAGCAAAATTAAATAATGAAATTATAGGATTTGCAATACTTCATAATTCTATGGCAAATGGTTCTAAAATGACATCATCAGTGGAATTTTTCACAGATCCAACAAATGACAGATTTATTAAAGCTTTGGCTAATGGCGTTTCAAAATATTGCTATGATAATGGATTAGAATATGTAGTTGTTGGTTCAGGACTTTATGGAAATTATAAAAAAGTTTTATTAGAAAATGGTTTTATGATCACAAGAAAACCTCCTAAAAACAATATGATGATTGCAAATGTGTTATCAGATAGATTAACAATAAATGAAATTAATGGCCATGAAAAATGGCATATTACACAAGGTGATGGGGAAACTGAGTTAGACCTTTAACAGAGTTTGTATTCTTTAGGGTATTTAAATTTTTCTTTTACAGTAAATTGTTTTAGAATGTGTATTTAACATTGGCAGTCTAATTATGTTGATTAAAGGAACAAGATACAAATATACTGCATACAAAATACTTACAGGATCTGCTGACAAGGTTGCCAGAGGAACAGCAATTGCTATGCTCCATGGAAAAAGTTCAGATGTCATTATAGCGGTGTTTTCCAAATCTATTGCAATATCTTCTTTTGTTAAGTTATTTTCAACATAAATTTTATTCATTAACTGATATGTCAATAATACAGGTAGCGTTTGATTACAGCAAAAAGCTCCAGTTACCAAAGCGGTGAAAGCTGTGGTTAAATATATACCTGTTTTATTGCTCATTTTTTTCAAAATTTCCTGGATGTTGTTGAGAATTCCTGTTTCTTCAAATATTCCCGAATAGGAAGATGCAATCAAAACAATGAGGGAAACATTAAGCATTGAAATTAAACCTCCGCCTGATAATATACTTGATAATGTGTTTTCAGTCTCAAGCTTAAATCCAAATAACATAGTGTAAATAATATCAGCAAAATCCATTTTTTGAACAAATAAGCAAATTAAAAATGCGGTTATAACACTAAAGAACATGGAAGTTTTAACATTTTTCTTTAAGAATGCAAAAATAAATATTATTATTGCAGGCAGCATTGTAATATAGTTTAAATTAAAATAAACAGAAATATCATTTAATAATGCGCTGTCAGTAATATTAATAGGGTTATTTTTCGATAAAAATAAATAAATAATAACTGTGACAATAAAAGGTATTAATCCTGTCACCATCATCCTCTTTATATTATCATACAATTCAGTGTCTGTAACAGTAGCCACTAAATTTGCACTTGAAGATGTTGGAGAGCACCTGTCTCCAAAAAATGCTCCTGATACAATTGCACCTGCTGCAACACTTGTGTTAACGCCCCCACCCTTTGCCAAAACAATTAATACAACTCCAATAGTGCCAACAGTTCCAAAGCTTGTGCCAAGAGCGAATGAAACCAAGCAGGACAACAAAAATGCAAATAATATAAAATAGTTCGGATTCATAAGCTTTGTACCAAAATAAACAAAGAAAGGAATTGTACCGCTTGCTCTCCAGACAGCAGTGATAAATCCGATAAGAGCAAAGATAGGCATTAGAGCAAGTGATTTATTCATACCTTTAAGAATCATTCTTATGACAGCCTTAATACTATAACCTTTGTGCAAAGCGGTTAAGGCAAATGAAATCATACCTATAATCAAAGGGATTAAAATTGAAATATTTTTTATTAAGCTGATAATAAGAGATAACGTAAAAATTACAACTGATATTAAAAAGTCCATAATAAGCTCCAAATTATTTATACAAACAATATATATTATATAGTTTAAATTTAAAAAAACAATATAAATATATTTTTGTGACGAGAGTTAGTGAAATGTTAATATTCACCTTTTTTTGATATTCAGTCGCAAAATGATATATTTTTACGTTCTAGAAATGGGGTGGGAGTATTAATCTTTTAAAATTAATCTTATGCTCTTTAAGGTATTACTATTAAGAATGTTGTTAAGAATTGAACATTCGATTTTGTAGTTATTGACTTTGGAATATTGCTGTGATATTATTACTAAAAATATTACTGGATCATAAGGTTATTGGAGGAGACAGAATGGACTTTAAAGAAAAGGTTGCGGAACTATTCTTATCTATAGAAAAAGAAATGACTATGGATGAAGTAGTTCAAATGATAGAAATACCACCTAATCAAGATATGGGTGATTATGCCGTACCCTGTTTTAAATTTGCAAAAAAATACAGAAAATCACCGGCAGTTATAGCTGCTGGAATAGTAGAAAAAATAGGAAGACATGAAGAGTTTGATAAAATTGAAAGCGCTGGTCCATATGTGAATTTTTTTGTTGATAAAGCACATTTTGCAGAAAAAATTCTTAAACAAGCTTTTAAGGAATACAAAAAATATGGAAGTACTAATATTGGTGAAGGTAAAACTGTAATAGTTGAATTTTCATCACCTAATATTGCAAAACCATTTCATATTGGTCATATAAGATCAACACTTATAGGAAATTCAATTCATAAAATATATACATATCTAGGATATAATACCATTGCAATAAATCATTTGGGGGATTATGGAACTCAATTTGGTATGTTGATTTCTGCATACAAGAAATGGGGAAATACAGAAGTTGTAGAGGCAATTGAAAAAAATCCAATACCAGAATTGCTTAAACTGTATGTAAGATATAACAAAGAAATTGAAACATATCCAGAATATCGTGATGAAGCGAGATATTGGTTTAAGGAATTAGAAAATGGAAATGAAGAAGCACATAAACTTTGGGCTTGGTTTAGAGAAGTGAGCTTAAAAGAATTTAACAGAGTATATGATATGTTTGGCATAAAGTTTGATTCATTGGCTGGTGAAAGTTTTTATTCTGATAAAATGCCAGCAGTTATTGATGAATTAGAAGATAAACAATTACTTAAAGATTCTGAAGGGGCAAAAATAGTAGAATTACAAGAATATGGTTTAACTGATGCAGTAATTCAAAAAAGTGATGGTTCCACATTATATGTAACGAGAGATATCGCAGCAGCAATGTATAGAAAGAAATCATATGATTTTTATAAGAATATTTATGTTGTTGGGGCTCCACAAAAACTTCACTTTGAACAATGGAGAAAAATTATAGAGTTAATGGGATATGACTGGGCGAATGATTGTGTTCATGTAATGTTTGGCACTGTGAGCTTGGAAGATGGCGCATTGTCAACTAGACAAGGAAGGGTTGTATTTTTAGAGGATGTTCTTAAAAAGGCAGTCGAAAAAACTGCTGAAATAATAGAAGAAAGAAACCCAAATCTTGAAAACAAAGAAGAAGTTGCTAAACAGGTTGGTATTGGTGCTGTAATATTCCAAGAGTTATTTAACAATAGAATAAAAGACTACATGTTCTCATGGGACAAAACTTTAAGCTTTGAAGGTGAAACAGGACCTTATGTTCAATACACCTATGCAAGAACTTGCAGTTTGCTAAGAAAGGCCGAAATAGAGGTTGATGATAATGTAGATTTTTCTTTACTCACAGACAAAGAATCATTTAATGTAATTAAGAAATTAGAAGGTTTTAAATCAGCTGTATTAGTTGCACATGATAAATATGAACCGTTTTATATAACAAGATATATTGTAGGATTAGCCCAAGAATTTAACAGATTTTATCATGAATGCCCTATAGTTGTAGAAGATGAAAGTATTAAAAAGGCAAGGATCTTATTGACAAAAATTGTTAATATAGTATTAAAAGTTGGTATGGAACTCCTTGGCATGGAATCACCAGAAAAAATGTAAGTATGCCAAAATAAGACATAGTATTGCAATTCTTGAGTCCTTCTGTCATTGACTCCCTATTTATTAGTAAATATAATTTTATTAATAATGTGGGGGTGGAAAGATGAAACATGAAAAATACTTAACTACACTTCTGATTGTTTGTATTAGTTCATATATTATAATGAAATCTATGACAATGACTGTTGAAGCTGAACATTTACCATCAGTTTCAAATACAAATGCAATAAGAAGAGATTCAATAATATATATTTTAAGAGATGTATATTTAAATGAGAAAAAGCTTATTGGATATATTTCTGATATATCTAAATTACAATATGATGATTGCGAATTTATTATAAGAGAATGTAGGAAAAACAATTTAGATCCTTTTATTGTCCTTGGAGTTATAAAAACTGAAAGTGATTTTAACCCCGCTGCAGTAGGTGAATCTGGAGAGAGAGGACTTGGACAACTGATGGATAACACAGCAAAGCCTATTGCACAAAATTTAGGATATGTATACGATTCAAATAAATTATTTGATACAAGATATAATTTAAAACTTACAATAACACAGCTTTCATATTTGAATGAATTATATAATTATGATATTAATAAGACACTTACGGCTTACAACAGAGGTCAGCAAGGATTAGAGGATTATATTGCACAAGGTCGTTCTACATATGGGGATTCTGCTATGAGCGAATATTCAGTTAAAGTATTAGGATTTGTAAAGGGCTATAAAGAAGAGTTTGTAAATTTGTAAAAATAATTGTATAATGGAATCTACAGCAAAAGTAGATTCTATTTTAATTTAAGGGGTAATAATATGCTATCTAAAATGTATAACTTAATTAAATATTGCTATGAAGATAGTATTACAAATCAATTTGCAGGAATAGAATTTCAATTGTTTTTAATATCTTCAAAATCATTAGTTCCTTATGAAGATAGACTAGGTTGTATGTTTGATAGGGTAAGATATAGAAAGGAACTTGAAGTTTTTAAATACTATAAATCAGCAAATGATAATTTATTAGATAATTATTTTGAGAATAAAAAGATATCTTCATTAGAGGATAATTTATTAGAATATAAAATTTTACCAATAATATTGTCAAATACAGTATATGAAATTTCAATAGAAGAAGCTTTAAAAAACATTTTTATATTTACAAATAATCAAATAACAGTATTAGATTCAATAATTATTTCTTCTGCAATTTACGAATATTTTAATTCTTCTATACCGTTAGATATTGATAATTATAATGTAAATACTAAAAATAGATTGATAGAATTTTCTTTAAAAGATTTGTTTAATAAATATAATATAGAAGCAAACAATAATTATTTTATAAACTTTGAAAAAGAAAGAATAAAGTTAATTGAAAAAAATATCTTTTCAGATGATAGAATATTTAAATTCAAAGCATTACAATTTATTTTTAATGAATCGAATACATATCAATCAAAAGATATTTACAAAGGATATGAATCTGTTTTAAATAATTTTGCTTCATATATTTTAAAAATAAGAAAAGGGATTTTAAATCCTGAAAAACTTAAGTATCAAAAAGATATAATACCAGATTTAAAGGAATACTTACATAATACTGATTTTAATCATCCTTTGTTAGGTAAATGTACAGTATTTAAAAGAAATGATAACGAAGTTGTATTTAAAAATAAATTAGGACTATATAGGGTGAAAATATGAAAGTTTTACTAGTAACACTTGATTCAAAATTTATTCATGCAAATTTAGCAGTAAGATATTTAAAAAATTTCTGCGAAAATGATGGATATAATATTGAAATAAAAGAATTTACAATTAATCAGCAAATTGATTATATATTAAATGAAATATTTGATTTTAACCCAGATATTATTTGTTTTTCTTGTTATATTTGGAACATCCAATACGTAAAAGAAATAGCATATATAATTAAAGAAGCTAATTCAAGTATTAAAATTCTTTGTGGTGGTCCAGAAGTTTCTTTTGAAACTAATAAATTTATGGAGGAATCACCATATGTAGATTATGTAATATCTGGGGAAGGAGAAATTACTTTTAAAGAATTTTTAACTTCATTCCAATCATCTTATAATAAATTAAATGAAATAAAGGGATTGTCTTATCGAGAAAATCAAAATATAATTATTAATGATAAAAGAGAGCCCATTGATAATTTAGATGTAATAAAATATCCATATGATGAAGATGAAAAGTTTAAAGATAAAATAATATACTACGAATCCTCAAGAGGATGTCCTTTTAGCTGCTCATTTTGCATGTCTTCTATAGATAAAAGAACAAGGAATTTTTCTCTAGAAAGAGTGAAGAAAGATTTAAGTCTGCTTTTAAAAACTAATGCTAAACAAATTAAATTTGTAGATAGAACATTTAATGCAGATTATAAAAGATCTATGGAAATTATGGAGTATATCGCTTCAAACAACATTAATAATATGACCATTCATTTTGAAATTACAGCAGATATTATTAATGATGAATTTCTTAAATTTCTTGAAAAAATGCCAGTAAACATGTTTCAATTTGAAATAGGAGTACAATCATTAAACGGTGACACTTTACGGGAAATAAACAGGCATATGAGTATTGATAAATTATATTATGTTATTAGCAATATAGGAAAAAACAATAATATACATATGCATTTAGATTTAATTGCAGGTTTGCCTTATGAAGATTATGAAACTTTAAAAAAATCTTTTAATGGTATACATCAACTTAATGCTGAAAAAATACAGTTGGGTTTTTTAAAAGTTCTAAAAGGAACTAAAATTTACGAAGAAAGAAAAAAACACGAAATAAAATATAGAAAAACAGCTCCATATGAAGTGATATGTACAAAGTATATCAGTATAAAAGAGCTTTTAAAATTAAAGAAAATTGAAGAGATTGTTGATAAGTATTATAACGAAAAATATTTTGCGAATTGTTTAAATTATGTTGTAAATAATTTTTATTCTGATTCACCATTTGACTTTTATGAGGATTTCAGTGAATATTGGCAAAGAAACAATTTATTTAAAGTTTCTCACAGCAGAAAAAAACTTTATGAAATTTTTTATTATTATATAAAGGAAATTAATAAATTAACCTGTGAATTTGTTGATAATATGAGATATGATTATGTATTTAATAACCAGTATGAAGAGCTTCCGGGATTTCTAAACAGAGAATATGAGGATAATTATAAGGTTATAAAAAGGAAGCTTGCAAATGATGAAAGTTTTAGAAGCAAATATTTTAAAAATGCTCAAAAGGACGATCGGATAATTAATAATTTTAGACTAGTTAAAATCGGTGAAGAATTAGTAGTATTTATTTTTAATAATAAAAATAATATTTTTGAGAGATGTAAAACATACAATGTAAATCACATAATTAAGGGGAATGAAAATGAATAATAAGGATAAAAGGAAAGAATTTTTTAAAAAATACTTTGAAAAGAAAAGGGATGATATATTTTTTATTACTATTAAAAAAGATGCTTCAATTAAATTTAAGAATTTAGAATATATAACTAAAAAAGAAATGCCAGTTCCAGTTAGAGCTGAAAAATTATTAGATGATATAAAACATCAAAGTGATAGTGAAGGAATAACTATCAATAACATTATTGATGGAATAATATGCATACAGGGAACGGATATATCTTTTCCCTATTTACCTGATTATCATAATATGCTAAAAAAACTTAACTTTGAATTATCACCTTACATAATGCTGTGTATAAATAAATTTGATGATAATAGAAATGATGATGGTGTTATATATGGCAAAGCGCTGTTAAATATTTCGGAAAATGAGAAGAGTTGTTTCGTATATGCATCGGTCCTTGAAAAAAGAGGTATGGATAAAGATGCAAAAAACATTGAAGAAGAAAGCTCTAATTTTTTAGAGGAAGCTCATTCATATTACGAAAAATCTTTAGATTATGATGAAAAATTTGCATTAGCTTATTATAAATTAGGATATTATTATAAATTGAGACAACAATATGTTAAGGCACAAGCCTTTTGGAGCAAACATCAAGAACTTGATGATGATGCAGTCAGAATAGAGGAAATCAGAAACGAGCTAAAAAGTCTACAAGTATATGTGGATTATGAAAATGGTTATAACCTTGTTCTTAAGGACCAACCTAATGAAGCATTGGATTTATTGTTGCCGCTTGTTAATGAATTTAGCGGATGGTGGAATTTATTGTTTTTTATAGGGCTTGCATATAGGCAATTAGGCGATTATAAAATAGCTGAAACATATTTTGAGAATGTGTTAAAAATTCATGAAAATCAAAAAGAAGCTCTTAGTGAACTGGGCTTGTGCAAAATATGCAGAGGTAAATATACTGAGGCAAATGAATTATTTACTACACTATTAAATATTGATCCAGGAAATTGTGAAGTGTTTTGTAATAGAGCAGTTGCCCTATTATATAATGGGCAAATTGACAGAGCAAAAGAAGATATTGAAGTTGCATTAAAAATAAATCCAAATGATGTAGTCGCTTTAAGTATTAAGGAAGAGATTGAAAAATATATTTAATAGTGGGGTAATGTTTTTGAAAAAGTTTTTAGGTTCTATAGTAATGGTGGCTTTATTAATATTAATAATTATATTTGTTCAAAAGTTATTTCTAGATGAAGCTTCATTTAGAAATTCACAAAAAATAATCGTTTATTTTGATGGAATTAGAGACAGCGAATATGAACATTTATATTTTAATCAGCAAATTTACATTTCAGCCGATTATTTAATGAAGAATAAAATACTAGATTTTTATTGGGATAAAGATTATAAAAGAATATCTTTATTTAACAATTATAATTATGAATCTATAAACTATAACGATAATAAAGCTTTCTACAATAATGTTCCATATAATATATTAGATATATTTATTATAAAAGATGATGTGTTATTATTTAATATTAATTTTATAAAAGATAATTATGAAAATCACATATATATAGATGAAGATAATTTGAATATTATTATAGAAAAAAATATTAGCAAATATGAAATAATCAAAAAAACTAAAATTAAAACCAATTATTCAAATATGTCTAATACATTAAAAAAGGTAGATGTTGGTGAAGATATATACGTGTATGATTATGAAAATAATGGGTGGATTTTATGCAGAACAAAGGATAATATAATTGGTTTTGTTAAATTAGCTCATATTAAAGCTAAATCTAATACTAAATTATCTTTATTTCCTGCTTTAAACAAAGGGAAGAAAATTAAAATGTCTTGGGATTTATTATATAAACCTATATTAGAATTCCAGCCATTTTTTATACCTGATTCTATAAATATTATAGCTCCTACTTGGTTTGATTTAAAAGATGATGAAAAAGAATTTTTTATAGATATAGCCAGTGATGATTATATTGATTATGTACAAGCATCTAATAAAAGCATATGGGGAGTATTTAGTAATAGTTTTGATCCTGATCTAACAAATAAGATTTTAAATCATGGTGTTAAACGAAGCAAAGTGGTTGATGAGATAATTGAAATTACTAAAGGTAAAGGTCTTGATGGCATTAATATAGACTTTGAAAATATATACTTAAAAGATAGAGATGTGTTTTCCGCATTTATTAAAGAGTTATATTGTAAAGCAAAAGAAGAAGACATTATTATGTCTATAGATATAACAATATTATCTAATTCTGAAAATTGGTCATTATGTTACGATAGAAATGTAATAGCTGATTACTCTGATTATATTATGCTCATGGCCTATGATGAAAATGTTAGTACTGTAGGATCTGTATCATCTATACCTTGGGTAGAATATGGGGTTAAGAATATTTTAGAATATGCTAATTCGGAGAAAATTGTATTAAGTATACCTTTTTACACTAGATTATGGGAAGTAAATGATAATAATGAATTAGTAAAAACAACTGCATTAAGAATTGAAACGGCTCAAGATGTAATTGAAGAATTAGGAATAGATTTGACATTTGATGATTTAACTAAACAGAATTATGGTAAAAAAACTATAGATGGAATAACATATAATATATGGAATGAAGACGAAACATCATTAATAAGAAGAATTGAAATAGCTAATAATTATAATTTATCTGGTTTTTCCGTTTGGGCATTATCCTATGGGACTGAAGAAATGTGGAATTTATTTAACTAGTAGATCTTTATAAATATTATCTTTATTTTTCTTAATATCAAAGGTTGAAGTTTTATTACATATTATATAGATTAGATATAAGAGTAAATAACTATTTTATTAAAGGTAAATAAGGTGAATAAAATTTAAAAAAAGGGGATTGACAAAGCATTGTAAGTGAGCTATAATACAAAAGCACTTTGCAAAACAAGTAAAATGTTGACGAAAAATAGAAAAATATAAATAAAAAATATTGACATTCATTTTGAAAAGTGATAAACTATAGAAGTTACTCTAACGAGGAAATGAAAAAAGATAGCAAAAAAAGTTTTAAAAAAACTCTTGACAACAAAACGCAGGTATGATAAACTAGCAAAGCTGTCACAGAGTGATAGTAACAAACAACAGAGAACATAGACAATAAAACAGCATAAGAAACCTTTGAGAGTTCTAAAAATAAAAGAACAAAAAGTAATGAAAGACAAAGATAATGCTATGCGTTATCTTGAGCAAGAATATTAAACGA
>JAQVWY010000100.1 GCA_028709465.1 Tissierellia bacterium | reverse complement strand
CATTAAGCTCTGTCATTTCAGCAAGGGTAGATTTGAATATGTTTTTTAGTTCAATTTTATTATGATTTGCTAAAAATAAATTAATGTTTAGAGCACTTAAAAAGTAGTTCTATACATTTTATACGAGGAGAATATGCGTGAAAAAAATAGAGGATGAATTGTTTAAAGCAGGTTTAAAGGAGGGAGACTTAACCAAAATAAGTAAAGTATCCAAGGGGGATGTACATAATCATTGTGGTTTAGGAATGAGATTTACGACTTTTAATAAATGGGCAGGGGGTAGTGTAAATAAGCCACCTAATAAAATAGATGGTCTTAAAGGTTTAGATGACTATATTTTTAATGAAACTATTAAATTTATCAATGATAAAGAGGACATAAAATTTCTTATAGAAGAAACCGTAAAAGAAGCTATAAGAGATGGAGTAAAAGTACTAGGGGCCAGTATTGATTGTCACGAACTCATGCGTTTTACCGATAAGAAAGAATTTTTTAGTTTAATACTTAATATAAAAAACAAGTACAATGCACATATAGACTTTAGACCAGAAGTAGGAATACCCAAAAGTATAACCAACGAAAATTTAGATAAACTTTTAATACCTTGTATAGAAAGTGGTGTATTTAAATCAATAGACTTATATGGTGATGAAACTAAAGAAAACTTTGAAAAATTCAAAGATTATTATAAGTTTGCTAAAGAGAAAGGTCTTAAATTAAAAGTTCATTCTGGAGAATTCCATGACTATAGAAATGTGAAAAAAGCAATAGCAATATTAGAAGTTGATGAAATACAACATGGTATTGGAGCTGTTTCAAATGAATATATCATGGATCTAATAAAAGAAAAAAATATAAGATTAAACATATGCCCAAGTAGTAATTATATATTAGGAGCAGTTAGGGAGATGAAAAAATACCCTGCAAGAAAATTATATGATAAGGGTATAGTTATTACAATTAATACAGACGATTTATTGTTATTTAATAGTGGGGTTTCTGAGGAATATTTATATTTATATAAACTAAAGTTGTTTGATGTAGATGAACTAAATGAGATAAGAAAAAATTCCTTGATATAGTTGCAAATTATTAATTACTAAAGGATTTGTAGTGGAAAGGTTATGAACAAGAATTAAAAAATTAAAAAGCAAATGATTGAATTTTTATAGAGATTATGAACTTAATTAGTTATATAATTCTTATATCGCCTCATACTGTTCTTACAATAACAGTTAGTATAATATTTTGCTTAATAATTCTTGTGTTAGCAATGTAAATATTGTAAAATATTTTATAACAGAGTAAATTAATTTTATTTGCGCCAATTTCACTTATTATAGGATTATTTAATAAGAACATAAGAGTTTATGAAGTTATAAATACAGGTTGGTGGTACGACTTGGGTTTTTATATGGCAATTATTAGTGGATTCGGCAGTTTGTCTTTATTTCGTAAAAAAGGGTCAGATGACGGTAGTAATTAATAGTGTCACCTCCTGTCGCCACATCACCCTTAGAAAATGAAATAGTATAGATGTAGTAATAATAGAATAAATACTAAAAGGGCAATTTTGAATCATTATTTGAAATTGCCTTTTATAATTACAGCATCTGATTTTATATTACTATTGAATAGTAACCATATGAACTTTTTATTGAACTAATTATTCTAAAATGATATAATAAATACTATTATTGAAGCAAAACCTATTGTTTTGTTTTGATGGATTTGTTAAAAAGTTTATTGAATAGTTGTGAGGCAAGACTTACGACTTATTTTATTGAATCGTTGTGATGCAATACTTATGTATTGCTTTATGATATAATGCTTTTATATATTTAAATTAATGATTTATAGAAAGTTGGAGACAAATGAAGAAGGAAGAATTAAAGTTAGTTAGTGAACAAATAATAGAACTTAAAAATAAAAATGAGCATTTTTTCATAATGAATGGAAGAAGAAAAACTTATCATATATTAACTTATGGATGTCAAATGAACGAACATGATTCAGAAAAAATTGCAGGTATGCTTACATCCATAGGTTACGAAGAAACATATGATGATAAAAATGCCGATTTAGTAATATTTAACACATGTCTCATAAGAGAAAATGCTGAACTTAAGGTATTTGGTAAGCTTGGGGAAGTAAAAGGATTAAAAAGAAACAAACCTGATATGCTGGTTGCTGTATGTGGCTGTATGATGCAAAAGAAAGAAATAAGAGAAAAGCTTCTTAAATCTTTTTCATTTGTTGATATCATATTTGGTACAAACACAATTCATGAGTTACCAGGTTTAATATATAATGTTGAAATAAATAATAAAAAGAGTGTTGATATAATTGATAACACTGAATTAATATATGAAAATATGCCTAAAAATAGAAAATTTAAATTTAAAGCCTTAGTTAACATAACTTATGGATGCAATAATTTCTGTACTTATTGTGTTGTTCCATATGTTAGAGGAAGAGAAAAATCAAGAGAACCTATTGAAATAATAAATGAAGTAAAAGCATTAGCACAAGATGGATGCAAGGAAATAACTTTATTAGGTCAAAATGTAAATTCTTATGGAAGTAATTTAGAAAACAAATTTACATTTGCACAGCTTTTATATGAATTAAATAAAATTGATGGCATAGAAAGAATTCGTTTCATGACTTCACATCCAAAAGATTTATCTGATGATTTAATTAAAGCAATCAAAGAATGCGATAAAGTTTGTAACCATGTTCATTTGCCTGTACAAGCAGGTAGCAATGATGTATTAAGAAGAATGAACCGAAAATATACAAAAGAACATTATCTTGAAATAGTAGATAAATTAAAAACTGCAATACCTGATATTGCTATTACTACTGATATAATAGTAGGATTTCCTGGAGAAACCGAAGAAGATTTTTTAGAAACAATAGATATTGTTAAAAAGGTACAATATGATTCAGCATTTACATTCCTTTATTCCTTAAGAGAAGGAACAAAAGCTGCTGTAATGGATAATCAAATTCCAGATGAAGTAAAGCATGAAAGATTTAACAAGTTATTAGATGTTTTATATGAAATAGTATTAAACAAAAATGAACAGTGCATTGGCAAGGTTTTTCCTGTATTAGTTGAATCTTTAAGTAAAACTGAAAATACATTGACTGGAAGAACTGAACATTTCAGACTTGTTCACTTCAATGGAAGCGAAGATTTAATTGGTAAAATAGTTAATGTAAAAATTACAAATGTTAAGACATTCCATATGGAAGGAATAACTGTAGATTAATATGGAATTTAAATTATGATTAATATCTATAAATATGTTTAAGTGAGATTCTTCACCTGCGTTTCAGAATGACATAATATTACGGTTATTCATAGCAAAGAAACATAGTTAGAACTTTATAGAAAGGACTTATGTTATGGCAAAATATACACCAATGATGGAGCAATACTTTAGCATAAAAAACCAGTATAAAGATTGCATATTGCTTTATAGGCTTGGTGATTTTTATGAAATGTTTTTTGACGATGCTATTATAGCTTCAAAAGTATTAGAAATTGCTCTTACAGGAAGAGATTGTGGACAAGAAGAAAGGGCTCCTATGTGTGGAGTTCCTTATCACGCCGTTGATAATTATATTTCTAAATTAATTGAAAATGGATATAAAGTAGCTATTTGTGAGCAAATAGAAGATGCTTCAGAAGCTAAGGGAATAGTGAAACGTGACGTTATTAGAGTAATAACACCTGGTACAGTTACAGATCAAAAAATGTTAGATGAAAAAACAAATAATTATTTATGCTGTATTTATATAAATAATGGATTTGGATTATCTTACGTAGATGTTTCCACAGGTGATTTGTTTTTAACTGAAAATATTTCTTTAAGTGATTTTGATAAAAATCACAAATATGATTTATTGTTAGAAGAAATTGATAAAATAACTCCATCTGAAATAATATCAAATTGCTTTACTAACAATGAAATTTTTGACAATAAAATAACATGTATCAATAATATATTAAACCTTACAGATTATAAGGAAATTATTTTAAATCATTTTAATGTTGTATCTTTAGATTCCTTTGGAATAACGGATAATATAAATGCTATAATATCTCTAGGAATGCTTTTAAACTATTTGAACCAAACTCAAAAAACATCCTTAGAACACATAAATAAGCTTAATTTCTATAGTGTTGGAGAGTTTTTACAAATAGATTCAAGCACGAGAAAAAATTTAGAATTATTAGAGACTATAAGAGGCAAAAAAGGATCTGGAACCTTATATCATGTATTAGATAATACAGAAACATCAATGGGTGGAAGACAAATAAAAAAATGGATTGAAGAGCCTTTAAAAAATATGTCCATGATTAATGATAGGCTAGATTCAGTAGAAGAACTTTATGAAAATGTAATAGTATCAAATAATATAAAGGAATGTTTGAAAGGTGTTTATGATATTGAAAGATTAATAAGCAGGATAGTGTATGGTAATTGCAATGGTAGAGACCTAATAGCATTAAAGCAATCTGTTTTTCGAATACCAGATTTAAAATCAGAAATTTCCTCGCTTAAATCTAATATGATATCAAATATTTTTTTAGAACTTGATACTTTAAGTGACATATATGAAATAATTGATAAATCAATAGTAGATGAGCCTCCCATATCAATTAAAGAAGGTGGAGTAATAAAATTTGACTATAACAAAGAACTTGATGAATTAAAGGAAATAACTATAAACGGAAAAACATGGATTTCATCATTGCAAAATTCAGAACGTGAAAAAACTGGAATTAAAAATTTGAAAATTGGGTATAACAAAATTTTTGGATATTTCATAGAAGTTACAAAATCCTACTTAAAAGATGTACCAGACAGCTACATTCGAAAGCAAACCCTGGCAAACTGTGAAAGATATGTAACTCCTGAATTAAAAGAAATGGAAGCCAAGATTTTAAATGCAGATGAACAAATTATGAAATTAGAATATGATTTGTTTATTGAAGTAAGGCAATATATTAAAGAACAAATTAAAAGAATACAAAAAACAGCAAGAAACATAGCAAAAATAGATTCTCTTAATTCTTTAGCTATTACTGCCGTTAAAAATGATTATATACGACCTGTAATGAATAATAAAGGATACATAAACATTGTTGATGGAAGACATCCAGTAATTGAAAGATTAATGAAAAATGAAATGTTTGTTCCTAATGATACGTATATTGATAATAAAAGCAATCGAATGTCAATAATTACAGGACCTAATATGGCAGGTAAATCAACTTATATGAGACAGGTTGCATTAATTGCATTATTAGCCCATATAGGAAGCTTTGTTCCTGCTAAAGAGGCTGAAATTTGCGTACTAGATAAAATATTTACTCGTGTAGGGGCATCTGATGATTTGTCACAAGGACAAAGTACTTTTATGGTAGAAATGTCAGAGGTATCAAATATATTAAACAATGCTACTGAAAACAGCCTAATCATACTAGATGAAATAGGCAGAGGTACAAGCACCTATGATGGATTAAGTATTGCTTGGAGCGTTGTAGAATATATTACAAAAAAAATAAAAGCTAAAACATTGTTTGCAACTCATTATCATGAGTTATCTGAATTGGAAAACAAATTAAATAGCGTTAAAAATTATAAAATTCTAATAAAAGAATCTGATGATAAAATAATATTTTTACGTAAAATAGCAGAAGGAAGCATTGACAGAAGTTATGGAATACAAGTAGCAAATTTAGCAGGTCTTCCTGATGAAGTAGTTTCCCGAGCTAAAGAAATATTAGTGCAGTTAGATGAAAGTGATATTAATAAACCCTTTGCAAAAAGGAAAAAAGAAAGAATATCTGATAACTTTCAAGTTTCCATGTTTCAAAAACAGGATGATGACAGTAAAAAATACAAGGATTTAATTGAAAATATTGCAAATATTGATATTAATAATGTTACTCCTGTCATGGCGCTAACACTGCTAGATGACATAATTGATAAGACAAAGAATATTTAGTTATATTTAAATTGTATTTTAAGAAGGTGTATAAATGGGTATAATACATTTATTAGACAATGAAACCATTAATAAAATAGCTGCTGGTGAAGTAATCGAAAATCCAAAATCAATAGTTAAAGAGTTAGTGGAAAACTCTATAGATGCTGGGGCAGATGAAATAATTATTGAAATTAAAGGCGGAGGCAAAACTTTAATAAGAATTACCGACAATGGCAAAGGGATTGACAGTGTTGAAATAGAAGAAGCCTTTAAAAGACACTGTACAAGCAAAATTCAATCATCAAATGATTTAGAATCACTAATTACCCTAGGATTTAGAGGAGAGGCATTAGCCAGTATAGCTGCTGTGTCTCATGTTGAGGTGATATCTAGAACAAATGATGATATTTATGGCGTTAAACTTAATATTAAAGGTGGTATTGTTTCATCCAGAGAAGATATAGGATGTCCCGTAGGAACCACAATCACCGTTACAAACTTATTTTTCAATGTTCCAGCCAGAAAAAAGTTTTTAAAAAGTGATGCATCGGAAAGCAGCAATATTAATGAAATAGTTACATCATTAGCTTTAAGTCAAGAAAATATTTCATTTAAATATATTAATAACAACAATGTTTTATTTAAAACTCCTAAAACAAATAACATTATTAATACTATTTCAAGCCTTTATGACAAAGAATTATATAATTCCTTGATTGAAGTGGATTATGTAAGTGATTTGGTTAAAATTAAAGGATATACAACAAATTTAAACTATTATAGAGGTAACAGAAAAAATCAGCTTATATTTGTAAATAACCGATATATCAAACATAAACGCATAAACTATTATATAGAAGCCGCTTATTATTCATTGCTTCCAAAAAATAAATATCCTTCTTGCTTTTTAAAAATAGAAATATCTCCTTCCTTAGTTGATGTTAATGTTCACCCAGCTAAGACAGAAGTGAGATTTCAAAATGAAGAGCTTATATTAAAAGAAGTGAAAAATTCAATATATAAAACGCTTAAAAAAAATAATATCATTAAAGAAATAAAAAAAGAAAATATAATAAATGAAAATACAACTAATAAATTAAATAAGTATAAAGAAATATTCGATTTTAAAGAAGATAAAACAAATATAAATGATACAATATATGATAATATAAAATTAAACAATATTAATTTTACAAAAATTGAATTTAATAATGATGATATTCATGAGTGTAATGATAACAAGAATATATTTGATGAAGCAATAAATAATAGTACAAGTAATATTTATCCTTACAATACAATTGATAATATTGAAAAAAAAGAATTATCAATTATGGAGAAAGAAGAAATAATAGATAATAATAATGAAAAAGAGTATTCGATTTTTGAAAAAGAAACAATCCTAAATAATAATAATATAGATATTATACAAACAACTCAATTAAATGCAAAAAATTATGAACAACAGAAGTTTATAGAAAGTGAAATTAAAAATTCAACTAAAAAAAGTATTCCTGAACTTTCCATTATTGGAGTTTTAATGAATACATACATATTATGTGAAAATAAATTAAATTCTGAACTATATATAATAGATCAGCACGCTGCTCATGAAAGGATTAATTATGAGATATTTTTGCATCAATACAATAACAGAGAAATACTGATGCAGGAATTATTAGTACCAGAGGTAATTAACTTATCTTACGATGATTATTTTTTTGCTATGAGCAATGAAGAAATTTTTAATAATTTAGGACTTCCTATTGAAAGCTTTGGAAATAATGCTATACTTATTAGTGCTATACCTATTTTGTTTATAAACTCAAATTTAAAGGATTTATTTTATACAATTTTAGATTCTTTACGTAATTTAAATAATTCTAATATAAATTTAGAAATGGGTAGAATAATAAAAAATGCATGCGTTAAATCTGTCAAAGCAGGTGATAAGCTTCATACATCAGAAATACAAAAACTAATAGATGATTTAGGTAAAACAACTAACCCCTATACCTGTCCTCATGGCAGACCAGTAATAATTAAAATGTCTAAATATGAAATAGAAAGAATGTTTGAAAGAATACAAAACTAATAAAGGATTAATTAATAAATGGATAATAAGATAATAGTATTAGTTGGTCCAACAGCAGTAGGAAAAACTTATACATCAGTAGAACTAGCCAAAAAACTTAATTCAGAAATTATATCCGCAGATTCAATGCAAATATATAAATATATGGATATTGGAACTGCTAAGGTTACAGAAGATGAAAAACAAGGTATCAATCATCATATGATTGATATTATTTATCCTAATGAAAATTATTCAGTATCAGAATTTAAAAATGATGCTGAAATATTAATTGATAAATTGCTTATGGAAAATAAAATACCTATTATAGTTGGAGGAAGCGGTTTATATGTCAATTCATTAATATATGACTTAGATTTTGGAAAAGTTAAATCTAATTTAAAAATTAGAGATTATTATAAATCAATGTACAATGAATATGGAGAAGATTATTTATATAAAAAATTAATTGAAGTTGATAAAGAATCAGCAGATAAAATTCACAAAAATAATGTAAAAAGAGTAATTCGTGCCTTAGAGGTACATGATATTACTGGCAAAAAGTTTTCTGAAATGAATACCGATATTAGAAAAAGTAGCAATAAATACGAACCAATTTTAATTGGATTAGGTATGGACAGAAAAATCCTTTACGAGAGAATTAATGAAAGAGTAGACAAAATGGTTAAAGAAGGACTCATTGAAGAGGTAAAGGGTTTATTAAATAAAGGATATGATAAAAATTTAATTTCTATGCAAGGAATTGGCTACAAAGAAATTATTGATTACCTAGATGGCAATATTGAACTTAAAGAAAGTATAAGTATATTGAAAAGAAATACAAGAAGATTTGCTAAACGGCAATTTACATGGTTTTTAAAAGATAAAAATGTTAAATGGTTCAATATTTCTGCAAATGAAATAGACAAATCGGTTAAGGATATTTATGCTTATATTTTACAAAACATTTAAATTGGAGGTAACAAATGAATACTATCAATTTACAAGATGCATTTTTAAATAATGTAAGAAAAGAAAAAATTATTATAACTATATTTTTAAATAATGGTTATAAATTGACAGGAACAGTAATTGGATTTGATAATTATGTTCTTTTCATAGAAACTGACAAAGGACAACAATTGGTTTACAAACACGCAATAACATCAATTTTACCTTTTAAACCTGTACGTATTTTCGCAAATGAAGAGGAGTAACAAAATGTTGACAGAAGATATATTATGTAAACAGTTTGGCATTAGCAAAACTGTTTTTAATTATGTGACAAAAATTGAATCTGAAATAAAATCAAATTATTTTGATAAAATAGAAAAAATCAGAGAAAACAATCAGTATAAAGTTATATCGGCAATGCAAGAACAAAAATTAGATTATACAAACTTTTACTGGAATACTGGCTATGGTTATGATGACGTGGGCAGGGAAAAGGTAGAAAAAATATTTGCTTCAATTTTTCATACAGAGGATGCACTAGTTAGACCATCAATAGCATCTGGTACCCATGCATTATATTTAACATTATCATCAATACTGCAATATGGTGATGAGGTTATTGCAATTTCTGGTAAGCCATATGATACAATGCTTACTGTGTTAGGAGAAGAAGGGAATGAACCCCTTAATTTAAAAGAATGTGGAGTAATATATAAAGAAATTCCTCTTTACAACAATGATATTGACTGGGAAAGTGCCATAAAAGAAATAACACTAAAAACAAAGCTTCTCATGATTCAAAGATCAACAGGATATAGTTTTAGACCTGCGCTAACCATTGTACAAATAAAAAATGCAATTGAAAAAATTCGTTC
>JAQVWY010000099.1 GCA_028709465.1 Tissierellia bacterium | reverse complement strand
GGAGTAATATCTGCATTAATTTCTATAATAATGCTCATATTAATATGAAGTACGAGATTCTTCAGGCTACGCCTTCAGAATGACACAGGGTAGTTTGGTATTTATGGTCTTTATGGTATTTATGGTATTTATAGATAATAACCTAATATAAAATATTGATAAATGGTAAATAATAAGTTATAATAAGCACATGAACAAAACGATTGGTTTTGTTCATGTGTTTATTGAATCGTTGTGATACAATACCTACGTATAAGAAAAATCTCTTAAATACAAGGAGAAATGAATGATTGATGTTACATTAATAGGCACTGGTGGAATGTTGCCTTTGCCAAATAGATTTTTGTCTTCAAGTTTAATTGAATATAGTGGTAAATCAATTCTCATTGATTGTGGTGAGGGTACCCAAGTAGCTTTGAGTAAGGGTAGGCATCACATAATTAAAATCGATTTAATATTAATAACTCACTCTCATGCTGATCATGTGACTGGACTGCCTGGTCTATTATTATCTATTGGTAATGCTGGACGAACAGAACCTATATATATAGCTGTACCAAAAGGGCAAGTGAAAATAATCAATAGCTTGCTTATTGTTTGCGGATTTTTGCCTTTCGAAGTAAGAATCGTTGAGTTGCCTGATAAGTCATATTCATTTGAAAAAATTGGACTTAATATTACAACTATACCTTTAAATCATCATATTAATTGTTTAGGTTACTCTATTGAATTAAATTTAAAACCTCGCTTTTTACCAGAAAAAGCTAAAAAGTTAAATATACCTGTAAAGCTTTGGCGACTTCTACACAATGGAGAAAGTGTTGAATTTGAAAACAACAAAGTAACTCCTGATATGGTGTTAGGCGAAAAAAGGGATCCCATTAAAATATCATATGTTACAGACACAAGACCTACCGATAAAATAAATGAAATTGTAAAAGATTCTGATTTGTTTATTTGTGAAGGGATGTATGGAGATGATGAAAATAAAGAAAATGCAAAGAGCAAAAAGCATATGTTATTTTCAGAAGCTGCAAAAATTGCTAAAGATTCAAATGTTAAAGAATTATGGTTAACTCACTACAGCCCATCCCTTACAAACCCTGGTGAATATTTAAATTATGCAATAAAAATATTTGAAAATACTGTAATTGGATATGATTTAATGACAAAAACAATTAATTCAAATGATAATTAAAATGAGGGCAATTTGCCCTCATTATTATTTCTTCATCCTTTTCAATCTAAAAAAATCTTCTCTTTCCTTTTCTTCTAATACTTCCTGTATATATTTCACTTGCTCTTTATATTTTGGTATTTGAATATGTTGTAAAGCATTTGCTCTTTTTTGAGTTTTTTCAATTTCCTTTGCTAATTTAAATACTGAATTTTCAATTTCTGCAAGTTCATATATTTTAAATCTAACTTCACTAAACTTATGTCTTGCCTTATCAAGTGACGAATTAGTGCTAAAAAAACCATAGGTTGGTTGTATATTGTCTTTTTTATATTTAACCGTAGGGATATCAACTCCCATTACGCTTTTCATCAATACGTCAAATTTCTCATCAATTGGTACGCTATAAGAAAAGTCCTCTACATTTTTAACACCAAGGGTTATATTTGCTTCTTGCAATGCCCTGTATGCTTCAGTAATCACATATGATATTTCAGAATTAATATTTTTTGCCTTATCAACTAGTTCCATCATTTCTTTAATGAGCACAACTCGTTTTTTATCTAACAATTCATATCCTTTTTTAGATAATATCAATGAGGATTTTGATTTCATTAAATTAGATTTTGTAGGTGCAATTTGTATTGCCATGATTATCGCTCCCTATTTTTTACATAGTACTTATTTATTAATTCAGTTTTCATACGATCTAATTCAGTTTCAGGCAAAATGGATAATATATACCATCCTAAATCTAGAGTTTCTTTAACGCTTCTGTTTTCAGTTCTTCCCTGTGCAATAAATTTATTTTCAAATTCCCGTCCAAACTTTAAATAAAGTCTGTCAATTTCACCTAAATCATCTTCACCAATTATCTGTGATAAACTTCGAATATCCTGCACTTTGGAATATGCTGAAAATAATTGACTTTGCAAATCTCCATGGTCTTCTCTAGTGTAATCTGCACCAATACCATCTTTCATTAAACGTGAAAGGGATGGTAGAACATCAATAGGAGGATAGATACTTTTTTGGTTTAATCCTCTATTTAAAACAATTTGTCCCTCTGTTATAAAACCTGTTAAGTCTGGTATAGGATGAGTGATATCATCATTAGGCATTGTTAATATTGGAATAAGCGTTATTGAACCTTCACTTTCTTTTAGCATACCTGCCCTTTCATAAATAGTAGAAAGATCTGAATACAAATATCCAGGATATCCTTTACGCGAAGGAACTTCTTCTTTAGCTGAAGATATTTCACGCAATGCTTCTGCATAGCTAGTCATATCCATCAGTATTACTAAAACATGCATATTGTGTTTAAAAGCTAAATATTCTGCAGCTGTAAGTGCACATCTAGGTGTAGATATTCTTTCAACTATTGAATCATCTGCAGTATTTATATACATTACAACGTGATCTAACACTCCTGATGATTCAAAGCTTTTTATAAAATAATCAGCATCGTCATGACGAACACCCATGGCTCCAAAAACTACGGCAAAATTATCACTTGTTGCTCCCTCAATCTTAGCTTGACTAATTATTTGTGCAGCTAGTTCTTTATGCGCAATACCATTGCCTGAAAATATTGGAAGCTTTTGTCCTCTTATTAATGTCATTAAAGCATCAATGGCTGATATACCAGTTTGAATAAAGTTTCTGGGATATCTTCTGGCAACAGGATTAATTGGACGTCCATTGATATTTTGTTTATAGGATGATAATATTCCATATCCCCCATCAATTGGTTCTCCAACACCATTAAATGTTCTGCCTAATATTTCTTTTGACAGCGGAATAGTTTGAGGTTCACCTAAAAATTTTACAGATGTATTATCTGTGGATATTCCTGATGTGCCTTCAAAAACTTGAACTATTACTTTATCGCCATCTATTTTTATAACCTTGCCTTTTCTTACTTCACCATCATCTACTTTAATGCTTACTATTTCTCCATAGGCAACATCTTTAATATTAGAAAGAACTACTAAAGGACCTTCAACTTTTTGTAATTTTAAATATTCTTTTTTCATATTGTCGCCTCTATTCATACTTTTGTCTTAAATTATTATATTCTTCATTTGTTTTATATATTAAATCATCTAATAATTCTAATTTTTCATTAGGAACATCATATTTCATTTTTAAAATATCTTGTATAATGTTCTGGCTTTTAATTGTAGAAATTGGAATTCCCATTTTAATACAGCTTAATGCATTTTCATAAAAATTATCAATAATTTTAAGCATTTTATATTGCTTTTCTAAACTAACATAAGTGTCTTCAGGATGTAGTGCATTTTGCTGTAAAAATCCTTTCTTTATTATTCTTGCAGTTTCAAGTACTAATGCTTGGTCATTAGGCAACACATCTTCTCCAACAAGTTGAACAATTTCATTTAATTTTTCTTCTTCTTGTAACAACTTAACCATTTTATTTCTTAAATCAATCATATCAGATGCTACATTTTCTCTAAACCAATCTTCAAGTATACTTATATACCCAGAATAGCTTGTTAAATAATTAATTGCTGGAAAATGTCTTGCATAAGCTAGCTTTTTATCTAAGGCTAAAAATGCTGTAACAAATCTTTTGGTATTTTCAGTAACTGGTTCTGAAAAATCTCCACCTGCTGGGGAAACAGCTCCTATTATTGTAATGGAAGCTTCTTGACCGTTTAATGTTTTTACATAGCCAGCTCTTTCATAAAATTCTGCTAATCTTGATGGTAAATATGCTGGATAACCTTCTTCTGCCGGCATTTCTTCTAAACGTCCTGATATTTCTCTCAAGGCTTCTGCCCATCTAGATGTAGAATCTGCCATTAACGCAACATCATAGCCCATATCACGATAATATTCTGCTAGTGTTATACCCGTATAAATACTTGCTTCCCTAGCAGCAACAGGCATATTAGATGTATTTGCAATAAGTATTGTTCTTTCCATAAGTGGTTTTCCTGTACGAGGGTCTATTAATGCCGGAAATTCTTCTAATACATCTGTCATTTCATTACCGCGTTCACCACAGCCAACATAAACAATAATATCTGCATCACTCCATTTTGCCAACTGATGTTGGGTAACTGTTTTTCCAGTTCCAAAACCACCAGGAAGGCCAATAGTTCCACCTTTTGCAATTGGATAAAAACTATCAATTACTCTTTGCCCTGTAATTAATGGTTTATTAATAGGCAATCTTTGTCTTATTGGTCTAGGCTTTTTTACAGGCCATTTAGTGCATAAGGTTAAATTATGAGTACTGTTTCCATTTTCAATAACTACAACAGTATCATTTATTTTATATTTTCCACTTTGTTTAACTTCTTTAATTTTACCTGATATATTATATGGAACCATTATTTTATGCAAAATACTACTTGTTTCTTGTATCGTTGCATAAACATCTCCTGCTTTAAGGTTATCACCAACTTTTGCAATAATAATGACATCCCATTCTTTTTCCTCATCAAGAGATAATAGTCCAATACCTTCTGGAATAAAATCTTTGTTAATTAACTGTATTTTATCTAGAGGTCTTTGTATACCATCAAAAATACCTCCAATTATACCAGGTCCTAAGGTTACTGAAAATGGCATTCCTGTTGAATATATTAATTCATCGGATTGTAATCCTTCAGTTTCTTCAAATACCTGTATAATTGCAGTGTCTCCTTCAATAGATACTACTTCGCCGATAAGTTTTTGTTTCCCTACTGTTACCATTTCATTTACTTTAAATGAGCCCATATTAATGCCTTTTACAACAGGTCCATTAATTAACTTCACAATACCTTCTTTAGTCATTAATATCACCTGTCCCTAATGCATTAAATAATTCTTGCATAATATACAATTTATTTTCTTCTAATATTGAATCAATGCTTAAATCAACTCTATAATTTTTTTCAGTGTTTTCAATAATTAATCCACCAATTAATGTATCTAAACAATTAAAAATACAAGTAACATTAAATTTTTCTTCAATATTTTCTTTAATAAATTCACTATATTTATCATAATCAATTTTTGTCAGATAAATAACTAAATTACTGTAATTATTAAACAATTCATTATCTAATTTTTTTAAATTATTAGCTAAATAATTTTTATATTCTTTAGAATTTACAAAAAAATTTAATTTTACCTTTAATGAATTTAAAAATTGATTATAATATTTTTCTTTAAGAAGCATCGTTTCTCTTTTTAATTTTATTTTTGATTTACTAATAATTTGATTTTTCTTTAATTCAAAGTTTTTATTTTCTTTTTCCACTATTTTATTGGCTTCTAAATCAACCTCTTCTTTTGTTTTTTGAAGTTTTTCTTTATATTGTTTTTCCAATTCCTTTAATTCTTCTTCAAAGGATTGGTTCATTGATTGATTAAGAAGTTTTGAAAAAAGCAATAATTTTTGTTCAATTGTTACCATTTATCATCACCTCATATACGAATTCCAACAGAATTTCTAATATAATTCTTAATTGTATCACCATTTCTGCTCGTTCCATGCCTGTCAGGAATTTCTATGATAAGAGGAGTTTTGCATTTTAATTTTAACTCCATAACTTCTTCCTCAGCCATATCTACAACTTTTTCCGTTAAAATTAAAATTCCTATTTCTTCATCCTTCATAGCTTCTTTTATTGCTGTTAGCACGTTTTCTCTATTTCGTACTAATATGCCATTAATACCTGTCAATCTCATTCCAACCCATGTATCTCTGTTATCACTTATTACAAATGACTTCATATATATTCTCTTTTCTAATCAATTTATTTATACAAACAGTATTAATATTGAAATAATCATACCATATATGGCAATACCTTCAGCCATACCTACAAATATTAATGTTTTACCTAATATTGATGAATCTTCCGATACTGCACCAACTGCTGAAGATCCAACGCTTCCTACTGCTACTCCAGTACCTATTGTTGCAAGTCCAGTACTTAATGCAGCTGCTAAATATTTAAAGCCTTCACCAAGGCTCATTCCTGCAGCTTGAGCAGTACTTGCAACTGTTTCTGCAAAAACATTACCTCCAAATATTGTTGAGACTATTGCACCAAGCATTACTAATGCAAAAGCTGATGCAGTTGTAAGAATTGCTTTTTTTATACTTCCCCTTTTTCCTTTTTTCATAGCTTTATAACCGTAAATAATTGTTCCAATTGATATTGATGTTGCTAATATTATTGATATAATTTGCATAATTCTATCCTTCCTTATATTATAATCTATTTAACTTAATTGGCTGATATTCTATTCCATCACCATTAAAATACTTACTAAACATTTCATAATACTCAAGACGTAACCCTTGAATAAAAACTACTAACCCTTCTAATGTCATAATCAAAATATTACCTAATGTTAGGATTAAAATTTTAAATATTAAATTTTCAGTTAATTCTGACATTACTAAAAAGGCTAAAAACAAACCTGCGTGATTTAATGCAAATGCACCAACACGTATAAATGAAATTCCATTACTTAATGCATTTAATATTGTTTCAACACCTTCAAATATACTTTCAGTAAAATATGCCCCTACTTCTCCAGGTATTAAAGGGCTTTTATTTAATATTAAATTCGTAATAGGTACTTTTAAAACCATTATAACTAAACATAGTATTAGAATAATAACTGGAATAAATATTGATAAATTAATTATGCCAGTTATGGATACAGCTGTCATAACCATGCTCATAAAAAACAGATATCCTGCCAACCCGTTTTTACCAAATAAACCTTCTTCTAAATCATTCCTTTTTAATGCATTAATAATTCCAAAAACAAACGATATGGTAAGTACGATAATTCCAAAAATAACGCCTGTCAACAGTATTAAAGGTATATTTTTAGGATCTAAAGGTTTCCCTATTAAGCTAGGCAGCCAAGATAATTCAGCCTGTTCTAATCCAAATAAGCTTCCATATACAAAGCCAAAAATAATCGAACTTCCACCTAATCTCATTAATATTGAACCAGCATCTTTCATTTTTTTACTAAGAAATAAACCTGCCAAGAAATATACAAGCCCCTGACCTATATCCCCAAACATTATTCCAAACATTAAGCAAAATGTAATTGCCAAAAATGGAGTTGGATCTATTTCCTTATAAGATGGTAAACCATACATTTTTACTATTATTTCAAAAGGTTTAGTAAACCAATTGTTCTTTAGTTTAGTTGGTGGACATAATTGGTATCCCAGTTCTTCTGGCTTTTTTTCTGTAATAATAAATTTATTTGTTATTGATCCAATTGCTTTTTCAACTTCTGATATATTTTTAGTTTCAGTCCAAGCATTAAAAATAAATAAATTATCTCTATAATCAATATTTTTTATAAGATTAATAATTTCTTGTTCCAGGATGATAGTATTATATATTTTATATAGAATATATTTATTTTCTTCTTTATCTAATTCAATCTCATTAGATAATTCTTCTATTTCATTTATTAAATTTTGAATTTTTAAATTAATTTTTTCAACTATTTCAGTAGGATTACCATTAAATTCTTCTGGAATTGTAAGCTTATTCCAATTTAAAGACTTTAATAAATTATTAGTTTCTTCCCTATAATTTTTAGGGAAAATGGTTATATACATATCTTCAACTGAAGATTTAATAATTCCAATACGAAGAACTATAGCACTTAAATTTTCATAATTTTTCTTTAATCGCCACTTATTTTCACTTGATAGAGATCCAATTTCATAATTAAAATAATTTAAATCGGAAATACTGTTAAAATTAATGCTTTTATCATGTATGCACTCAACCTTTTCTTTAATTGACTGTAATTCTTCTATTTCATTTTTTTTGTTTTTTATTATTATTGACTTTTTACCGATAGAAGTTTCTAATTTTATTAAATCTTCCTTAGATTTTTCAAAACTATAACTATCATCTGCCAAATACTCTTTATCTATTTTTAGTTCAATATTGAGTCCATCACATAAATCTTTGACAATTTCAATATTATTATTACATTGAACTTCAATATTACCATAATCAATGCTTTTTTCTATGGATTGTTTATAAAAAATATTTGATTCATATTGGTGAACTAAATAGTTATTTGTATAAATAATATTTGTATCTCTATTTAAATGCACATTTTCACATAAAATAAGCTTTTTTAAGATAGAATGCATCTCTTCTAATGAGCCAACTATCTGCAATAGAGACATATTTTCAATAGCCATTTCAATCCCTCCGTCCATCATATCTATATGCAAGATATTCTTTTATTTTTTCCTTTGGTACATTGTATTTTATTCCTTCAGTAATTGATGTTAAATCATTAATAGCAATTTCTAGATAAAATATATAAGCAATAAAATAGCCTAAATTATTAAAATGCTTATTTCTTAAATAATTAAACATATGATCCTTAACACTTATTTCTGAACTTAAGTTGTCTTTAAATATATCCTGCTTTAAATAATCTCTAGTTAAATTTTTTAATTCTTCTTCAGATTTTGCATAACATAAATTTTTAAGTCTATTAAATTTAATTTTTTTTCCACCTTTTAGACTATATATAAGGATTTCTTCAGGTGTAATGTTGTAATATTTAATAGCCCGATAAATCCATTGAATATTTTCAAAATCTACCCTATATCCAATTAAATCAAATGCTATATCTTTGTCCTCTTTAAAAAGTTTATCTGCTTTTTCAAGGATTGTATTGTAATAAACCCCTTGTAATTTCATTTCAATGTGAAATTCTCGATTTATAGCATCCTCCTTTGAAATATTTCTAAGTCCTATATAATAAGGTGTATCTTTCAAGTTTTTTGTAAAATTATCTATACTATTTGATGTTAATAGTTTTTCAAAGGGGATATGGGAAAATTTCTCTGAATGTATGAACCTTTTTTTTATGTCTTCTAAGGATTCACCTCTAGAAATTTTTCTAAAAATCAAGCTTATATCATTTATTTCACTATCAATAAGCATTGATTTTACAAATTCTTTATAAGGTCCTGAAAAATAACTTATTAAATCTTCAATTTCAATAGTTTTAATTTTACCAAGAATTACTTCTAAACTCTCTCTATTAATATTATTATTTTTTAAATAATCAATATTTTTGTTAATTATAGGTTGTTTTTTTAAATAATCAATAAGCTGCTCAACTGAAGAAAATTCAATATACTTATTCCATTTATCATAGTCTAAAATACTTCCTAATCTAGAAATAATTTTAGTATTGACAGCATCAAAAGCCATAAATGGATTCATATTAACCCTCCAATATAAATAACTTATTAAAAACTTCGTCAATCAACTTATTCTCAATACTTAAATACTTGATTTCCATGTCTGAAGTAAGCTTTTTAATTTTTTCATTATCTAATTCATCTTGTTTTTTTGAACTTTCTTTAATGTTTTTATTAATTACTTCAGCATTAAATTTAGCAATTGCCATTTTTTCTTTTTTATAATTATTAATTATATTTTCGCACTCTTGTTTCTTATTAATTAAAAATTGTTCATTTTTTTCCTTATTCTCAAAAGCTACAGAATCTATTTTAATAATTTGATTAATTATATCATCCATCAATTTCACTCCTTACCTTTATTATTACACTCAAAATTAGTGATAGAGGAGATTATATCACTAATTTAATTTGCCTTCAAATTGTTATCTTGATTATTATTGCCTATAAATTTGATTTTTGCCAAATTTTAATTAATTATTAACTTAAACTTATCCAGGCTTTATATTTT
>JAQVWY010000098.1 GCA_028709465.1 Tissierellia bacterium | reverse complement strand
CCACATAATTCTCCGTAAGCTTTTGCAACCTGTCCTTGTTAAGCGGAAGATGCAACACACCACCCACAGAAGCGGCAGCCTCCATAAGACCCTTAGGAAGCCTCCAGATGTGCGATCTCTTGCCCACTGACTCACTGATCAACTCAATCAGTTCGTTAGTAGATATAGGCTCATCGTCGCCAACGTGATACACACCACCCTCGATACCCTCCTTCACAATCAACTGCTCCACCACGAAGCTGATGTTATCGATAGAGCAAAACGAACGCTTGTTGTCAAAAGCACCCAATGGCCACGGAATACCCTTGCTCACCACGCTGTATAGCAGATTAAGATTACCCTTATTGCCCGGACCGTGAATCATACAAGGCCTCAGGATAAACACCCTCTTACCTCGACTTTTGGCAATATCCATCTTACTTTGCAGATACTCCTCCGCCCTAATCTTCGACTCACCATACGGACCCACAGGTGCCGGCACTACATCCTCCGTGAGAATATCCCCCGGCACATAATCAGCCGCCGCTTTCACCGAGCTAAAAAAGATAAAAGTCTTAGCATCACTCTGCAGGAAGTAATCAAAGATACGCTCCGTTAACCCCGTGTTGATTTCAAAATAACTCTGCGCTTCGCTTTGATTCTTTGTGTCATGCGCTTTACCCGCCAGATGCACGATAGCATCCACCGGAGGCAGCTTACCCAGGTTGTCCCAACCAAACGTACGCTCCACCCCGTCTTTATCAGGCTGACTAATATCCAGTCCAAACAACTTGTGATTTTTGCTCCAGCTGTTGGTGAAGTTAGTACCAACGAAACCGTTTATGCCTGTGATGAGGATTCGTTTCATTTAAAAAACCAAATTTTCAAGCGATTAACAACTTTTACTATAGGTAATATTCTGATATGTTGAGGTGATAAAGGTCCAAATTTATTTGACCTCCTAATTGTGGATACGAAAGAATACCACATACCTTTTATTTTTTCTTCTGGTCGTTTATCACCCTGTCTATGATAACCGAAATTACCGCCATTAAATATATCCTCAATCACCAAATGAGAATATTTATCAACAGCAATCATTTTAAAAGGAAATATCGATTCTTGCACATGCAGATATTCCACAGCGGCACGTGCAAACACTTGCATAGGATATAATAGAGCGTAAGTTTTCGCTATACTTGTGAATAAATCGTAATCAATGTATTTATGATATTTAGATAAAAATAGTATCCAATCACAATATTGACGAAAACCTACTCCCATATGAGCAAAATGTCTAAACATATGTTGGAAAATGAAGAGGGCGTTCATCACTACTGGAAGCTGATTAATTTTTTGACCTCCTATTTCTGTAAATATAAAATTCTCTTTTTCAAATAACTCTCTTTCCCATTTCTGAAATAGATTGTCATATTTTTTATTATCAAAAAAAGTTATTCGTCTATGATTCTCGATACTGACCCCCTCAAAAATGAAGCTATAATTAATAGGATCACCTATTTTCACTTGAATGCCTTTACTTTTAATCCAATTTATAGATTTCTCATATTCACCTTTTTTATATATAAGAAGATCTATATCTCCAGGATTTCTTAATAAAGGTGCAGGATAGTTAGCTCCGTTGGATAACCCTTTCAATAAAACAAATGAATAATTCTCTTTAGAATAATCCAACTTTAGTTGCAATAAAACATTTGTCATCTTACAATTTAATGCTTTCGTTTGTTCTATTTGGCTAAGTAATAACATTCTTAGATCTCTTGGAGGTAAACTTTTTTCAGGAAGCGACAATGCTTTATCTGCAATCAATGCATTCACACTTTGTTTTCTTGCAATACCTTCAATTCTCTTCCATGTTGTAGCTTCTATACCTTCAAACATATCAGCATCAACTGGATTGTTTAAGATAGCCGCACTTAGAAGATTAAGGAAGAGTTCATTTACTTTAACTTCATCGATCAAAAACTTCTGCATACTTGTCTGTTATTATACTCCATTTATATCGATTTTTTGCTATCCTCCCCATTTCGTTTTGATAAGAAACAATATTTAATTGATTATTTTCAAACATTTCGATTATAGCCATTAGATCTTTTTCATTTTCAAAATATATAGCTTTATTCTCAGTCGTAACTATATTATAGTCAACTTTGAATGCAACAATACAAAGTCCTAAATTCATCGCTTCAACTAAAGAAGGGTTTGTACCACCTACACTATGTCCATGAATATATAAACCACAATTACTTCTCAATTCATCCAAAATTGCTTGATCGTATATTGGATTCAATAATTTTAAATTAGGAAATGGAGAATATTTAATTTTTAAATTTTTACCGTATTTACTATTTTCAAAATTACCAACAATAATTAGATTTGTATTAGGCTTTTTACTAAATGCATCTAAAATTATATCTATATTGTTTTCAGGTACAATTCTACAAACCTTAAATGCATATTTTCCTTGAGTAATACCGTACTTTTTTGAAGTTGTTTCACTTAAACCTGTTTTCAGGACTTGATCCCCTCCATATTCTATTAAAGTAGATTCTTTCTTATACTCATTTCTTATATATTCCTTAATTATTTGATTATCTGATATTATATATGTTGAATTATTTATACCTATCCTTTCAGATAATTTTAAGAATAGTTGAACTGGTTTAATCCATTTATCTCTCTTCCATTCTTGACCATCAGGATTTAATATTATTTTCTTGTTAAACATCTTTATAATTGGCAAAAAGATACAACCTGAAGTTCCACAGATAAATAGAACGTCACAACACCTAATTGCATGTATCATAGATACAATATCATATGGTATACTTTGAATACCATTAGCCTTAAATTTTATCCTGACTAGCTTAGTACCATTGTAATCTTTTGTATTTTTGTCGATAGAAGTATAACTAGTATATACAATAAAATTAAATCTATCCTTTAAATTGCTAGTTAAGTGAATAACAAGTTGATCCCATCCGCCGTACTTGCCGGGAAGTCCATTTGTACCTATAATCCCAATAGTCTTCATATTAAATTAAATTTAATAACACCTTCAATTTTATCTATCATACTTTGATATGAATAGCTCTGTGATATTTTTTTTGAATTTTTAGAAAATCGCTCATAAATATTTCGGCTACTTAAAATGTAATCTATTTGAATCATTATTTTTCCTAAATTGTGAACATTCGTTTTAAATCCATTTTCACCATCTTCTACCAGTTCGGCAATACCTCCTACTTCAGGTACTATAACAGGCAAACCAGCTGTCATAGCTTCTATAGCAGTTAGTCCAAAAGTTTCAATAATTTCATTCGGATCAGTCAAATTTAAAAGCAATGAAGCTTTTTCATAGAACTGTATAACATTATTAGTCTGACTAAAAATAGTAAGATTATTACTAGCAGTTATTCCATATCTGTCAAAGAATTTTTGAATATTATTTTTGTTATCGTTGATTACTAACATAAAATCATAATGCTGCATTTTATTTGCTAGCTTTGTAAATTCAATAATACCTTTATATTTTTTTAGTGATGAAAGCATTAATACTGTTTTAGGCTCAATGAGTTTTTTTATTTTATCAGTATTAAAATAATCATAGAATTCAACAGAAGTTGAATTTGGTATAACAATTACTTTATTCTTATTACCTAATTTTTCTGCCTGATCATTGGAAACACAAATAATCTGAGTTGCGATCCTTTGCATAATTTTAGATAGTACTATATAATGATATCCTTTAATATCAGCATTTTCATGATAATGATATATAATTTTCTTTTTCATTATAGCTCCCGCTAAAGCAGGTCCTACAGGCAATAAAGTGTTGATATAAAAAACACATTTTTTTTCAAACAAATATTTAAAAGATGTAAAGAATAAGTACATTTGAATAAGTAGATATGATAAAAATGTGATGATCTTAGTATCATTAAACATGTATCTATAAGTGTATTTTTTTAACTTCTCAGTATTATCAAATTCATTTAATATACCCTTTTTAGAAGTATACAAATGTATCTCGTAATTTCTTAATAGTAACCCTTCAATTACTGTCTTTAATACTTTTGGACTTCCACTGAAATCACTTAGAAGATGAAAACAAACTATCATTAAAATCTTTTTTTAATTAATTAAGCCGGATTACCACTGTAAAAACAATTTTCTTCATATATTCCAGCAGTTACAACGCTTCCAGCTGCAATTACACATCCATTGTTAATTCTAGCTCCATCTAAAATAGTAGATTTAGCTCCAATCCAACAATTAATGCCTATTGAATTTCCTTTTCTCGTAACACCTTGAAGACGAATAGGTAAAATTTTATCAGAAAACCTGTGATTTTCAGAATGTAGTGTAACATAATTACCAAAAATTGTATTCTCACCGATTTCTATACCACCTGCACACCCATAAAAACAATGAGTACCAAGTCCTACATTATTACCCACAATTAATCCCTTCCCCATATCTTTTAAAGATCCAGTACACTCAATACAAGTATATTTTCCAATTGAAACATTTTTTCCTAAATTTATTCCATCGGATGAAAGAGCATCGATATAACACGATTTATCAATACTCAAATTCTCTTCATAAAACAATTTTTTTTTGTTTTTTATTCTACTACTTGGATGGATAAACGCTTTATTCCTAAAAGGAAAACATAGTTTCCCATACAATAACGAAATGTCTTTACTATAAGCCAATTCAAGAATATTGTTTAAAGTTGTACTATTATCGATAATCTTCTTTTTTTATTTTACAAATTAATTAAATAAATATTTCTTGTATTTATTTTTCATGCAATATAATATTATTTTTATAGTCCAAGATAATTCTGACAGTATCAATGAAAAGATGTTATTTTTGTGGTTTTTTATAATATATCTCGTTGATCTTTGATAGTCTTTCATTCTCTTTAATTTTATATTTATATCCTCTTTTTCTTGGAAGATTGATAAATCATGTTTTAAGGAATAATTTATGACATATAAATGTTTGTTTTTTTTAGCATAATCTAAACAGAACTTAGTATCTATACCATAAAAACTTAAATTTTCATCAAATAATACTTGGTCCTCACTGAAAGTTGTGAACCTTATGCACATTCCACTTGCGATTGCAATAATATTTCCAGTCTTGTTTTTGCCTTTACAATTATGTTTCAAATACATACCTTTGTAAAAACCAAATCTCCCAGGACTCACAAGTTTATTATTATGAAAAACAGATGGAATAAATAGTTTCACATTAGGCTCATTTCTTACAGAATCATACATGTATTTAAAATAAAGTTCAGTGAATTCTGAATCCTGATCAAACAAAAACAAAAGTCTACTATCTTTATTTGTTTCAATAACTGTATTGTAAATAGTTGAAAGTGGAATGTTTTCAGGCGTCCACTCGTATTCAAATTGAATTTGGTTTTTATTCAATAAATCAAAATCCAATATTTTATATGGGCTATTATCCCAAATTATCAATTTAATATTACTAAAATTAACTTTACTATTTAGAAAAGATGAAATGGTTTTACTTGTTTTCAAACTTTCCTTATATAAAACTACTAAGAAAACATCAGTCATTTTTAATATCTTTTCTTTCTGAATACTCTGAAATTTGCAAAAATAATAAAAGGAACAACAAATTCTGAATTATTGATCCAGCAATATGATGAAAAGCAAAAACATAGATAAAAGTCAATATATTAACTATAATAAATATATTTTTACTATCTGAATCATTGTTTTTAATATTGTTAAATGTAATCTTTAAATTTTTATTCACTATTTTAAAATAGAAAATAAAAAATGAAAATCCAAGGATTCCCATAGCATATAATGTGCATAAATAAAAAGAATCAAAAGAAAAAACTGATTTGTAATCTCCGATCCCGGCACCCATAATTTCAAAATTATATAAAAATTCAGTATATTGATTTAATCTTGATAATGAGGATAGATCTGATAATCCAGTGATGGAGATTAGGTAGAAAGTAAAAAAAACTGCTATAAATGGAACTAAATATAATAAATTAGAATTCTTCATTTTACATTTCATAAATATATAAATCACAATGTCAAGACCTATTATAGCATATCCCATTCTAGTTCTTGAGTAGTATACACCAATGATTCCTATTAATGAAAGTAATAAATGCGATATTTTTTTATTTCTCAAGAAATTAATCAAGAAAAATGAACTTAGTAATGCCGATATTGTAGTTAAATTAATTGCTGAAACAAAGAATGATGTAGCTCTCAAGTTTTCGCCTTTTACATAATTGTAAAACCCTTTCTCTATTACATCACCTTTTTGATTTATGAATTCGTAAAACCATAATTTTGATAAATCACCATCAAAACTAATTGATTGGTAAAATGCAAATAAAACAGTTACAATTAAGATTAAAGAAAAAGTGTCTTTAACTTTACTAAAATTGATATTTTCAAATAATTTTGCTTTAAACAAAATGTAAGGGAAGAAAATTGGTGTAATGAAACTTTTTATTCCACTAATTAAATATTCGTTTTTATTAGCAATGGATATTACTAATGATATTGATAAAGGTAAAAGAATGTAATAAAAAAACAACTTATCAAGTTTAGTTATTGTAGCTTTTCCTCTTTTTAAAGTATTAACGAGAATAACCAGAAATATTATTGCTATCAGAAACTCTTGATACATTTTTAAAAGAGTAATTAATCCACTCGGTAAAAAATATTCAAGATTGATAAATATCCAATCGTAAAGCCATGTTATGATTAACAACGAACAGAACAACGATGTATTATCTTTTTTTATATATGAAGTAAATAAAAAAAGATATAATATGAATATGAGGAGTATTAAAAAAATAAGATACATAAAAATTTCAACGGAAAAGTTTTCTAATAGGTTTTAAAAGGAAATTTCCCAATCTATACTCTCTGGAATTAATAATTCTATTATACTCCATAGATAACATAGGATTAAAAAAATGGTTTGAAAACAACTCCTTATTATTTTGCCAAATTAGAAATCTTAATTTATTTGCTTTTAATAAATCAATTTTGTCATTTCTGGAGTTCTTTTTAATTCTATAATAGAAAATGGCCTTATTTGCACATTTAATTAAACCCCCACTTTTTAATATTTTTATCCAAAACTCCCAATCCTCTAAGCCTTCCTGCATATATAGACTAAATCCTCCTACTTTGTCAAAATCTTTTCTTCGAAAAAGAGAAGTTACAACTATTTGATTCTCTGCAATAATTACATCTAAATTATATGATTTTGGTGTAAGTTGTCCTTTTTTACCATGAAAATAAAGTACTGTACTTGTAACAATCTTTATTTCTGAATTACTTTCTATTAAAGTTACAGTTTCTGTAAGAAAATTTGGAGAAATAAGATCGTCAGCGTCCAAACATAAAATATACTTACCATGTGAGGCCAGTATAGCATTATTTCTTGCAGTACAAACACCTGCATTTTCTTGTGTAATAAGAGTTATTCTTTGATCCTTCTTGCATAATTCACTGGCAACCTGATCAGTGTTATCGGTCGAGCCATCATTTATTATTATGCACTCCCAATTTTGATAATTTTGGTCTATGACACTTTTAATAGTGTCAGTCAAATATTTAGCCTGATTATAACATGGAACGATAATTGAAACAAGACTAGAATTCATAATAACTATTTAAGTTGATTCATTAAGTAATTTAATGATTTTTGTTTTTCTTGGGATATGATTTTATTTATATGCTCCCAATTTATCTCATTAGAGTAATCCTTATCAATATCATCAGTTGAAAAAAGTAGTCTATTCTCTATATTAAATAATTTCAATAATGATGTAAAGCGAGTTAAGCCCCTATTTTTGTTAGCAATAGCATAGAATGGTTTGTTAAATATAATTGAGAATATTGTACCATGAAAGGAGTCTGTAATTACAAATTTAGCATCCATGAAACCTCTAATCCACTCTTCAACCGGAGGAAAAATACATTCTTGTATGTTTTGTTTGCCTGAATCAGAAAACATTTTTTTAGGCATTACTGCAAAAACATTTAAGTCATATTTTTGAGATATTTTATTTATAATCGCATCTTTCTTATCACTTTTATCAAGTATATAAGTAAAAAGATTTCCTGAACTCATTTTGACATCCTGTATCTTAACAAGTGATTTATAAATTTCCTTATCCAATAATAAGGTCGGATCCAATAAATGAGAAGCATCAACGTTGAAATATTTCTTACATAAATCAATAGCAGAATCTTCTCTTACCGATACAGCATCAAACAACTTGATTAATTTCCTTAAATTTTTAGTTTGCTTCTGTGTGAACTCCCAATTACTTACCCCAAAAGAAGCTGCATAAGCTATTTTCCTTACTGTATTATTCTCACTAACAAAATCTAGGAAGTATGTAGATAGTTGGGGAGAATATCTAGGTCTCCATACTTGATCACTACCAACAATGAATGTGTCAAAGCAATATTCCTTAAGTAACTTTTCAGTAACTTTATGCTTAATCAATTTAGTTGTTTTGATATTTTTTGCAATAAACTGTTGAGTATTTTCTCCAATAATTTCAGATTCCTTTATAGAAGGAAAAGGATTAATTAAGATGTCATTTCTAAAAAGCTTAAGTGAGCTTCTTTTCATTATTGAAGCTGTTTTTCGCAATTGACTTATATCCTTATAGTTTACATTTATTGTTAGTACTTCGTGTCCTAGTTCAGTTAAAACAGTTTGAAGTGCGTAATTTTGTAAAAGACCTCCATAATTATTCAGTAATGGTTGTGTTAGTATACCTATTTTCATTATATTTTAATTATGGATAAACAAATTTTCATTAGAGGACTTTCGCAATGAAAGAGTAGTATTAAATTCATTAGTAGGTACCCCAATTGCAATCAGTGAAATAATTTGCTCACTGTTTTTTAAATTCAGCAAATCTGTCATTTTTATATCAGCTTGATACGGCATACCCCAATGAGCTGGGCAAGCAACTATACCATAAAAATGTAAAGCATATAGGAGATTCATTAAATATATACCTCCATCAATATAAAGTTGATACCTCTCTCCCGCGGAATAAAAAAAATTTCTATCACTAGTTAAAACTATTAATTGGGATAAATTTGCAGAATACCCCTTTAAACCCCCTTGAAGTTCTAATATCGTGTCTATCAATATCTTATTTTCTATTAAATGAACATTCACAGGTTGTCGATTACATACGCTTGGAGCTTGATTTGCAAGTTCTATGACTTTATGTAAATCATCAACATTAATTTTTTCTCCAGTGAAACTTCTTACACTTGCTCTTGAAATTGAAAAATCTCTGAAATTAGAGTTTTTAAATTGAAAAAACGAATCTAGAGAATGATGTTTTATAGGATTTGTTTTATATACCAAAAGTGTTTTGTACGACTCATAATCACTCTTAAGGTAGTAATCTGAAATATCAATACTTTTTTCTGTATGGAATTCATAATATTTACACATATTTAACAATGCAGATTGTATTTGGATATTATAACAATACTTATTAAGATCAATCTGCTTGATTAATTTTATCAAATCCTCTACCCTTTTTTTTGCAAAACGAGGTCTAATTGGGTTATGCAAAAAGCCTTTTTCAATTGAATGATATCTAAGTGTAATTTCAGATTCGATTTTCTCATAAGTGTTTTTTGTAAAAACAGAAGAATGTTTATAGTACATTCTGAAATCATGTACAAATTGTAAAAACAGTGATAAAAACTGTTTGATCTTTGATGGAATAAGTTTCTTAATATAAGACATTATTAATTATTTTACATTTTGCAACTAAAATACATAAACGAATAAAAAAATTATATGGTTGAAATTAAATGATAAAAGACACTATCCCAAAAAGTGTGTAAGTAGTAATAGAAGGGTTTCCCCTTAGAGTTTAACCCTGTCCGCAAAGATAACTAAAAATTGATTTAAAATTATTCCCCAGTTCCTCACGGGCATTGTCCA
>JAQVWY010000097.1 GCA_028709465.1 Tissierellia bacterium | reverse complement strand
CCAACTCTCTGTGAATGATTCAAATATCTTTCTCTGCTTCAACGCATTTATTTTTTATATTTTATGCAATAATAAACCAAAAGTTCACATTTGTCAAGAATAATTTTTTAATAATTTTAATAAATCTGATAAAGCAATAAAATGAGCAACAGATTCATCTGCATTCCTGAATTCTCTATCGCCCATCTATCGCTAACCAATTGAGCCTCTATTGTTACTACTTAACAACTATATTAAATATTTTACCAGGTACATAAATTTCTTTTACTATAACTTTTCCATCTAAATATTTATTAATATTTTCATCTTCTTGTGCTTTTGCCCTTGATGTTTCTAAATCAGCATCCTTTGAAACAACTATTTTCCCTCTCACCTTACCGTTTACTTGAACAGGAAGTTCTATAACATCATCAATTGTTTTTTCTTCGTCCCATGTTGGCCATGATGCTTGATTTAACATTCCACCAAATCCTAACATCTCCCATATTTCCTCTGTAATATGAGGTGCTACTGGATTTAACAATATAATAAATGATTTTAATTCATCTTTAGTAATGTAATTATCATTATAAAATTCGTTAACAGCACTCATTAACGCAGCAATAGCTGTATTAAATTTCATTGCTTCAAAATCTTCACTGACCTTTTTAATTGTTTTATGCATCAATGAAGTGTGATTTTTTGAATAACCATTTTCATCATTTATCAATTCTGCAAGTTTCCATACTCTGTCTAGAAATCTCTTACATCCTTTAACACTTGATTCATTCCATATAGCATATTTTTCATAATCACCTATAAACATTATATATGTTCTTAATGTATCAGCTCCCATTTCTTCAATGATATCGTTAGGGTTAACAACATTACCTCTTGATTTCGACATTTTTTCTCCATCTGGACCTAATATTAAACCTTGTGCAGTTCTTTTTACATAAGGTTCTTTGTAAGGTACTGCACCTATATCATATAAGAATCTATGCCAGAAACGTGAATATATCAAGTGTCTTGTAACGTGTTCCATACCTCCGTTATACCAGTCAACAGGTCCCCAATAGTTTAAATTTTCTTTAGAAGCTAATGAATCATGATTATGTGGATCCATATATCTTAAGAAATACCATGAAGAACCTGCCCACTGTGGCATAGTATCAGTTTCTCTCTTTGCATCACTACCACAAACCGGGCATTTAACTTTTACCCATTCTTCTATGTTAGCAAGAGGTGATTCTCCAGTATCAGTCGGCTGATAATTTTCAACATTTGGCAGCGTAACTGGTAAATCTTCTTCTGGTACAGGAACCATTCCACAATGAGGACAATGAATTATTGGAATTGGCTCTCCCCAGTATCTTTGTCTGTTAAAGGCCCAATCCTTCATTTTATAATTAGTTTTTCTTTCACCTAATTTGTTTTCCTGTAAATAATCTATCATTTTGGCAATAGCTTCTTTAACTCTCAAACCATTTAGCATACCTGAATTAACTAATACGCCGTCTTCTACATCTGTAAATGCAGACTCTTCAACATTGCCGCCTTCAATTACCTCTATTATTGGAATATTGAATTTTTTTGCAAATTCCCAGTCTCTTGTATCATGACCTGGAACTGCCATTATTGCACCTGTTCCATATCCCATCATTACATAATCAGCAACCCAAACAGGTATTTCTTCCCCTGATACAGGATTTACAGCTTTAATTCCTTTTATTTCTACGCCTGTTTTATCTTTTGCTAGTTGCACTCTTTCAAATTCAGTTTTCTTTTTAGCAGAATCTTGATAATTGTGAATTTCTTCTAAATTAGTAATTTTTGAAGCATACTTTTCTAACAAAGGATGTTCTGGTGCCATTACCATAAATGTAACACCATAAAGAGTATCAGGTCTTGTAGTAAACACTCTTAAAACTTCATCAGTATTTTTAATTTTAAAATCTACTTCCGCCCCATAAGAACGACCTATCCAATTTTCTTGTTCAAGTCTTATTCTTGGTAAGAAATTAACATCATCTAAACCATCTAATAGCTTATCTGCATATTCTCTTATTTTTAAGAACCAAACATCTTTTTCAAGCTGAACTACTTCACTTCCACATCTATCACATACACCGTTTTGTGATTCTTCATTGGCCAAAACTACCTTACAATCATTACAGAAATTAACATAAGTTTTATCTTTAAAAGCTAATCCATGTTTAAATAATTGAACAAATATCCATTGTGTCCATTTATAATATTCAGGGTCAGTTGTATCAACTGTTTTTGACCAGTCAAATGAATATCCTGCTATTTTTAATTGTTGGGTAAACACCTTAATATTATTATCAGTAACTATTCTTGGATGAATTCCTGTTTGAATAGCATAATTTTCTGTTGGAAGTCCAAAAGCATCCCATCCAATAGGAAATAATACATTAAATCCTTCCAATCTTCTTTTTCTAGAAATTACCTCAAGAGATGTATATGCCCTAATATGCCCTACATGTAGTCCTACTCCTGAGGGATAAGGAAATTCCACTAATCCATAAAATTTCTTCTTATCAGAATTATCAATAGCTTTAAAAGTTTCATTTTCTTCCCATATATCCTGCCACTTTTTTTCTATGGCTTTTGGATTGTATGTTTTCATTTTAAATCCTCCATGTGTTTTGTTTATCTAATACAAAAAAAGCCTTTACCTACATTGGGACGAATTCTTCCGCGGTACCACCCAATTTAGGCAATTGCCTCACTCTTAATACTAAATTACTCCTGGACGAGTTCAGTTTTTATAATATCATCTCACACCAACCGATGACTCTCTTAAAATATGTACAAACTTACTGCTTCCAATCACTGTAATTATTAACTTTCCAGAGTATTATATCAGAATGAATTTTTTTATGCAACAAAATATTATAAATTTTTACAAAAATCAAACAATATATTTAAATTAAATTTTAAAAACTTGTATTGAAAAAAATAACATGTTACAATTAGGACAATGTTTTATAAGGAGAAGTTAATACAAATGGGAACAATGACTTTATTTTTAACAGCACTTGGCTTGTCTATGGATGCTTGTGCTGTTTCTATTTCTAACGGAATGTGTTATGCCAACATTTCAAAAAAACAAATTTTATCAACTGCAACAGCTTTTGGATTATTTCAAGCACTTATGCCAGTAATTGGATATTTTATAGGTTTAACTTTTAGTGACATAATATCTTTTTTAGACCATTGGATTGCACTTATTTTACTAGGTTTCATTGGTGGAAAAATGATTGTGGAAGCTATAAAAGAACTACAAGAACCAGAAGCATGTCTTACAAGCGAAAAAACACTAACTTTTAAGACATTAAATATACAAGCAATTGCAACAAGTATTGATGCTTTAGCTGTAGGTATTGGTTTTGCAGTAATAAAGGTCGATATTCTATCAGCTGCTTTATACATAGGAGTTACAACTTTTATATGCTCTTATATCGGTTCTTATCTAGGCAAAAAATGCGGAGAAATGTTCAAACAAAAAGCTGAAATATTAGGTGGTGCAATATTAATTTTTATAGGTTTAAAAATATTTTTAGAACATACCGTGTTATAATTTAGCTTAATATATATCTATACAAAAAAGGCGTTGCACTAATTTTTTAGTGCAACAGCCCATTAAATTACTACTTTATACACAACTTCCGCCTGCACAAGGACCTATATTATGCCCCTGACCAAATTCTTGTTTAACTGTAACGTTGCTGATTTCTCCAGGTCCAACATAAGGTTTAATAGCTGAAACTAACAGATTTTCATGTTTCCACAACTTGTCTATTATTGTGTAATTTATAACTACAAAGCAGTCATTTCCTACTGTTTCAGTTGTTACACTTCTAATGATAATTACTTTACAAGAACCATCTATTTGTGACAATTCATTTTTAAATTGGTTTAATCCTGTTGTGTTGTTAGGGAAACGTACACCACTTGGGAATCTAGCAAATTCATGCCACATGCATGAAAAGTCATCCCTTGGAGTAACTACAATATTAGTACTACCAGCACTTAATACTACTTCAAATTCAACTTCGTTATTAATGCGGTCACATCCTGTTGTTGGACTTAAGCACTCTTCTGCACATAAAACTCTCCAACTTCGAACATTCAGTGGTCCATCTGGTAAAAATCCTCCGCGGCAACCTGCACTACCTGCAGCTGTACAAGGAATTACATGTCGTACTGTTCTATTCATAGCACAAATATCTCTTACATCTTCAACACAAATATCATGACATTCACATGTAGCAGTTTCTACCTGGTAACCAAAAGCCGCTCTTCTATCTGTATTTGTAAATATTGAACAGCATTCGCTACAATTACCAGATGTATTATTACATACTGGAGCAGATTGTTGAACTATTATATCTTCTGACATATTGAATCTAACCTTTCATATTATAATTATTAAGTTTCGAAATATATTATTTTATACATCCCTCTACCTTGCTATATATTATGAATAAAAAGACATGTTGTTACACAATTCGACACTGTATTTATAAAAAAACAGGGCTTTTATTAGCCCCTTATTATTATACTCCGCTACAACTTCCTCCTGGACAAGCACCTAATTTATGACCTTGAGCGAATTCTTGTTTAATTGTAAAGTTAAAATTCTCTCCTGGCAATGCATATGGTTTTATAGCAGACACCAACAGATTTTCATGCTTCCATAATTTATCTATAACCTTATACTCAATAATTACAAAACAGTCATTTCCGTCTGTATCAGTATAAACATCTTCTAAAATTATGACTTTACAAGAACCGTCAATTTGTGCCAATTCATTTCTAAACTGATTTAATCCTTCTCCAGTTAAATCATTACTATAGAATACACCGCTTGGGAATCTTGCAAATTCATAAAACATACATTCAAATTCATCTCTTGGTGTTACTACAACTATTGTATTGTCAAATCGTAACACAACCTCAAATTCAACTTTATTAATAATACGGTCACATCCAGTTGTTGGGTTTAAGCATTCTTCAGCACATAAAACCCTCAAGCTCTGGATTTCTGGTGGTTCATCAGGTAAAAATCCGCCACGGCACCCTGCCATACCATTAGCAGTACAAGGAACCACCTTTCCTAATATTCTATCCTTAACACAAATATCCCTTACATCTTCAACACAAATATCATGGCATTCACAAGTAATTGTTTGTGCCTGATATCCAAATACTTCCCTTCTAGCATCTTCAAATATTGTACAACAATCGCTGCAATTACCAGACGGATCATTACACTCTGGAGCCTGTTGATCTATTATGGCTTCTGGCTGATTAATGTCTTCATCTTTTGATATTATATCTTCTTCTAATATATAATCCGCAGAATCATTTTCTGTACTACTTTCAAGTATACTTTGTTCATCATTTGAATTTTCGCTAACTTCTATACTTTCTATATCGTTATTTACTATCTCTTGTTCTATAACAACATCCAGCTTATTATCTATATCTGAAAGTTCAGTATCAGATTGTAGCTCTGATTCATTATCCTTAAGTTCTATACCTTGTTCTTCTATTTCTGTTTTTATTGTTTCTAATAATAAAATTGCATCGGGATTATCAGTAAGTTCTATACTTGCTAGATTGTTTACCTCCTCCATAATTATTTGTTCCGTAACAACAGCTGATGGTTCTACTGTTACTTCTTGTTCATTATCTAATGATATTAATTCTTCATTAAGACCATCATCTTCTGCCTTAGGTACTGAAACATCACATACTGAATGTTCCATATTATCTAATATGTCTAATTCTTCTGATTTTTCTCTTAAACTCATATTATTATAAGTTATACTTATTTTAGAAAGCTTTGGTTTCAAGTATATCCCTCCTCGCTATATAATATGTAGAGTTAAAAATACTGCTACATGGTCTGGATATATTTTTTTAGAATATATTTAAATTAGTTTAAAAAAGAATATAATACAAAAAAGGGTGTTACACTAATTTATTAATGCAACAACACCTTTTGTTCAAATATGATTTAATATGTCAGTACTTACTTAAATTTAGGGGTACTCAAAAAATTCTTAATATCTTCTAATTTAAATTCTATTCTTGTAAGACAATCAACTATATCTTTTAAGAATTTATCTTGTATGTTAGTACTTTCCATTGTATTTGGTTGATTCCAATATATTGTTTTTTTAAAAGACTTAATGTTAGGATCCTTTAATTGCTGCTCGAGTTTTATTACATCCTCAATAATATTATTTTGTTGAGTTAATGTTGAATCCTCTTCACTAAAACACTTTTCCATATCACTATTATTCATAATTTTAATTCCTCCTCTAGCATATTACTACTTTATATAAACATCTTATACCTTAAGTTATCAATTCTTTATGTTGTCCTCTTATTATATGTTATTCTATTTTTTTACCTTTTATATAAAAATTAAAAGGTGATCTTTGATGTACATTATCCTCACATTCATTACAACAATCTGTAGGACATCCTTCTTCTGATATATCACCACAAACAACTGAAGTAGGACCACTAGTTGCTTTTGCTCTGAATTCAATTGGTATCATAATGCATAGTTTTTGAGCTAAATTAAATCTGCATGTTCCATTTTTATTCCTAGAATTACAAGGAGACGTTACTATATATGGCTCATCTATACATTCAACTTGCGCTTCATGCATGTTAACGTAGGGTTCAACAGTGATTGGAACACATACATTCATATCTTGATAAACAGTTACATCACATCCGTCATCACTGCAATTATTGATAAAACTATCTATTCCATTATTGTTTTTATCTCTAAACATTAATTTCTCTCCTTCTTTTAAATTTCATATAAATATTTATATGTAAATAGGATTATTAAAGGATTAGGCAATAAGACCTCTATATATTTTATGTCATTTCATTGACTTAGTTACTTATTTAATTACGATTCAACAAAATCCACTATTTTGTTCATAAAAGCTCTTACAAAACATTCGATAAATTCATTTTATAAAACATCAACACATATAATATTAGAGAATTTTATAATAATAGATTGGGGGATTAGGTTTGGAAAAAAAATTTATAATAACTTTTGCTGGAGATACAAGTTTAGGGGACTGGTATATTCAAAAATCAGGGTCGAAAGATTTACTTCAAAGACTTGAAAGTAATCCAGAATCATTTTTTGAAGGAATTAAACCAATTATTAATGACAGTGACTATGTAATTCTTAATCTTGAAACAGTTTTAGCAGATAACCCGAGTATTTATTTTCCAGACAAAAAATATCCAAATTTCGATAAATCGGAACGTTTAATTAAATTACTTAAAAGCATAGGAGTTACTGCAGTAAGCCTTGCTAATAATCATACCATGGATTTCGGTCCTAGTGTTATGTTAGAAACTAAAGAATTATTGGAAAAAAATAAAATACAAACATTTGGCTCTGGTAAAACCCTTGAAGAAGCAGAACAGCCTTTTAAAATAACTCTTGCGGGAAAAAAGAGCAAAAAGAATATTTACATTATAGGTGGTATGAATACTTCCATACTCTATCAAGAAAAGTATAGCTTCTTTGCAACAGAAGATAATCCGGGAATCAATTCTTTGAACTTACAAAGACTGCATCAACTTATTAATAAAATTCACAACGAGGATCCTAATTCATTTATAATTATGTTTTTACATTGGCAAGGCATTGATTACCAATTTGCATCTGAAAACGAAAAAATACGTGACATATGCACTGAATTAATAGAATATGGTGTTAATTATATAATTGGTCATGGCCCCCACATATTAAATGATTTTGACAATAACAAATCAGGAAATGTAGCCTATTCTATTGGCAATTTTGTTTTTAACTCAAAAGGGCGATACAAAAAACTTGAAGCACCACCCTATAGCGCCATAGCCAAGTTGCAGTTTGAAGAAAATGAATATGACTGGAGTATTGAGTCACGTTTTTATCCTATTGTTACTGATAATTTAATTACTAATTACCAGTCAAGTGCAATTAATGAATTAGAATATAGAAATTTAATAGAAATGTTGTCGAAAAAAAATGCAATCAATCTTATCAAAGATTCTATTGGGTATTATTTTTCAACTAATATAGATAACCCTGAATTACCTTTGAGTTTTCAAAACAAAAAAATTGATGATTTTAATATTAGTGACATTATATCACAAAAACCTAATGAATACAAATATCAACCTTTCAATGTTCACAACCTTTTAATAACGGAGTTTGAAAAAAGGGGATATTTACCTACTCGTTTTGAAGGATATCTTATTGTTAATATAGGAAAAGAAAATGTAATTTTACTTGAAACAGAATCATCTTATGATTCATCAGTAGCTGTACGAATCGCTAAAGATAAAATCATTATGAGAAAATTTTTAAAGAAGGCTGGCTTAAGTATTGTCGATGGCAAAAGCTTCTCAATTCATGAGAAAGAAAAAGCTTTAAACTATGCACTGTCTTTACCTTCAAGTGTTATAAAACCAGCTAATGGAAATAAAGGAAGAGGCGTTTCTGTTGGAGTTAAAAATAAAAAAGAATTTATTAATGCATGGGATAATGCTGTTTCAGTTACTAGTAACAAAATTCTAGTTGAAGAACAATTCATTGGCGGCACAGAAGCTAGATACACAGTTGTAGACGGCTGTTGTGTAGCTGTTTATATTGGAATCCCACCTACTATTGTGGGCAATGGTATTGATACAATTGAAACATTGATAAAACAAAAAAATGAATATAAGTTAAATAATAATCCCAATTTGGAAAAACTCACGATTAAAATCGATGAGCACCGGTTATCTATTCTAAACAATCAAGGATATAACCTTTCAAGCATACCAGATAAAGGTGTTCATATACAGCTTGATTGGAAAGGTGGACTAGGAACAGGTGCCGAAAATATTGAAGTAACAGATAAAGTTCACCCATTATTCAAGAAAATTGCAGAAAAAGCCGTTAATTCTATTCCAGGTCTATTTATTTCTGGAGTGGATATCCTTGCACATAATCATTTTAAAGAACCTAATGATAAAAATTATACTATTGTAGAAGTCAACTCAAGACCAGGTATTGGTGGACATCATTTCCCAGTATACGGTAAGCCAAGAAATGTTTCAAGTATAATTGTAGAACAGTGTATTAAGCGAGTACTTAAAGAAAGGAATGAGACAAATGATAACTAAAGATACACTGTTAGACGCAATTTCTTTAACAAAAAATAATTATTTTAAAAAAGTGGTCAAGAAAAATGGAAAATATATTTATTCTTATTTGCCGGAAGAAAATAAAAAGAAAAAGGAATATAATATTTTGCGACATGCAGGAACAACATACTCATTACTTGAAACTTATGAATTAATGCCTGATGAAAAACTTTTAACAGTGGCTGAATCAGCCATCAATTATATTATTGAAAAAATCAAAAGTTTTGAAATTAACGAAAATGAAGTAAGTGTAGTAGTTGAAAAGGATACTGTAAAATTAGGCGGAAATGCTCTTGCTATTATTATGCTGGCTAAATATACACAAATAACAAAAAATTATGAATATATGGAATTAATGCAGCGTTTGGCAACATGGATTTGCGAAGCTCAAAATAAAGAAGGAGAATTTATTATTCAAAAGCAAAAGTATTCTACTAAAGATATATATAAATTCAAATCAGAGTATTATCCCGGAGAAGCAATACTTTCCTTGATGCGTCTTTACCAGTTGGATGGAAATAAAGAATGGCTTAATGCAGCTGAACTGGCAAGCTACTATCTAATTAAGGTTCGAGATAAATATGCTGATATAAACACAATTATTCATGATCATTGGCTGCTTTATGCTTTAAATGAATTATATCGTGAAAAACCTCAAAACATTTATATTGAGCATGTATTATTAATCACAAAGTCAATAATGAAAAGCCAAATTACTACACCATTTGGAGGACATCCTTGACACCCTTCTTCACTTGTTGCAACTAAATTTACACATGCATTACCGCCTACAGCGTCTACATCAATATCTATAGGAATTTCTGCACATACTCTACGTCTTACA
>JAQVWY010000096.1 GCA_028709465.1 Tissierellia bacterium | reverse complement strand
TTGATACAGTGATTATAATAATTGATAAGGATGATAATTATCAGGTAAAGTCTGTGCCTAAAACAGTTACTATACAAAAAGATACACATGATGGAGGCTTTACTGCATTTGGAGCTTTGCAAGCTACAACAGATCAATTTGTTGCAAGTAGCGGTGGATGGGTAACATCTGTTTATGGAATTACAGGTCCGGAAAAAGGAGGATGGATGTTCAGCATCAATGGAGTTATACCTTCAGTAGGAGCAAAGAATGCAGTTGTAAATAGCGGAGATAAGGTTATTTGGTTCTGTATTTACGACTGGGAAAAAGGAAATAATCCTAGATGGGAAGATATAAAAGCTGATGAACCTGGCAAAGAAGATGATGTGAGTGAAACTGTAAAATCTTTAAGAAAGTATTATTCTAAAAAAGAAGAGTTTACTTCCTATGAGGCTTTGGGATATTTACATACTTCCGATTCTTTAGAGAATGATTTAAAAACAATACAATTAAAATTTAAAGTTAACAACAGTCCTGGTTCTGCTTCAGAATATGCAAAAAATATAATGGGACTTGTAGCATCAGGTCAAAATCCTTATTCTTACAAGGGAATTGACTATGTAACTCCCCTTGTAGCATCTCAAAATGCGGAAGGCAAGTTCATAATTGGAAAATATGATAATTACTCTACAACAATGGCGTTCAGCATGATGGCTTTAGATATGGCAAACGCTAATTACGATAAGGACAAAGCACTGTTGGCGCTTATAAGCTACCAAACACAAACGGGAAGCTTTGGCGGAGTTGATGAAACAGGAATGGTGCTTAGTGCATTGTCAAAATATAAAGATAAGGCAGAGATTGATACTGCAATTAAGAAAGCTTTAAATTATTTACACAGTCAACAAGATGAAGAAACAGGTGGATTTATTGTATGGGGTTATGAAAATCCTTATTCTGCTTCAGCTGTTATACAGGGACTTGTGTCAATTGGAGAAAATCCAGAATCTGAAAGTTGGATTAAAAATGGTAAAAGTATTGTTGACTCTTTAATGAAGTTTTTCAAGGATGATCATTTTGAAAATTCATCAGAAAAGGATATGATTACTGAACAGGCGTTTATGGCTTTAGCAGATATTTACAGGGGTAAATCAATGTTTAATGAAATAAGGTTAAATACAGCTGCACCAGTTAAGCTGGTAATAAATGGATACACTGGAGTCATGAAGCAAGATGATAAAGTAAATCTGAATGTGGTTGCTTATGATATTGACAATAATATTATACCTGCCGGAGAAATAATCTGGATAAGTTCACAGGAAGATGTGGCTGTGGTAGATAGAAATGGCAGGGTAACAGCTAAGAAACCAGGTGAGGTATTAATAACAGCTAGAATAAAGGATACAGGTATTTCAGAAACTGTGAAAATTACAGTGTCTGAAAAAGAAATAAATGTGGAATATATGGGAGACATCTCCATAGAAAATGGGAAACAGGTTACTGCAAAAGTTTTAATTGAGAATTTAACTGAAAAAACAAACCCTGCAACATTGATAATAGCTTTGTATGATAATAACAGCGGGAAGATGATAAATTACTCTATAATAAGCAAAGAACTTGCAGGTAAAGAAAAATTAGAATTAAGCGCAGGTTTTCTTATTCCTGACATAGGGAACTATTCTGTAAAGGCATTTTTATGGGACAACTTAGAGAATCAAAAGGTGATAATGAATGAATATACGTATATTAAGCCAGCTGCTTAATAATATACAGCTAATTAGCTTAAAGGAGTGAAGTAATGAAAAAAACTATAAGAAGTATTGCAGCTGTTCTGTTGGTTATATTGCTGCTCATTCCATCTTTTGCTGTAGCAGAGTCAATCCCGCAGGTGGGCTATGTACAAAATGGCAATGTAGCAGAAATTACTGTAACAGGAGATGGCGGCAAGAATGTAAGCATAACGGTTAAAGATGAAAATAGATATTACTTTATGTCACAGGGAGTTACCAGTGATTCAGGGAAAGCGGAATTTAAAGCTGTTTTGGATACTGAAAAGGAATACAGCTATAAAGTAAATATTGATGGAAAAGTGTTGACAGGGAAAATAGTGATGGATAGAGTATCCGTTGACCCTGTGCCGGAGACAAAGTATGCCAATATATATATAAAGGGATACAAAGGTCTTATATTGAATGAATCAAATATTAAAATTAAGGAAGGTGAAAATGTTCTTAATTTCACTTTAAGGATATTGAACGAAAATAGTATATCCTATGAGAATAGAAACGGATATATATCAAGCATTGATGGTCAGGGAGAACATGACAGGGGAGAGGGAAGCGGCTGGATGTTTTCTGTAAACGGAGTTTATCCTAATGTTGGTGCAGGTATGGTAACTCTAAAAGGTGGAGATACTGTTAAATGGCTATATACAGAAAATTTTGGAAAAGATATTGGAGGCAGTATCCCACAGGATAAAGGTGTAAATAGCGGGCATGTAACAGCGGAAACAAAGGTCATTAATAAGGAAGCAACTTCAAAAGTAACTGATAAGCAAATAAAGGATGCTCTTGCGGATGCAGAAAAGAAGAATAATGTAAACAGCATTACAATTAAAGCTGAAACTAAAGAAACAGTAATAAAATCCACAGTGGTTGTTACTAAAAATTCTATGACAGAAATATCTAGGGCTAATATGGATTTAAGGGTTGACACATCGGTAGGAACAATCTCCATACCTCAGAAAGCCCTTGCTGAGCTAGCAAGCAAGTCACAAGGAAGCACAGTAGAAATAGTTATTGAAAAAATGACTGTTGACAAGCTTACAGAGGAACAAAATGCTGTAACAGAAGACAGCGTAGTTTATGATATAAGTATAGTTAGCGGAGACAAGCATATATCATATTTAGGTGGACAGAAAATCATCATTTACCTTCCATATGAATTGAAGAACGGACAATTGAAGGAAAAGGTGACAGTATGGTATATGAATGACAAGGGTCAGCTTGAAAAAGTGAATTGCAAATATGATGAAAAAACAAAGCTTACATCCTTTGCAACGGATCATCTATCATACTATGTTGTAGGCTACGACAATAGCATAAGCTTCGATGACGTAACAGAAAAAGACTGGTTCTACAAATACGTAATGTATGCTGTAGAAAAAGGATTGTTCACAGGAACAGGAGAGAATATATTCAGTCCTAATAAACCTATGACAAGATCTATGCTTGTTACAGTTCTTTACAGATTAGAAGGTAAGTTGGAGATAGCTAAGACAGCGTCATTCACAGACATTCCATCTGGACAGTGGTATAGTGATGCAGTGTCATGGTCAGTGGAAAAAGAAATAGTGAAGGGTATAACTGAAACAGAGTTTAAACCTGAAAATAATATAACGAGAGAGCAGTTGTCAGTGATGCTTTACAGATATGCCGCTTCAAAGAATAAGGTGTCAGGTGTAGCTGGAAGTATAGATTCATTCACAGATAAGGATAAAGTGAGTAGCTGGGCAGTAGATGCAATAAAATGGGCTGTAGGACAGGGAATAATAACAGGAAAATCAAATGGAAATCTAGATCCATCTGGTAGTGCAACCAGAGCGGAAGTTGCTGCTATGCTTCAAAGATATATTGAAAATGTAAAATAATACAAATAAAAATACTGGAACAGGTTGTTCTAGTATTTTTATCTAGAAAAAATTTTATTCGAAAAGTATTTGATGAACAATAAAAAAGAAAATTAACTTTTCAATTAAGTATGGAATATTTTTTGAATATTTGAATAAGTTTTACTTGACATATTCTTTTATATGGTATAGAGTAATCAATAACAATTTAATAATAACTTCTTATCAAGAGAGATTGAGGGAGCGGCCCTATGAAATCTCGGCAACCTACAGCAAACTGAAAGGTGCTAATTCCGACAAAGATATTCTTTGGAAGATGAGGAGACGGTTTTGTATATTACCCTCTCTTTCAGAGGGTTTTATTAATTTTATAAGACAAAATAATATTATTGACAAAGAAATTTAGATAACATATAATTATTTTCATATTATTCATAATAAATTACTATGAAATATAGATTATATATAAGAAAGGAATTATATGTTGAACGAATTTTCAAGAACTGAAATTTTATTGGGCAGGGATGCTATGGGAAAATTAAAAGAGTCTACGGTTGCAATATTTGGTATCGGCGGTGTTGGTTCATTTGTTGCAGAAGCCCTGGCAAGAAGTGGCATAGGAAAATTTGTGCTGGTTGATGATGATAAAGTTTGTCTTACAAATATTAATAGACAGTTAATTGCAACAAGAAAAACTATTGGAATAAAAAAAGTTGAAGTAATGAAGGAAAGAATTTTGGATATTAATCCAAAGGCTGATGTAGAAATACATGCATGCTTTTTCTTGCCTGAAAATGCAGATGAATTTGATTTTAGCAATTACAGTTATGTTGTTGATGCTGTTGATACTGTTACAGCAAAAATTCAATTAATTTTAAAGGCAAAAGAAAAAAATATACCAGTTATTAGTTCAATGGGTGCAGGTAATAAATTAAATCCAACTATGTTTGAAGTTTCGGACATATACAAAACTTCTGTTTGTCCTTTAGCTAAAGTTATGCGTCACGAATTAAAAAAACGTGGTGTAAAAAGTTTGAAGGTTGTTTATTCTAAAGAACAGCCAATAAAACCAATAGATGATAAAAGTAACAGTTGTAAAAATGGTTGCGTTTGTCCTCCTGGAGCAACGAGGAAATGTTCAGACAGAAGGGCAATCCCGGGAAGCGTAGCATTTGTTCCATCTGTTGCTGGACTTATCATAGCAAGTGAAGTTGTAAAGGATTTAATAGGGAGGGATTTAATTTGAAAATATCTACAAAAGGTCGTTATGCACTAAGGCTTATGCTTGATTTAGCAATAAATAATACAGGCGAATATATTAAAATTAAAAATATCTCTGAAAGACAAGAAATATCTGAAAAATATCTTGAACAAATAGTTAATATTTTAAATAAGGCAGGTTTTTTAAAAAGTGTCAGAGGGGCTCAAGGGGGCTATAAGCTTGCAAGACCTCCTAAAGAATATACTGTTGGCATGATAATAAGATTGACTGAAGGAAGTTTGTCACCTGTTGCTTGTTTAGAAGATGATAGTGAATGCAATAGGATTAATGATTGTGTAACTATTGAGGTTTGGAAGCAGCTTGATACAGCTATTAAAAATGTTGTTGATAACATTACACTAGAAGATCTTGTAGATTGGCAAATGAATAAGATAAATAATAACTATTATATTTAATCTTTAAAGACAAATAATATATCTTTATAAACATGAAAGGCAGGTGTTAGCAATAGAACCATTAATTCAACTCATAGACTTAGGAAAAGAATATATAAGCCAAGGTGCAACTATAGTAGCGCTTAATGATATTAACTTAGAAATTTTTTCAGGTGATATTTTTGGAATTATCGGTATGAGTGGTGCTGGTAAGAGTACATTAGTAAGATGCATAAATTTTTTAGAAAAACCTACTACTGGTACCGTAGTGTTAGATGGAAATGATTTATCATTATTATCTGAAAAAGAGATTAGAAAATTAAGACAAAATATTGGGATGATTTTTCAACAATTTAATTTGTTAATGCAAAGAAATGTGGAGGATAATATTTGTTTTCCTTTAGAAATAGCTGGAGTAAAAGCTGATGAGAGAAAAAAAAGATCACAGGAGTTATTAGAAATTGTTGGACTTTCAGATAAAGCAAAGTCTTATCCTTCACAGCTTAGTGGAGGTCAGAAGCAAAGGGTGGCAATAGCTAGAGCATTATCAACAAATCCGAAGATATTATTGTGTGATGAAGCAACAAGTGCATTAGACCCTACAACTACCAGTTCAATATTATCACTTTTAAAAGAAATTAATAAAAAACTTGGAATAACTATTGTTATTATAACACATGAAATGTCAGTAGTTGAAAGAATTTGTGATAAAGTAGCTATTATAGATAATGGTGAGTTAGCAGAGCAGGGAAGCGTAGAAAATGTATTTTCAAATCCTAAAACGGATGCTGCACGAAAACTTGTATATCATAATAACAATGCTGTTATGGAAATGAAAGGTAAAAGATGCATAAGAATAGTTTTTGATGGTAAGTCATCTTTTGAGCCAGTTATAGCTAATATGATTTTAGAATGCAGAACACAAGTTAATATTTTATTTGCAGATACTAAAGACATTAAAGGTAAGGCATTTGGACAAATGGTTTTACAATTACCTGAAGATAGTATTCAGGCTGATAAAATAATTAATTATTTAAAGAATAATAAAATGATAGTAGAGGAGTTGATAGATTATGTTAACTGAAACAATGATAAATGAAATTATAAATGGTACTATAGCTACTTTATATATGACAATCTTCTCTACGTTATTTTCATACTTGTTTGCTTTTCCATTAGGAATTGCCTTAGTAATTACAAGGAAAGATGGGCTTTATCCCTTGTTAGGAGTTAACAAAGTTTTAGATGCGATAGTTAATTTAGGACGTTCAATACCATTTATAATATTAATTGTAGTAGTAATCCCTATTACAAAGTTAATTGCTGGAAAAAGCTATGGTCCAACTGCAACTATAGTCCCCTTAGTAATTGCTGCTGTGCCTTTTATTGCAAGACTAATCGAATCATCACTTCTTGAAGTAGATAACGGAGTAATAGAAGCAGCTCAAAGTATGGGAGCTTCAATACCTACTATAATTTTAAAAGTACTTATACCGGAAGCTAAAACATCTTTAATTGTTGGAGCAACAATAGCTACCGGAACAATAATAAGTTATTCGGCTATGGCGGGAGCTGTAGGGGGCGGAGGACTTGGAGATATTGCCATACGATATGGATATATCAGATATCAAACAGAGGTAATGATGGTAACAGTTATTCTATTGGTTATTATTGTTCAGATATTACAAATTATAGGAATGAAAATAGCAACTAAAACTGATAAGAGAATTAGAAATTAAATAAATTAAAATAATAATTAAGGAGAAAAAAATTATGAAAAATCTAAAAAAATTATTAATAGGAATATTAGTGCTTGCTTTGGCATTAGGAACATTAACAGCTTGCCAAAATAATGAACCTGCAGAAGAACCAAAAGAAGTAGAAGAACAAAATGAAGAAAAAAATGAAGAACAAGAAAAACAAGCTTCAGGTGGTAAAATAACAGTAGCTGCTTCACCAACACCACATGCTGAAATATTAGCACAAGTTAAAGATGTTTTAGCTGAACAAGGTTATGAATTAGAAGTTATTGAATATTCAGATTATATTCAGCCTAATTTAGTTGTTGATTCAGGCGAAATAGTTGCGAATTTCTTTCAGCATAAACCTTACTTAGATAATTTCAATGAAGAAAATAAAACAAAATTAGTACCTGTTGCATCAATTCATTATGAACCCCTTGCAATTTATCCTGGTAAATCCAGTGATTTAGCTAACATACCTGAAGGTGGAGCAATAGCTGTTCCTAATGATACAACAAATGAAGCAAGAGCATTACTTTTACTTGAAACTAATGGTTTAATCAAACTTAGAGAAGATGCTGGACTTTTAGCTACAAAGAATGATATAGTTGATAACCCAAAAAATATTGAAATAGTGGAATTAGAAGCTGCTCAAGTATCAAGAGTAATAGATGAAGTTGATTTTGTAGTATTAAACGGAAATTATGCTCTTAATGCAGGCTTAAAAGTTGCTGATGCGGTTGCACAGGAAGAGCAGGAATCTGAAGCTGCTCAAACATATGCAAATGTAATAGTAGTTAAAGAAGGAAATGAAAATAGAGAAGACGTAAAAGCTCTTATTGAAGCACTAAAAAGTGAAGAAATAAAACAGTATATTGCTGATACTTATGAAGGAGCAGTTGTTGCTATCGATTAATTAATATAATTATATAATAAAAAACGAGCAGTGAATATCACTGCTCGTTTTTTTGCAAGGAATCAAATATTGCATTGTCAGATGACCAATGTACATTTCTTATGTAATTTTCTAATTCTTCTTTTTCCTTTTCTTTAAATAATCTTATTATTTCATAATGTTGAACATTAGTATCTTTTAAAATCTTCATTTCGTATTCGGGATTATCAAAGACTTAAGGAATAGGAACAAGCTTAAGTTGTTATGGTACAGTAACACCAACTATAGAAAACTTAAATGAATTGTGTAATGCTGCTGAATTAATAGAAAATAAAATTAATAGATGTTTAAACATAGTTTCAGGTGGTTCTACAACTACTTTGCCACTAATTGTAAAGGGAGTATTACCAAAGAAAATAAACCATTTACGCCTTGGTGAATCAATTAGTAATACACAAGATTTGCCTATGCATTGGGATTGTATTATAGAAGGACTTGATCCAAACACTTTTGTATTAAAAGCACAAATTATTGAGTTAAATTATAAGCCTACCTATCCAATTGGTATACTGAAATTTGATTCCTTTGGTGAAGCTGGATACTATGAAGATAATGGAATAAGAAAAAGGGCAATTATTGCACTAGGTAATCAAGATGTTGGAGATTGCTTTAAACTTATTCCCCTGGATAATGATATAAAGATTTTAGGTGCTAGTAGTGATCATACAATATTAGACATACATGATTGTAAAAATAAATATAAACTTGGAGACATAGTTGAATTTCACGTTTTATATGAGCCAATGCTTTTTTCATCCCTATCAAAATATGTACATAAAAAATTTATAAGATGAATTATGTTTTGGATTTAATTAAATAAATGCTGATACTTTAGCAGGTATCAGCATTTATATTTATGGTTGCGCTACAAACATATATAGGATTCCATCAATCAATACGTTGTTTTTATCGGTTTTATTTATGCTAATATTATCTATAATAATTCTAATTTTAATTTTATAATTTTCTATATCCAAGGTTAAATCATTTGAAGATAAAATAGATTTTGGTTCTTTTGATTTTTCATAGATACTTTCAAAATAATCTTTCATTGAAATTTCTATAATACTCTTATTATTTTTATCTAGTATAGTAAGTACTACTTCGCCTTTACCATCTACATTTTGTTGAATTTCATAGTTGTTATTGCCTAATGTAAATGAAGTTACTCTTTTCTCATTAGTATTTAAATTGCTGTAAAGATTAAATTTGAAAAATGCGTCAAATCCTTCAACATTTATTGGAAGACTCGTATCAAGGGCTGCAAATATTTGATCGAAATTATCTTCATAGTGATAATTATAATATTGTTCAAATCCATATATTTCATTAAAATTATTATAATACTCACCTAAATCAACATATTCATCAGGCATCCAAGAAAGATTATTTAAATAGCCCATGCCTGCTAAATAATTTGAAATGCTGGTTATTTCTTTTTTGTCTTCATTAGAAATAGATGACTTTGGAGTTATTTCATTATTAACTAGCATATCATTTTTCGTTAGTATACTTTCTATTCTTGCTATTTGACTATTTCTTGATATAGTAAAAGCATCTACTGGAGGAATAATTGATAGTATAGCAAAACATGCTACTAACAGCACAATCATATTTGGATTTTTTGCTTTTGATAAAATAAGATATAATGCACAAATTATTGAAAATATTCCAAATAGTATAACAAAGTATCTTGATTCAGTAATGCCATAGGCATCAATACGTATCCAAGAAGAAAATAGCTGCATCAAAACTAATGGTATCCAAATAAAAGGGAAATACTTTCTGAAGTTAATTGTAAATCTATTATTAATATTATAACCTAATATATAAATAAACAATCCAACTGCAGAATATCCTAATACCATAGGACCAACTTGCCCTACTGGCCAAACACCTGTTACAAGTATTTTAATAAAGTATATTCCTAGAACTGTTGAAAAAATTAATATTAGAGGAATTATTATATTAGATATAAGTATTTCTAATACCTTCGGGTAGCTTGCCGACTCTCCAAATCTATTTATATCATTTTCTTCTAGTGAATTAAATTTTGGCAATAATGATAAATAGTACATTGGCATGAAAAATATAAATACGATATTCGCCATGTGAGGTATAATTTTATCATCTAGCTTT
>JAQVWY010000095.1 GCA_028709465.1 Tissierellia bacterium | reverse complement strand
ACATTACCATAACGAGTACAGCAAATAGTTGTTTCCGCATCATTACCAAGTGAGCGAGCCTTAGCTATAGCCACCTTTTCCATCATAGCTTTGCTTATACCCATAGCATTAATTGGGTAGGCTGCCTTATCTGTACTCAACACCACCACATTCTTCACACCAAAGTCAACAGCCGAATCCAGCACGTTTTCCGTGCCAATAACATTAGTACGAACTGCCTGCATTGGAAAGAATTCACAGCTGGGCACCTGCTTCAGTGCAGCAGCATGAAACACATAATCTACACCACGCATAGCAGTATCCACCGAACGCTTATCGCGCACATCTCCAATGTAGAATTTAATCTTAGGATTCTGAATACGATGACGCATATCATCCTGCTTCTTTTCGTCGCGGCTGAATATTCGTATCTCCTTAATATCTGTATCTAAAAAACGCTTTAGCACAGCGTTACCAAACGAACCGGTACCACCGGTAATTAATAGGGTTTTATTTGTAAATTGTGACATATTTATTCTCTTACTATTTCCTAATCAATTTATCCAATTTCAACCAATACATAATTTTGGCTCCTATTTCAAAAAGATAATCCTGGTGTTTATAATCTTTATAAGTTTTCAATGGTATCTCTAAATAAGAAAATAGTTCATCATTAGATATTTCAAGCATAGATGCTACTTGGCTGAATGATTCTTCTGCTTCATAATCTGAAATCGGCTTATCCTCTAATCGTTTCATAGCTTCTTCACGTGTCATTTGCTCAGTTAAAATCAAACTTGAAAATTGAGGTTTTCTTATGTCATATCCAAAACGTTCAGGTAGCCAATAACCCTCAATAAATTTAGTTATTATTGATTCAAAATGCTTTTGGGGATATGGTGTCCAATCGTATTCTCTTTCTAAAAGTAATTCTGCTTCTTTCTTGATATATGTTGTAAGATTAAGTAGTTTCACAACCTTTATCCTTTTAATGTACGGCATATACACTTTACGACGAAGAACATTAGTAAATGGATAAGTATTGTATTCAATTGTTCCAAATCTCTTTAAAATATCCTTTAAATGTTTCAGATCTGTTCCCCAGTAATACCAAGCATTAGGGTTTACAATTACTTCTGTGGAGATATTACCACCGTTTAGTATATATTTAATGTTGTATTTTTCTGCAAATTTATCCAATACAGACATAAATGCGTGATCTTGAGGTGTATCCAGATGTGGAACACCCGCTTTGAAGAATGCAAGTTGCATATCTCGCATTTCTTCCCAGTTAATAGTTTCAATCTTAAGATCTACTCCTAATTTTTTTATCATCTTCTGAATATTTTCTTCAGCAAAAGATGTATTCCAACCGGCATTAACGTGAAATACTAGAGGGCGGAGTCCTAATTCTTTTACAGCAAAATGCAAAAGATAAGAACTATCAAATCCTCAACTGAAACCTAATAAGCAATCATATGGTTTGTCTTTACCGTCTTTCTTTATTTGACTTACAATTTTATTCAATTCCTCAGTATGACCATCGCCTTTATTCCAAGTAGGCAAAATCTGTTTATAAAATAAATTGCATCTTTCACATACACCGTTTTCATCAAATTTGATATTTGAATCGGTAGTGTCCATTACACAATTAGAACAAACTCTATATATATCAGTTCTTTTAATATCGTCAGTAGTTGTTGTCATATACATTAACTTTAATGCTTGTTTATTTTCTACATGTTTAATTATCTTTCTTTATGTCATTAGTAATATTTTCATAATTATTCCTATCAGTTGCTTTTTTTGCTATAATTCAACAACTTTAACACCTCTTTTCTGTTAATTTTATTAGAATTATTCGTCCTAATATTATTATAGTATATAACTTTTTTTCCACTATTCTCGTATTCGAAAGCCAAAGTTGAAGAATATGAGAAAACAATATCTACATCAGGAAAGATATCTTCAGTAATTAGTATAAAACAATATTGGTCTTTAATTTTTCTATATATTTTTTTTTCCATAGTTGGATGGGGTTTTAGATATATCACACAGCTTTCATTTTTCAATATATCTAAAAGTTGCATTTCCTCTTCAAAATACATATTATAACATCCAACAATTAAAACAGAAACAGTATTTTTAGCTTTTCCAATTGGTGTAAGAATAATAGGATAACCTATGTATACAACATCCAAATTATCAGACGTTTGTTCACCAAGTAAAACATATCGTGCTTCTTTTTCTGTGAAAGCATACAAAGTGTCAATATTTTTCAATTTATATGGCATATTTAAATAGTAATTTTTGTATACTTCATCATAACCAAAAAATTTTGTTACTTTAGGATTATCTAAATTAACAATGTTTGTTCCGTGTTGAACTAAGTTTTTATTCAATTTATCCATAGAATCGAAAAGTAGTGCCCATCTGTCTTTTTGATTATTAAAATAAATATTTGTTTTATCTGGTAAAGAGTTTAAAAATTCGTTCATTAAAAAATATTTATATGAAGTTATACTATAGAATGCACCGTTTAGTCCATACTTTCTCATCAAATATAAATTAGACTTTATGGAATTATTAAGTGCTTTTATATATGATTTGATTGGTAATAAGCATTCAATATTAATTTTCTTTACGTCTTTAAGCTTCATTTTATATGGAAAATTCAACACATTAAATTCAGGTTTGTAAATTTTTTTTCTTCGTAAATGGTTAAATTCTTTAGGGGATGAAGAATTAATGTATACATCAGATGCAACTATACGTAATTTATTAAATTTAATTTTTCTTATGACTTGCAGAAAAAAATCATAGAAAATAATGAAAATACTTATCACTGCTATTACTTTAAAACATAAAGTCGAAATCTTTTTGCTTTTAAAATATCGAATAAATATGCTCGCTAAATAAAAAGAATCTTCATTATTTTTGTTCAAGTAATACTCATATTCTTTTATAAACATAAAATTCAAGAAGCTTTCCTCATATATATTTAGATGTTTATTTTCCATTTCTTATTTTTTTAGAGAACACTTTCTCTATATATATAATAAATATCATAGCTATTATAAATTTTATTATAATATATAAACTAGGTAGTAAACTGCCTCTAGGTGATGAAATTATGTTATAAAAAAACATCATGGAAAAAGGTAATAACAAGTAGTTTTTCATGATTTTTTTATCTAAGAAATCAATAAAAAGCATTAATGTTATAGCACCAAAGATTATGCCTAATATTTTAAACTCGAATACTTCTGATATATATGAAGTCCCGATAGAAAAACCGGAGTAATAATAATCTGGATTAATTGTGTAAGTTAGTTGATGTCCCAAACTAGATCTACCTTGGATAACCTCGTAAGATTGACCTGTTGGCAAAAAACCGCTTATTAATGAATCTATAAAATACGGATATTTATTTGGCATTATTTCACTATTATACATCATTAATAAAGGTAAAATATAAAAGCTAATAGATTGACTCTTTAAAAATATTATAAATAATTGATATAGAGGAACATCGATTTCAATATTTTCTCTTGTGAAAGCTACAACTTGTAAAATTACTGTTACAAATATTCCTAGTCCGAGCAACTTTGAGGTTTTAATTTTATAATCATACATTCTTTGCAAGTACCAAAGAATAAACAATATAGATGTAACAAGCATCATTCTATTACCAATAGCAATATTTGGGATATTAGGTAAGAGATATATAAATGAATAAATCACGAAAACTTTTTTACTTGGATAGCTTGCAATAAGTAACATATAAGATGCAGTAAAAAATGTCGAACATAATCGCAAAAATAAGGGAATATGTAATCCTTTATTGCCTTCTAAAAATAAAAGAGTTCTATTATCCTTTAATAAATTGAACATTAGAAAAGCTGTATATATTACAAATGGAAATAATAAAATCATCATCCTTTTTGAAATAAATTCATACTTTTCATTTGAAATTGCTTTTTTATTTGACTTTAAACGATTTTTCTCTTTTCGATTGAGGTATCTGTAACATATATCACAAGTTAAAAGAAATATTATATATATAACAATTGACTTTTGTATAATATATTCTGGAATATTTAGTTTGATTAAAGAATCAAAATTATTAATATCATATTCTTTGAAAAAAATATTAATAAATATACCACCAAAAGAGAACACCCCTAAAGTAAATAAATATAAAGAATAGATATCCAATAAACCATTCCTTTTAATACTTGAAAAAAATACAAATAAGTATATTATAATAAGCTCTATAGAAATGAAATAGGTGGATATTTCACTATTATTACAAGAAAAATATTGCAGGATTATTAGAGGTAATACTGCAATTTCGAATACAAGTATATATATAAATAAATTATTGTATTTGGATGATTGTTTTTGCATATTTTTTCATCATAATATCCAGTGTGAGATTTTCTAAAAAATATTTTTTAGCATATACACAACTTTCATTTGGTATTCCTCTAATTATCAAATCTTCAATTGATTTAGAAATCTTTGATGAATCTAACTCTATGATTTCTCCAAATTCTGGTTTAATTAATTCAGCACAACCGCCTACTGGAGTAGTCATTACATATAATCCAGCTCTTATAGCTTCAATTATGCTAATAGGCAGTCCTTCCGAAAAACTAGGAGAAATAAAAACATTCATTTTTTCAAGTAATTCTGGGACATCCGATCTTTTTCCCAATAAAAAAATAGTATCTTTAAGATTCAATTTATCAATTAATATTTTGTACGTTTCTTTTTCTTGTCCATCTCCTATAAGGTACAAAGAAATTTTATCTTTGATTCTAGAATCTAATTTAGAGATAGCTTGAATAACTAAATGTTGCCCTTTCCTTTTTAATAAATGTCCTACACAAACGAATTTTATCGTAGATGGCTTTTGAGGTAAATAGATTTGCTTTTTAGTTTTAATGAATTTGTCAATACCATTATGAATTATTACTTTTTTATCCTGTGAAATATTTGGAAATGAATCAAAAGCTACTCTACTTAATACTACAAGATTATTAACATTTGCAGAAGCAATAGAAAACATATTGATATAAAAATCTCTAAAATATTTGTTTTTATACAAGGTTGGTTTATCAGATTTCAACATTTCTAAGAAATCTCCACTTGTATGCATAATCAATAATGATTTATTATGTTCTATATTTTTATTCTTGAAATATAAATAAGCTGTTATAAAATCTTGAAATATAATACAATCGCTATTATTATAATTAATATAATTATTAATTGTTTTTTTTGCAGGTATATAATTCCTGATAAAAAATCTAATTATTTCAAAAACAAAAATCCTAGATTTAAGAATTTTAATTAACTTGTTTTTGAACCTACTCTCCTTTATTTTAATACCTTCCTTCTCTTTGACATCTTCAAAAATTGTATTAGAATTTTCACATTTAATCCTTCCCTTATCATGGTAAATGTATTGTAAGATAATATTCTCATTTTTTAGGTATTGTTTCCCTCTTACAAACATATCTGTTACGTAGTTTACACCATGAACCAGATTAATAGAATGTCCATATATAATATCAAGTTTAATCATACTTTTTATTTTTTAAATCTAATATGTGTGTTACTTTTATAATAGTTTCTTCCTGAAACATTAGTAAAAGTCCAAAATAGATTAATAAAATACACATGTTTATAACAATAACATTGTTAAGTTTTAGTCCAAAAACAAGAAAATAACATAATGAGAAGGTCATAATAATTGAACAAATTGTTTTTATTATATTGTTTGAGAAATAGGTAAGTAGTTTTTCTTTTTTGTTTAATATAAATATAATAAAAAGAATTAAATATGTTAGTAAAAATGCGTATGCAGTTCCTTTAAAATCAAATCTACTTACAAAGATAATATTCAAGGCAATGTTGATGATAAGTGCGAAAATATAAGTAATAACTAACATTTTCACTCTATTTTTTGCGTATAGAACTTGAAATACAAGAGTATTAATAATAGGGATAAAAAGTAAAGTTATAGAAAGCATTTTAAGGACATCCACTGAGGGGGCAAAATCTTTACCCCCCAGTATTAAAATAATAAGATCTGCATTCCAATAGATTATTAAAAAGAATAAACCACTTATTGTAAATAATGTAGATATAGTATATTTAGTCAAAAGTTTGAAATTGGACTCTTGATTATTAGATAGGTAATATGATGCTCTTGGTAGAAGTGTTGTTGCTGTAATATTCATTACAGAGATTGATAGAAGGATTACTTTTAAAGCCATAGAATAAAATCCAACTGAAATGTCCCCTTTTAGTCTACCTAATAGTACAACATCTCCTAATCCTAAAAATCTCAAAAGTACCTCTATTAGGAAAATTCCGAAAAGAGGTTTTATGTGTCTGTAGAGTTTTTTTCCAAATACAAATCTAATGTCAATCTCTTTTTTTATTACAAAGAAGTTAAAAACTGAAGTACCATATGTTCCAATAATTGTTATAACAACATAAATCAATAAATCAGATGGATCTTTAATAAATATAAAGACGCAAAATACAAACAAAATTTTAAAGAAAATATTTCTTAATAATAAATACTTTTGATTTTCAGTTGCGATGAAGTACCAATCAGGTCCTATAACAGAAGAAAAGAGTGATGTTCCGAAAATTAAGATTATTTTCCAATCATTATTATATTTAGAAAAGAAGGCAATATAAAAAATAAATATGCTACAAATTAAACATGTAATTAAATTAATAGAAATAAGTTCGGAATAAATACTTTTTCTTTTTAAAAAACTGTCATTTATCTTACCCAGTTCTTTTACTCCATAAATTGAAACACCAAAGGAGGAAATTAACAATAAATAGGATTGGGCTGAAGCATAGAAATTATATTTACCCAATGCTTCAACTCCCAAGACTCTAGCAATATATGGAAAAACAAGGATCGGTACGATTGCATTAAATACTACATTTAATATTGAATATAATAGATTATTTCTCATTCATTATTTTTAAAAATATTTGATAATACTTTTCTAATATAATTCTAGATTCAAACCTTTTTGACATCAACATTGAATTAAATGCCATCTCTTTTCTTATAGATTCATTTTCTATTAAGAATAATAATCTCTTCGTGAAATTTTCAATATCATTGTTATCCACAATTAATCCGTTAACACCATCTTTAATTATTTCATTTAAACTTTCAAAAGTATTCATTACTATTGGAACACAACCTAGTTGCTGAGCTTCAGTTATTGTCATACCCCATCCTTCATATGCTGATGTCATCAAAAATATAGATGATTCCTTATAATAATTAAATGGAAATTGTTTTCCATGAAAAGTTACACGTTGTAATTTATATTTATCAACTATTTTCAAATACATCGGTTCACTTCTACCAAATCCTACAATTTCCAATGTCCAATCCTTATGTATATCCTGGATTTCCTTCCAAATTTTGAGTATTAATGATATCCTTTTTTGTCTTTCATCAAATCTACTAACAACAAGAATCTGTTTTTTCTTCTCATTTATTTCTTCTTTAGTTATGTAAGAATTAAATGACAATGCGTTTCCTATAGATTCTAACTTTTCACCATTTTTGTCAATACGATAATAATTAATAAAAGGTTGGAAAAAATTATCTGACAGTAATACTAGTTTATCAGAGTAATTATAACACTTCGTCATATTAATTTGATAAATTCTAATATAAAGATAATTCAAAACCGGATAAAAAACTAAGCCTAATAGTGCACGAATTCGTTTAATTATGGATGTGTTATATTTAGCTGACTCCCAGAGTGTTACCCAAAATCTCTGCCTCTCATAGCCTGGTTTATTGTGTAAAGCAGAAACTATTTTACAGTTGGTGTTAAAAGTTACTTTATAAGCAAATTTTGTTAATTTGTAACCCTCTGGTATTAAAATAATATCTACATTTTTCTTTCTTATGTGTTCTTTTATTAGGCTTTGATTTAGATGCAAATTAGGCATTTCTATTATTTTCTGATCTCCCCCTTCAATAATTGTAAAATTTGTAAAGCATGTAACCCCTTTTGATACTAAATAATTCATCAACTCAATAGTCGTCCTAGAACCGCCTGAATCGTTAATATCAATATCTCTGCTATATAATATGAGAATCTTCATCAATAATAAATTTCCAAAAACATTTTTATCAAATAGCTGTCCACCCCCCATCAACCATTAAATTATGTCCGGTAATATACGAAGCATCATCAGACAATAAAAAAGCAATAGCAGGCGCTATTTCTCCTGGATTTGCCAATCTTTTTAATGGTGATTTATCGCTATATTTTTTTATAAAAGAAGGATGTTGATTATTTTCATCCAGAATACCACCAGGAGAAACACAATTTACCCTAATATTATATTTTCCATAATAGGATGCAAGATATCTACTGAAATTAATGATTCCTCCTTTTATTGCAGAGTAAGCTGCAGGAGATGTACCGCCGTACTCTTCATATATTGTAAAATCATTTCCTACAACACCATAAATAGAGGCAATATTTACAATTGACCCATTCATTTGATTTTTCATTATTTCTAATACCTTTTGACAAATATAGAATACACTATTTAACTGTATATCCACATTTTCTCTCCATGAGTTCAAAGGAATATTTTCAAATTTCAGCCCCCAGTCCTTTGTACGAGGATATGCAAGATTGACAAGTCCGTCAATTCTTCCATAACCACTTATTATTTCCGTAAGTAAGGAATCAATTTCCTTTTCTTTGGTAACATCATACTTATAAGACATATTAATGGGATTGTGACTTATATTAGTATCTACCGATACAACTTTTGCACCGCTTGCAAGTAAATGCTTATGGGTTGCTTTCCCAATTAAACCGGAAGCACCTGTTAAAATAATTATCTTGTCTTTTAATCTCTCAGACATAATTTCAAAATATTATTTGCTTGATCTATTGAATTAAAATCATCATTATTTTTTAACACTTGATGTATAAAAAAAATCATTTGCTTGTTATATGTGTCTGCGATTCTTTGTGATGATTCAAAAATAATCTTATCATTAAATGAAATTGTGTTGTTCAATAAGTCAATAAAATATGTACCAGATTCACAAACAATTTCCAAGCTTCTTTTAGCATTTTTTCTGTAGTAATTCAGAACGATGCTAACTGCAAATTTATCATACTCCCAGAGGTAATTGGCATAATCATGTGCTGATATATTTAATGAAGAGTTATTCGAGAAAAATGATTTTGTGTGTTTAGGTGTTCCAAATAACCAGAATACATAATCCAATTCATGTATAAGGTCAATATGAACTCCCCCTCCCATTTCTTTGTTTGAACTATAAACCGTTTTATAATCTACATTCGGACGCCAATCAGGTAAATAAGAACCACAATATACATTTACTTCGTTTACTCTTTCGGATTTGACAATCTCTTTTATTTTTATGATTGAATCAAGAAAACGTAAATTACAAGCCACATATGTAGGAGTATTAATGCTTTTCACAAGTTCATCTTGTAATACACCTGTTTTATCAAATAATGGTTTTTCAATAAATAGTGGTAGTTTAAACTCTTTTAAACGTTCAAGTGTTTGGAAGTGCAACCCTGTAGGATTGGATATAATTATAAAATCAAGGTTGAGTTTATGAATTTCTTCAAAAGAATAAATATTTTGAACTACATTAATGTTTTCTGCATTAATATTTGATCGCAATGCAAATAAAATAACTGATTTATCTAATATTTTAAGTGCGTTAATGTGTTTTTGAGCAATAGAGCCTAATCCTATAATTAATACTCTCATAAAGAAAAATCTAATTTGTTATTTTCTATCAAGTATGAGATTATTTCAAAATCTATCGGATGGTCAAGATCAAAACAAATATGTGGTATAATATAAATCAGTGATCTATCTGTGATAGCTCCTTTATATCCAAGTTCAAAAAAAGACCTTCTATAAATATAGAAAGAAGCATTCAAATCATATACTTTTGGTGCAGCTTGTCTAGTAAATATATTACTATCTATTTTTTTCACCTGTGCATAGTATCCATTTTCTTTCTTTTCTACCATATTAAAATATGGGCTTCTAGAAGCTTC
>JAQVWY010000094.1 GCA_028709465.1 Tissierellia bacterium | reverse complement strand
TAATAGTTAATCAACCATTAAATAATAGAGGTGATGAGTCTGCTCATAAAGCTTTAGTTCGTTCTTTGAGTAAAAGTTTTCCTCAAGCACTGATTTCAGTTCTTTTTATTAATGCAAATCAAAATAGTATCGAACAGTTTATGGTTATAGGAGAGAATATAAACTATTTGAATATACCAAATAAAATTCCTGGGGGTAGTATTTTAATTAGAGCAACCGAAAGAAACATTCCTTATGCATGGTTTCTACATCCTTTTACAAATAATATTATTAAAATTATAAAAAAAGCAGATCTAGTAGTATGTGCACCGGGTGGAATTTGCATGGGGGGGTTTCAAGATTGGATTCATATTTCAATTTTGTCAATGGCTAAGTATCTAAAAAAGAAAATAGCTTACTATGGAAGATCATTCGGTCCCTTCCCTGAGATTACAAAACATAACAAACGTTTTAAAAACATAAGTTATAACTTACTTCACTATTTTGACTTTTTATCAATAAGAGATGCTAAATCACAAATGCTAGCAGATGAAATAGGTGTTAAATATATTCCAACTGTTGACACTGCCTTTTTAGATTATCCTGAAGTAAAGATTCCTAGTGAGGTAATTAATCAGATTGATGAAAATTATATCGTTTTTGTTCCAAATGAATTAACTTGGCATTATGCTTATAAGTTCATACCTCATGACACTTTAAATCAATTTTATAATCGCATTATTGATATTTTATTTATAAAGTATCCAGATTATAAAATCGTGATGCTTCCTCAGATTTTCAATGATTATAGACAGAATGAATTATCGTTTTTTCATTCAATTAAAGAAAGTAATTCAAATACTGATAAAATAGTTGTATTGAATGATAAATATAGTTCAGATATTCAGCAATGTATTATCCGTAAATCTAAATTTGTTATTGGTGCAAGATATCATTCTGTTGTTTTCGCAATAAATAATAATGTGCCTTTCGTAGCATTATCATATGAGCACAAAATTAGTGGATTATTAAAGTCGTTAGATAAACTAGACAGAGAAGTTGATATTACTGATATTTGGAATGACGAGGAAAGTATAGATATTGCAATTCATCAAATTAAAACACTTATAGATTCCTTATTGAAAGATGAAGAAGCACAACAAAAAGCAAAAGAGATTGCTATTAACTCAATGAAAATATTTACTTCGAGATATAAATAATTAAAAATGTATAGCATAGATGTTTCAATTATAATCGTTAGTTTCAATACTAAACATTTGACTTTGAAATGCATTGAATCAATAATTGATCACACTATTGGCATCAAATATGAAATAATTGTAGTAGACAATGCGTCTATAGACGGGTCTGTTGAAGCCATAAAAGCTAAATTTCCTATTGTTTCAATCATAGATTCAGGAGAAAATATTGGTTTTGGAAGAGCAAATAACTTAGGTGTTGAATCAGCAAAGGGTAAATATTTGTTTTTTCTCAATTCTGATTGTATACTTATTGAGAATGCAATAATGAAAATGTATGATTATTTCGAGAAACAAAATTCTTTAAATAATAGTATTGGAGCTATCGGATGTTACCTACTTGATAGTGAGAATAATCTTAATACGTCTTATAAACGCTTTCCTACACCGGGATTATTGGTTGGAAGTAGAATTTTAGATTTAGTAAATAGAGTTTTTAAAACTAAATTTGTTACAAAACAAGTCTCAAATTATACTATCAATAGAAAGGGAGAAGTTGATTTTATTACAGGAGCAGATTTATTCATTTTAAACGATATCTTCACCTCACTTAATGGATTTGATCCTTCTTTCTTTATGTATTATGAAGAAACTGATTTACAGAAAAGGATGTCAAATAAATCTCTTAAACGAATTATATTAAAAGATGTAAACATAATACATTTAGAGGGTGGTTCAACTTCAAGAAAAATGAGTTCAAATACTATCTTCATTGATTCTGAATTCAAATATATTAAAAAACACTACCCGTTATTTATTTATATGTTGTATTATTTATTGATGTCTATACTTTTATTGCCTTCTCTATTTAATTATACTCACTCAAAAAAAGATAAAAAAATATTTCTTAAAATGATTTTAAGAAATGCTATACCTTTTAATTAGTTTACCAATAACAAATAGAAACATATATTTTATGAGTAAATATTTGATTAAATTTATAGTAATCATTCTGTTAGTTTTTTCTTCTAGTTGTTTTAAAGATGTTATAGATAATGAAATAAGTAAAGTTAGCTCAAATGAGATAGACGAAATAGTATCCTATTTAGATTTAAAAAGTTATCCCACAACTATACAAACAACTGAAATTCCTATTGTAGGATGGCATGGCATCCAGGAAGGAAATTTAAATAAATCAAGATTTGAAGAAGCCCAAGAGGCTGGAATAAACATAAATTACACTCATCATACACATATTGACAGTGTGCAAAAATCTCTAGATATCGCTAAAGATTTAGGTATGAAAATATTAATTTTCTGCCCTGAGTTAATAAAAGATCCAATTAATACAGTATTGAGATTCATGGATCACCCTGCTAATGGTGGATATTTTATTATAGATGAACCAGTAGCATCTTCAATATCAACTTATAAACCTTTAGTGAGAACAATTGAATCCATTGATAGCACTCATTTTTGTTATATAAATCTTTTACCAAATCAATTCTCTGCAACTGATCTAGGTACAATCGATTATAAACAATACATAAACAGATATATTATTGAAATTCCATTGAAAGTTTTGTCATTCGATCATTACCCAGTAATTAATACATCAATAAGTCCAGTATGGTATGAAAATCTAGAAATAATCAGAGAAGAAGCTAATAAAAATAATATTCCTTTTTGGGCTTTTGGATTAACTACTTCTCATTTGGAATACCCTGTACCTAACTTAAACCATCTTAGATTACAAGTATATAGTAATTTATTATATGGTGCTAAAGGGATACAATATTTCACATATTGGACACTAAAATCTAAAAGATGGGATTTTAATTCTGGACCTATAGATGTCTCAGGTAAAAGGACTGAAGTATTTTATTATTTACAAAAAATAAATGAAGAAATACAAATTTTGTCATCTATTTTTTTGTCAAGTAGAGTAACTAAAATAAGTCACTTCGGGCAAATTCCAAAAGGAACAATAGAATTCGATAATCCCCCTTATTTTATTAAATCTATTAATATAAATGGGGGTAATGCATTAGTATCAGAAATGGAAAATACTGAAAACAGATTTTTTATTATTCAAAATTCAAATCTCAATAAAGAAATTGAAATTGATATCCAAACTGATAGTTATACGAAAATAATATTGAAAAGTGGAACAATTATACCAGCAACTTTAATAAATGAGAGATTCAAACTAATTCCAGGTGATATTGTAATTTTTATGCGTTAATTAATTAAACAGATCTTTGAAGTAGTTTTTTAAGAAATCATTAAAAATAAGAGTTGTTTTAAATACTAAACCAATATAGATTTTTCTTAAAAATGAGAACTAAGTCAATAAAGTCAAAAATATGCTAAAGAAATGAGTATGGAAAAACCTCAAATATCAGTAATAGTTACTATTTTTAATTCAGAAAAATACTTAAGAAGATGTATAGATAGTATATTGAGCCAAACATTTAAAAAATTTGAATTGATTTTAGTAAATGATGGAAGTACAGATTCTTCCGAAGGAATATGTAACGTGTATTCAAAAGAAGATAATCGTATAAAAGTGATTAACAAGGAAAATGGTGGTGTGAGTTCTTCTAGAAATACTGGTATTTGTAATGCAACAGGTTTATATTCAATTTTTGTTGACTCAGATGATTATATCGATGTAAATATGCTACAGCGATTATATGACGAAGCTATAATAATGAACTCAGAAATGGTAATTTGTGATTACTGGATTGGTAACGATGATAACTTTAAAAGAATAAATCAAGGAGGATTTAAAAACAACAATGACTTTATTTCCAAGTTACTCACTGGTGAATTGCATGGAAGTGTGTGCAATAAACTGATAAGCACTTCATTATACAAAGACAACGCTATTAAATTTCCCGAAGACTTATCAATAAAAGAAGATTTGTTTGTTTGTATCTCTTTGTTGTTGAAAAATATAAAAGTAAATTATTTAAACGAGGCCTATTATTACTATTGTAATAATATTAAATCATTGACTAATGAATCTGGTAATAATCAGATGATAAAACAATATGAGAGTTCTTTAGCAATTATATCACTTTTTAAAAACAATTCAATTTTCAAGAATCAAATTAACAGCTTCAAATTAAGAACTAGAATGAATATTTTTGTTTTATCAAACAATAAAGGATTAGAAATAAGAGATGTTTTTCCTGAAACAAATAAGTATTTATTAAAAGAGAATAAGATTCCACTCCTGTTGAGGATTGGAATGAAATCTGCTATTAGTGGTAAAGGATTAATAGCAAATTTATTATTACAGTTAAGACTTAAATGCATATGATAAGAGTTCTACATGTAGTGGGTTCTATGGACAGGGGTGGGATTGAAACCTTTATTATGAACATGTATAGAGTTATAGATAGAAGTAAATTACAATTTGATTTCTTAGTTAATGAAAAGGAGAATGCATATTCAAAAGAAATAAATAGTTTGGGAGGTAATATTTATTTTATACCTCCTCGCAATAAAGGTTTTGTTGCATATCGTAAAAATATAGATAAATTTTTTATTGAGAATCAAGGCAAATTTAAAGTAATTCATCAACACGTTTCATCTTTAAGTTCTATTTATCCATTAGAAGCTGCAAAAAAAAGCGGAATTGAATTACGAATAATTCATTCTCACAGTTCAAGCATGAAAGGTAATAAACTCCATTATTTACTTCATTTCTATAACAAACATAAAGTAAAAAAAATAGCTAATAAGTACTATGCATGCTCAGATAAAGCACGTCATTGGTTATTTAATAAAACAGGATGTTTTAGTAAATCAGAAATAATTAATAATGGCATTAAAGTAGATGATTTTGCATTTAATCAAAAAGCACGAGAGAAATCAAGAAAGTCATTGAATATAGACGAAAACAAAATAGCAATTTGTCACATTGGTAGTTTTATGAAAGTAAAAAATCACACTTTTTTATTAGATATTTTTAAGGAGTTAAATAAAATATCTAATAAATATCACTTGTATTTGGTTGGTGATGGAGAGCTGAAAGAGAGTATTGTTTTAAAGATTAAAGAACTTTCTTTAAATAATAAAATAACACTACTTGGTGTACGGGGTGATATTAACACTTTAATGCAGGGTTTTGATGGTTTAGTTTTTCCTTCTTTTTTTGAAGGACTCCCATTAACATTAATAGAGGCACAAACATCGAGTTTACCTGTTTTTTGTTCAAATACGGTTTCTAAAATGGTCAAGATAACAAATCATTTAGAATTTATTTCTTTAAAAAAATCAGCTAAAGAATGGGCTGAAATTATTGACCTAAAACTAAAAGAGTATAAACGTAGTGATAATAAGACTAAAATTATAAATGCAGGTTATGACATAATAGAGATAGCACACAGATTACAAGAAGTCTATTTGAATGGACTATATTTGGAACATGATGATCGATAGAATAATTGATATTTAAGTTACGGTGGAATATAAATATTTTCATAATATAATATTTTCAGGAATAATTACACTTATATTTACAGTTATTGTAATTGGGTTTACAGGTAGTGGATTTACTTTTTCAGTTTTATTTTTTCTGTTGTTCGCATTTTTATTATGCTTTATTATAGGCAATATGAAAAAAACTGATACAGCAGATTTATTAACCATTTTGTTTACAATTTTTCCTGTTTATATTCTATACACTTTAATCACTTATGAAACATATTTAGAGAACTTATCATTTTATCAGTATCCAGATCAAAATAGCTTCTTTGAGTGGAGTGAAATATTAGGTGAATCAAAAAATGTTGGAGAAATCTTTAGATTATGCTTTATTGATAGAGTGCATGTTGAAAATGAAGGTTTTTTCTTTTTATTAGGATTAATATCTTATATTGCAAATGTTTTTTTTGATGGCAATAGTGTAATACTTCAGATTGTTCATGTCAGTTTCTTTGCAATATTAACCAACTTAATTGTATATAAATTTCTCAAAAACAACGGTATTAGAGATAATGCATTGAAGTTCACTTTGATATATGCATTGTTTACTCCAATACTCTACTATTCTACGTGGATATTAAGAGATATACATCTAGCATTTTTCTACTCATTGTCTTTGCTGTTGGCAACCTCTAGTTTTAAATTAAAAAGATTATTATTATTTATCCCCTTAATATTCATTACAGCAGAGTTTAGATTAGAACATGGTCTCTTCATGCTGGTATTCGTTTTTTATTATGTTTTTTATAAAGGTAGAGATTCAAAATACTTTAAAATTATTAGGAGTTCAGTTATAATTATTTCTGTGTTTGTATTATCAATTATTATTTTACCGTTAGTCCAAGAAATAGTAGAAATACTAAAATGGTATAATACCTACACAATTGAAAATACAAGTGATGAGGGCTTAGGTATTTATTTGCTCAGATTACCACCAGTAATAAAACAAATAGCTATGTCATTCTATTCTCAATTGATAGACTTTCCTCCGTGGTTGAAAATTAAAAGTGCAACCACATTTTCACAAACAATAATAGGTATTGTCTCTATGATTAAATCTATTTTTTGGTCCATCCTTTTCCTCACCTGTTTAATTTCTATATTTAATAAAAATATTAGAAAATCGATCGATAGAGAAAGAATAGTATTACTTTTTATTTTTCTACTATTTTTATTATTGAACTCTAGTAATATGCATGATAGACGAATTTTTGCGATGTATCCAGTGCTATTTTTATATAATTCTAGTATGATTAACTTGCACAATAAAAGTTATCTTAAAATAAAAAGATTGAGTATAAATGTATATATCTTATTGATATTATTTTATATACTTATGAAGTTCATAACTTCGTGATTTCATGGTTATATAATTATTGATTATTCAAAAATATGAAATTAAATATTGGTATAGAAGCATCTAGAAACAAATCAGGAGGTGCCAGAGCACATATTATAGGGATTATCAAAAGCTTTGACGACAATTTGCTTAGAGAAAAAATTAATAAGGTTCATGTTTGGTCATATACAGAACTTTTAAATATTTTACCGAATAAAGATTGGTTAATAAAACACAATGTAAAAGAATCTGAAAAGCCTATTTTACAACAACTTTGGTGGCAGTATAATAAATTACCTATTGAGTTGATAGAAAATAAAATTGATATTTTATTGAATACTGCTGCTAGTTCTGTTTGTAGATTTAAACCTGCTGTTACAATGAGCAGAGACATGCTTTCATATGAAAAAGGTGAGATGAAAAGATTTGGTGTGAGTATACAAAGATTAAGATTAATTGTACTTAAGCTTGTTCAAAATTATTCTTTGAAAAAATCAACAGCATCAATTTTTTTGACAAATTATGCGGCTAATACAATTCAAAAGTCTACAGGTAAAATTAAAAATGTGAAAATAATTCCTCATGGAGTGAGTGATAATTTCCGAGTTAAAACTAACAGAGGTAAATGGGAAAGTACAAAAAATAATGTTAAGTGTATATATGTTTCAAACGTTGAATTTTATAAACATCAATGGAATGTAGCAACTGCAATTTCTAACCTAAGAAAAAATGGCTATAATATCTCTATTGACTTTGTAGGAGGAGGTGCAGGTAGAGCATTAAATAAATATAAAAAAATTATTAGTCAAATAGAAAATAATAAAGCTTTTATAAATCATTTTGAATTTGTTTCTCATGATAAATTACCTTTATATTATAACGATAAAGATATTATAATTTTCGCATCAAGTTGTGAGAATATGCCAAATACATTGATAGAAGGTATGTGTACAGGTCTTCCAATTGCATGTTCTGATAGAGGGCCTATGCAAGAAGTATTAAAGAATGGAGGTGTTTATTTTGATCCAGAGGATATCATTTCAATAGAGAAGTCAATTAAAACAATAATTAATAACGATACTTTAAGAAGCTTTATTTCAAATAGATCAAAAGAATTGTCACAGCAATATAGTTGGTCAAGATGCTCTTTTGAAACTTTTTCATATTTGTGCCAAATATTTCATGAGTACAAAGAAAAAAGAAATTAAAAATGAAACAAAATTATCTGGTTTGTTCTAATTGTGTAATGGATACTACCGATCCTTACATCAAATTTAATGAAAGTGGAGTTTGCGAACGATGCAATCAATATTATTCCCAGATATTACCACCTTGGAGTAAAGGTGAAGGACATTCTGATGAATTAAATGGAATTGTTAATAAAATAAAAAAAGACGGCAGGGGAAAACCATACGATTGTATATTAGGTTTCAGTGGTGGATTTGATAGCTCCTATCTACTACATTTCGCAGTAAAAAAAATGGGTCTTAATCCATTAGTTTTCCATGTTGACGCAGGGTGGAATACCCATTTTGCAGAAGAGAATATTCAGAAGATGGTTGATAAATTAGGTGTTGATCTAAAGAAAGAAACTATCAACTGGGATGAAGTACGAGATATGCAATTAGCTTTCTTTAGATCGGGTGTTCCACACTTGGATATTCCTCAAGATCATGCATTTGTTGCTGTTTTGGATGAGTATGCAAAAAAATACAATATTAAATATATTCTGAATGGCGGTAATATTTCAACAGAAGTGGTTGTGAACCCTAGTGCTTGGGGTTATTGGGGAACCGATTTAAAACACATATAAGATATTACATCACAATTTGGTACAATTCCATTAAAGAATTACCCATTTACCAATGTCCTTCGTCGTAAAGTTTATATGCCTTACATTAAAAGGATAAAGGTTGTAAAGCTACTGAACTTAACTCCATATATTAAAAAAGATGCTGAAGATTTACTAACAAGAGAATATGGTTGGACTCCATACCCACAAAAACATTTTGAGTCAATTATGACTAAGTTTATTGAAGGTTATTGGTTACCTAAACGTTTTGGTTATGATGTGAGGCGTCCACAATTTTCAAGTCTTATTTTAACGGAACAGATGACAAGGGACGATGCTCTCAAAATACTAGAAACTAATCCTCTTTCTGACAAAGAAGCAAAAGAATTGTTTAACCAGGTGGCATCCATGCTTGAAATATCAATTGATGAATTAGAATCGTATTTAAATATACCATTGAAAACCTATAAAGATTATAAACATCAGGATTATCTGTTTGATTTTGGTTCAAAGATTATGTATAAACTTAAATTAGACAAATTGATTAGGAAATAAAAAATATATGTCACATTTTACAAATAAAACCTTATTAATCACCGGCGGTACCGGTTCTTTTGGTAATGCAGTTCTAAATCGTTTTTTAGAAACAGATATTAAAGAAATACGTATATTCAGCCGCGATGAGAAGAAGCAGGATGATATGCGTCACCGTATTCAGAACCCGAAAGTAAAGTTCTATATTGGTGATGTGCGTGATAAGCGTTCTGTGGATACTGCTATGCGTGGTGTTGATTATGTGTTTCACGCAGCTGCGCTGAAGCAGGTGCCCAGCTGTGAGTTCTTCCCTATGCAGGCTGTGAGAACAAATATTATTGGTACGGAAAATGTTCTGGATTCAGCAGTTGACTTTGGTGTTAAGAATGTTGTTGTACTTAGTACTGATAAAGCCGCATACCCTATCAATGCAATGGGTATCAGTAAGGCGATGATGGAAAAGGTTGCTATTGCTAAGGCTCGCTCACTTGGTAATGATGCGGAGACTACTATTTGCTGTACTCGTTATGGAAATGTTATGGCAAGCAGAGGTTCAGTGATTCCGTTGTGGATAGATCAGATTAAATCGGGAAAGTCTATTACTATTACAGATCCGGGAATGTCTCGATATATGATGACACTTGATGATGCTGTGGACCTTGTGCTGTATGCTTTTGAGAATGGTAACCAGGGAGATCTGTTTGTGCAAAAGGCTCCTGCTGCTACTCTTGATGTGTTGGCAGATTCTTTAAAGGAGTTGTACAATGCAGATACAGAGGTGAAGATTATTGGTACCCGCCATGGTGAGAAACTTTACGAAACTTTGGTTACTCGCGAGGAAATGTTTCGCTCTGAGGATATGGGTGATTATTTCCGTATTCCAGCTGATGCTCGCGACCTAAACTATGATAAGTTCTTTGTAGAAGGGCAGGAGGATATTTCAAAGGTTGAGGATTATCATTCGCATAATACTCGTCGTCTAAATAAGGATGAGATGAAAGAGTTGCTATTGAAGCTACCGGAAGT
>JAQVWY010000093.1 GCA_028709465.1 Tissierellia bacterium | reverse complement strand
CATATTCACTTACTGCTTCTTTATTCGTCATTCCATCAACATATACAACTGCCATTTTTATTTTCTGGTTTTGTCCACATTCAATTCGTCTAAAAATTATATCATCCACATTTTTGAATATTTCTTTTAAAACACTAATATTTTTATTTAAATCTTGTTCTATTTTTGTTTGTATTTTGATATTATCATTCATTTATTACCACCACCTATATATTTATTACAATTGCTGCGGCTATAGCTAGAATCCCATATACTATGCCTGTTAATTTGACTATTTTATAATCCCTATGAAAATTTTTAAGCTTAAGTTCTTTACTATTTTTAAAAATTAAAAAGTAGCTTATTATTAGAAATATTATAATTATTTGATTGCTTATAATTCTTTTTAATTCATTTATAAAAAACATAAATCCTCCGATTATAAGGTATTAAGGTTGTTAAGGTATGGGGACACACCTTTAAGATAGTTAGTCTCTGGGGTTAGTCTTAAAGGAATGTCCCCAAAATATGCTATTAGTAATATTTACAAAATAAGGAGATTTTATACCAAAAATTTAAATAATTATTAAAATATTCAAAAAAAAGGGACAAACATTTAAGAATAGCAAGTCTATGTGTGCTGTCTTAAAAGAATGTCCCAAATAAAAAAAGCCATTGAATTGACGTATCCTGAACCAAAGTTGAAGGATCTCCCCAAATGTTTAGTTGAAGGATCTCCCCAAATGTTTAAGGGAGATTCTTCAGGCTATGCCTTCAGAATGACAGAAAATTTAGTTATCATAGCAATGACACGAATAAAACAAAAGGCCATCTCAATATGAGATAACCTTCTTTGAAAATGTGTGTTAATAATTTTCAGGTTTTATTTTTAATGTCATTTCTAATGTAAATTCTTTGCCATTTCTATTTACAGTTAATTTTATTTTATCATTTTCTTTGTAATTAAATAATATTCTCTTTAAATCACTCATGGACTCTATCTTATTACCATCTATTGATGTAATAACATCGCCCATTGCAAGATCTATTTCTGAAGCTGGTGAATCTTTAACTGTTTCTACTACTACCACTCCATATTCTGCACTAACATCTATACCAAGTGCCTTTTCATAGGTTTCAACATCAACACCTTTTATTCCTACATAAACAGGTGTATAAGTACCAGATTTAATTATTTGCTCAAGTATAGGTTTTGCTGTATTTATTGGAATTGCAAAACCAAGTCCTTCGGCAGATTGCATTTTAGCTGTATTTATACCGATCACTTCGCCTTTAGCATTAAACAATGGTCCTCCACTATTGCCTGAATTAATAGATGCATTAGTTTGAATCAAGGGTTCAATTACAGTTCCATTTTCAAATGCTATTGATCTGTTTAACCCGCTGACAATACCATCTGTAACAGTTCTTTCAAGATCTAATGTCATTGGATTACCAATTGCTACTACTGGCTCACCAACAATGAGTTTATCTGAATCTCCAAGTTCTGCAGCAGGCAACCCTGTTTTTTCTATTTTTACAATAGCCAAATCAATGCTCATATCATACCAAAGTACTTCTCCTTGTTCTAATGAGCCATCTATGAGAGATACTGTGATTTTATCATATTCACCATCTCCAATAACATGGGAGTTAGTTAATATATATCCATTTGAATTAATAATCATTCCAGAACCCATGCTTTGACCCTTTTGAGTTTGCATACCAAAGAATGTATTAATATTTTGTGTTACTTCAGTTGTAATACCTACAACAGTTTTTTGATTTTTTTCAGCCACAGCCGCAGCATAATAAATATTGTCAGTTAAATCAATTTTAACTTGTTGTGTCAATGGTTTTTCACTTGACACAGCTGAATTATTTACTTGTGAATTTAGGTTATAATTAACTATAGCTCCTCCAGCTAATCCACCTAATAAGGATGCTATCAGTGCTACTGCCACAAAACTTGCAAAAGATCTTTTTCGTCCATTCTTTTTTACTTGTTTAAAAGCTTCATCATTTTTCATAATAAAATTAATTTCATTTGAACCATAATAACCATTATTATCTCTTGGTTCATTACTTTCTGAATTTACAGTATTTTCATTTCTTTCAACATAGTTTTCTTCATTTTGTTCATAATTGTTTCTTTCATGATCGTCCATTTTATTCCTCCTAACATTATTTAATATTTTATATAAATAATTTTTATAAGTAATAATATAAATTGTGATAGTAAATCCAATGTAATATATATTTCATATTGATCATATTTAACTAGTCCATATTTCATAGTATATCCATTTAAATTTATAAAACTCATTACTATCACTAATCTTAAAATCATAATATCACCAATTTCTTTATAAAAACTTAAAAAATTTATATTGTCATCCTGAATGAAAGTGAAGGATCTCCTTAAATATTTAAGTGGGATTCTTCAAGCTGCGCCTTCAGAATGACAAGAAATTAGGAATAACATGAACAGAATTATTTATGTCTTTTAGTCAGTTCTTTTTTTATATCGTTTATTGTTACCCCTTCATTTACCATTAAAACTAATGCATGATAAACTAAATCGCTTAATTCATAAACTAGCTCATCTTTATCTTTATTTTTAGCTCCAATTATTACTTCGCTGGTTTCTTCTCCAACTTTCTTTAGTATTTTGTCTAATCCTTTTTCTAATAAATAATTTGTGTAGGAACCCTCCACTGGATTATCTCTTCTGTTTATTATTTGATTATATACTTTATTTAGGATAGCTTGATCTGTAACTTCTTCTTCATAAACTTTATTAGAAAAACAAGAATATGTACCTGTATGACATGCAACTCCTATTTGTTCAACCTTCATCAATATTGCATCAGCATCACAATCATAATAGAGACCTTTTAAATTTTGTATGTGTCCTGAAGTTTCTCCCTTTCTCCAAAGAGATTGACGACTTCTAGAAAAATAGCATGCTCTTTTTTCATCTATTGTTATTTCTAATGCTTCTTTATTCATATATGCTACCATTAATACTTCATTACTTATATAGTCCTGTGCAACAGCTACAACTAATCCTTTATCATCAAATTTAACTGTATTTAGTAATTCTTTAATATCCATTGTATAACTCCTTTTCATTGTATTTTCAATTAGCAAGTCTAACCTCTACATTGTTTTCTTTTAAATATTTCTTTAAATCATTGATTTTTATTTCTCCAAAATGGAAAACTGATGCTGCCAATATACCATCTACATTTGCATAATTAACTGCTTCTAAAAAGTGTTCATAGGTGCCTGCACCACCTGATGCTATTACTGGAACATTTACTGCTTCTACGATTTTCTTTAATAATTCTAAATCATAACCATTTTTCATACCGTCTTCATCTATGCTATTAACTACTATTTCCCCAGCTCCTAGCTCAACGCCTTTTTTAGCCCATTCTATAGCATCTAATCCAGTATTTTCTCTGCCACCCTTTATATATACGTCCCATGAGCCTTTTTCATTTTTTTTAGCATCTATGGACAAAACCACGCATTGATTGCCAAATCTTTCTGAGGCTTCCTTTATAAGATTTGGATTTTTTACTGCAGATGAATTAATTGAAACTTTGTCTGCACCACTTCTTAAAATATATTTAAAATCATCCAAAGAAGAAACACCGCCACCAACACAAAATGGGATATTAATTTCTTCAGCAACCTTTTTAACAAATTCGAGAGAAGTTTTTCTGTCCTCATTAGATGCTGTAATATCATAGAACACAAGTTCATCTGCTCCTGATTCACTATAATACTTGCCTAATTTAGATGGTTCATCAACATCCTGTATGTCCATAAATTTTTTACCTTTGACAACCCTACCGTTTCTAACGTCTAAACATGGTATTATTCTTTTTGCTAACATGTTCTACCTCCAAATTATTTTTCTTTTATCATTCTGAACGTTAGCGAAGGATCTCCTATGTTGAAATACGAGATTCTTCAACTTCTGTTCAGAATGATAAAAAATTTATTTTTATTCATTACAATTATATATGTATTGATTCTAATGCCTCACTAAAATCTAATTTATTATCATATAAGGCTTTGCCTATTATAGCTCCATACATTTTCATATCATTTAATTTTACTAAATCACATATGGTTGTTACTCCTCCTGAAGCTATAATATCAAGACTAGTTTTTCTAGATAATTCTTCATAGATTTCAAAATTTGGACCATTTAACATTCCATCCTTTGAAATATCTGTATACACTATTGTCTTGATGCCGATTTCCTCTAGGATTTTGCAAATTTCAACAGAATCTGTTTCACCAACCTTTTGCCATCCTCTAATTGCTACCTTACCATTTAAAGCATCAATTGAAACTGCAATTTTTTCTTTATATATTTTAGTCAATTCTTTTAATAAATCTTGATTTTCTATTGCCATTGTGCCGACTATAACTCTAGATACTCCCATATCTATGAGATTTTTAATTCTCTCTTCACTTCTTATTCCTCCACCTGTTTGCATTGGAATAGAAATAGAATTAGCTATTTTTTCTATAGACTTTCTATTTTGAAAACCTTCATTTTTTGCTCCATCAAGATCAACAATATGCAAATATTCTGCTCCTAAACTCTCCCATTTCTTTGCCATATCAACAGGATCATTTGAATACACATTAACATTGTCAAATTTACCTTGGGTGAGTCTCACACATTTATTATCCTTTATATCTATTGCTGGAAATAATATCATATCATTTACAGACAACTAACTAACTCATACTATTAAATTCTGTCATCCTAAACGATAGTGGGATATCTCCCCAAATGTTCAAGTGAGATTCTTCACCTATAGTTCAGAATGGCAAAATATATGAGACAGATACCTGTCTTCTCCCTTCTTCACTTTTCTATAATATAAACTTTTAACTTTCCATTATTTCTTTATAGGCTTTAAGAATATTTAATCCTGTTTCTCCACTTTTTTCAGGATGAAATTGAATTCCATAAACATTTTTATTTCTAACTATTGATGGTACTTTATTGCCATATTGTGAGTATGCAATTAATTCAGTAGAATCTGAAACAGCATAATATGAATGAACAAAATATACGTATTCATCTTCATTTATATATTTTAATATAGGATCTTCTTTAACAAATTTTAGATTATTCCAACCCATGTGAGGTATTTTTAAATTTACATCTAAATATTTAATATCACCCTTTATAAGTCCAAGACCGTGATAATCACCATATTCAAAACCTTTTTCATACAGTAGCTGCATACCAAGACATATACCTATAATTTTTTTACCTTGACTTACTTCTTCTTTTATAACATCACTTAAACCTGAATCATTTAAAGCTTTTATTGCATCTCTGAAAGCGCCTACACCAGGTAGAATCAAAGATTTTGCAGTTCTTAAATCTTCAATTTTATTACTTATTTTAACATCTACATCTAGCTTTTCAAATGCTCTTTGAACTGATGCTAAATTTCCCATTCCATAATCAATTATTACATGCATGTTATAATACTCCCTTCGTTGACGGCAAGTTTTCTGATGTTATTTTAATAGCAGACTTTAATGCTCTTCCAAATCCTTTAAAAACAGATTCTATTTTATGATGATCATTTTCACCATACAATAATTCAATATGCAATGTTATTAATGAATTGTTTACAAAACCTTTGAAAAACTCCTTAAAATCTTCTATTGCCATGGTACCAATTGTATCTCTGTTTAATTCTACATTGTAAACTAATTGTGGTCTTCCGCTTATATCTATGATAACTCTTGATAATGATTCATCCATAGGAAGTAGCATTGAGCCATATCTTTCAATACCCTTTTTATCACCTAATGCTTTTAGAAATCCTTGACCTAACAATATTCCAATATCTTCTGCTGTATGATGAGAATCAACATTTATATCACCGTCACATTTTACTTTTAAATCAAAACTTCCGTGAAAACCAAATAAAGTCAGCATATGATCTAAAAATCCTATTCCTGTATCTATTTGTGTAACTCCAGACCCATCTAAATTAAGGTCTATTTCTATATTTGTTTCTTTAGTTTTTCTAATAACTTTGCTCTGTCTCATAATTCCTCCTTTATTTGTCATCCTGAACAACAGTGAAGGATCTCAAGTATCTACATAGATTCTTCAGGCTACGCCTTAAGAATGACACATTTTCTATAATAACTTTCTTATTTCATTTATTAGAATTTCATTTTCTTCCTCTGTTCCTACAGTGATTCTATAATATATTTTCCCATTAAAATTAAATTTTCTAATAAGTATTCCACAGTTCATAAGTTTTTCAAATAAGTTATCCACAGGAGATTCCACAAACACAAAGTTTGAACCTGAATCATACACAGTAAATTTTATTTTTTTAAGATTACGGGATAATTCTTCTCTCAATCTATTAACTTCACCAATATAGGAATTTACAAGATTTATATTATCCAAGGCTTTAATTGCTGCTATTTGAGACAGCATATTTACATTATATGGCACCTTAACCTTCCAAATATATTTAATTAATTCTTCATTTCCAATCATAGCTCCTACTCTCAAACCTGCCAAACCAAAGGCTTTAGATAAGGTGCGCATAACTACTAAATTATCATATTTATTTATTAAATCGATTACAGAATCACCTAAAAAATCAGCATATGCCTCATCAATTATAATTAAGGAATTATTAACATTATTTAACAACTTAATTATCTCATCTTTTTTTGTTACATAGCCTGTAGGATTATTGGGATTGCATAAAAGCACTATTTTTGGATTAACTTCCAATATTTTTTCTATAAGATTATCTATATTTTGGCTAAAGTCTTCATTGCATTTAACACCAACATATTCTGCACCACATAAGTCACAATATGTTTGATACATACTAAAGGTCGGTATAAAACTTACAACCTTATCTTTCTTTTCACAGTAAGCATTAATTACCATATTTATTAATTCGCTTGAACCATTACCCACTAATATATTTTCAGTTTTGCAATTATAATATTTTGATAATTTCTCTCTTAAAACCTTACAATCGCTGTCAGGATATATATTTGCCTGCAAATTATCAATGTGTAAGCCTTCTTTTAACAAATAATTGCTTCCTTCATTGGCATCTAACTTGACTTTGCATGGTACATCATTTACAAAATAAGCATTTAATTTTTCTACACTTGGTTTTAACTTTATCATAATTACTCCTTTTCAAAATGTATGGGGACACACCTTTATGGTGCTAGTCTTTGAGGTCTAGTCTCAAAGGAATATCCCCGAATTTTATTATTTCCTAATTCTCACAGCATTAGCATGTCCAGTCAGGCCTTCATTTTCTGCAAAACGCATTATATGTTCTCTATTTTCTATAAACGATTCTTTGCTATAATAAATTAAAGAGGTTTTTTTAATAAAATCATCAACACTTAGTGCTGAAGAAAATTTAGCTGTAGAACTTGTAGGTAATGTGTGGTTAGGTCCTGCAAAATAATCTCCTACTGGTTCTGGACTGTATTCTCCTAAAAAAATGGCTCCAGCATTTTTTATATCCTGATAAATATCAAAACAATTTATAGTGAGTAGTTCTAGGTGCTCTGGTGCTATTTCATTTGCTAAATCAATACATTCACTCATATTATCTGCCATAATTATTGCACCATGACCATTTAATGATTTTTCAATTATTTCTTTACGCTCTAATGCATTCATTTGAATATTAAGTTCTTCTATTACCTTATTCCCTAAAGTTTGAGATTCAGTAATTAATATGGATGCAGCCATCTCATCATGTTCTGCCTGAGAAATCATATCAGCGGCAATATAAGCAGGATTAGCATGTTCATCTGCGATTATTAATATTTCACTAGGACCTGCAATCATATCAATTCCTACAATGCCAGAAACCCTTCTTTTTGCAGCTGCCACATATATGTTGCCAGGACCTGTTATCTTATAAACCTTAGGAATAGATTCTGTTCCATAAGCAAGTGCTGCAATGCCTTGGGCACCCCCAACCTTAAAAATTTTATCAACTCCTGCAATTGATGCTGCCACTAATATGGAATCTTTAATTTTCCCACCTTTTTGTGGAGGGGTAATCATAATTATTTCTTTAACACCTGCTATTTTCGCTGGAACTGCATTCATCAATACAGTTGAAGGATATGACGCTTTACCTCCTGGAACATAAATACCAACCTTTTCAATAGGGTTAATTAATTGACCAAGAATGATATCCTTACCTTCTGGTTTAAATTTAAATCCACTTCTAATTTGTTTTTCATGAAAAGCAAATATATTTTCCTTTGATTTTTTTATGGTTTGTAGTAAATCTTTGTCAATGGTTTTAAATGCTTCTTCAATTTCTTCCGACGTTACTTCTAAATTATCTAAATTAACTTTGTCAAATTTTCTAGTATACCTTTTCACTGCTTCATCTTTGTTTTCTATTACATCCTCAATAATTTTGTCAACGGCACTATAAACTTCATTGTAATTTGTAGCATTTCTCTGTTGTAGTTCTTTTAAAAACTTTTTTCTATTTTGGCCACTAATTGTCCTTATCATATTTTTCATCCTCCCTTCTGATTAATTCAATCAATTCCTTAATTTCTTTTCTTTTAAATTTATAACTTACTTTATTTGAAATAATCATTGCATTTATGCTATACATATCATCGAATATTTCTAGGCCATTAGCCTTTAGTGTATTACCAGTTTCAACTAAATCTACAATTACATCGCATAATCCTAATATTGGTGCAAGCTCTATAGAACCATTAAGTTTAATTACTTTTATCTTTTGGCCCTTGGTTTCAAAGTATTTTTTAGCAATATTAGGAAACTTTGTGGCAACTTTTAATATAGCATCTTCTTGAAATATTTTTCTTCCTTTAATGCCGGCAACAGACATTTTACATTTTCCAATATTCATTTTATACAATTCAAAAATATCAGCTTCTTCTTCCATAATCATATCTTTACCTGATATTCCTATATCAACAATGCCGTTTTCAACATAGGTAATAACATCAGAATTTTTTAAAAGCATAAATTTAATATTTTTCTCTGTATCTTCAAATATTAACTTTCTTGACTTCTCATCTATTATTTCTCCAATATTTAACGATTTAAACATTTTAATAGCTTGATCTCCCAATCTACCCTTTGGAATTGCCACAGTTAAAGCCATTAGATTACCCCCTTGTATAGGTATTTCATCAATTCATCTAATTCTATGGAAAACCCTATTGCAGGAACATTAAACCTGAATTGTTCAGTGAAAGAATCATATCTTCCACCCTTAATAATTTCTTTATTTATACCATTAATATATCCTCTAAAAATTATTCCATCATAATAGCTTAATTCCGATACCATGGATAAATCATAAGTAATTTTATTTGTAACATTTTTAAAAAATTCATCAATATTATAAAGCTCTCTCAATCCCTCTTTCATCAAATCATTCATGTATAAACCATTTAGTGATCGATTAATTTCATCAAAATTTCCTTCCAAATCCAAAATGTTTAATAGTGTGCTAATTGGCTCTCTATATGGTAATTTCTCCAAATATTCTTTTAACGCTTGTTTATTTTTAACATAGATAAGATTTAAAACATTGTCATAATCTACTTTATTAAATAAACAAGCTTCAATTAATCCCTTTAAAAATTTACTATTTCCTATTTCAATTAAATAATCATCTGTATATTTATTAATAATTTTTAAAGCTGTATTCAATACACTTTCGTCAGTATTTTCATTTTTTTCACCAATTAACTCAACACCCATTTGTCTCTTTTCTTTTATTCCATTGGAAAACATATATGTTTTGCCATAATAAAATATTTTTAATATAAGACCTAATTCCCATCTAGTCATGAATTTATTTATTATACCTGTAGTGATATCTGGTGATAATATTAATATTTCTCCGCTGTTATCAAATACTTTTACTGTAGACTTCTTGTCAATTCTAAAGTTTACATCTGTAAATTCATCATATCCCTCAAATATTGAAGGTTCTATATTCATATATCCTTCATTATGTAGAAAATTTTCAATTTCCCGTTTTAATTTATAAAGTGTCTGTGAAAAATTAATTTCATCTTCAATTTTTAAAAAATTCATAAAATTCCTCCTATTAAAAAAGCCATCTGACTTATATCAGATGGCTTATGTTCGATTTATATATTCACCACAGATACAAGTCTTTTTAAATAACGACTAATAGAGCTTGTATCTGTGAACTTATTCTAAAGTCCAGCTACAAACTCTTGCTGTGATGATGATGTAATTGTGTGGATAAAAATATATTATTCATGTTACACCTCTCAAATTTTATTAATTATACTCTCATAAAAATTATAAGTCAATAATAAATTTACAATTTAACTAAATATTTTTTAACCATTTTTGTTGGATGATATGATTGTTTTGCTTTTCTTAAACCTTCATTACCTGTATC
>JAQVWY010000166.1 GCA_028709465.1 Tissierellia bacterium | reverse complement strand
GACAGGTTTCATGATTCGCGAAATAACCTCCAAAACCTGCAGCAATCATTTCATCTTTTGTTGCTCCTTCTAATAACTTTTTAAACAATGTTGCTACCATTTCCATATGACCAAGTTCTTCTACGCCTATATCTGTCAATAAGCCTTTAGCTTCTTTAATAGGCATGCTAAATCTTTGAGTTAAATAGTTCATGCTCGCACTCATTTCACCGTCAGCTCCACCGTATTGATTTAATACAGCTTTTGCCATTCTTACATCTTTATTAGAAACCCTTACAGGATATTGCAGCTTCTTTTCATACATAAACATAATTTCATTTACCATCCTTTCTATTAGTTTTATTAGTTATATTAATCCCAATCTCTATCCCATGGCCATGGACCATTAATATATCTCCAAGTATCTCCTGTTTCAACAGAATAAAGATTAAGTGGCCCAAAAAGCATTTCATATTCATTTTTTAGTTTCATAAGTTGGGTACTATAAGCTTTATGCTTATATAGGGCAACTGGATCATTAGGATGAGTATCTAAAAAAAGAGCAAGATCAATTACTGCTACTTGTAATTGCATAATTCCATAAAGCATTCTCTGTTCTTGAATATCGTTATTTCTTGGCCTACATCTTTCATTCATTTCTTAAACACCTCTTTTTATATATTCTAAATATGGGGTAACTAATTCTGGAAAAATTGTTCCGCTTATAAATGTATCGTTTAAATTATCGAAATATTCTGGGTTGATTTGATATGGTACATATCCATAGCCAGGTCTTGGATTTGCTGGCATAAATGGAACTAGTGGTCTGTAGTTATTGTTATAATTGTCGTTGTACATCAATTAAATTCATTCCTTTCTTTTTTTTATTTCAATTTGTTAAATAGAAATAAAAAAGTATTATTTGATTTTCTATTAACATATGATGTTGATATATATTATTCTGATATAAATAAAAAGTTACTTTTATTTTATTTATGGCGAAATTTGTAGAATTGATTTAAAAAGAAATATTAAATATAAAAAATAAAATGTTATTTTTGTGGTTAAATATTTAAAAAATACAAATAATAAATAATAATATAAATTTCAAAATTTTTTATGGAGGTTAACATGAATTCATATGAAGCATTAGCAGAAGTATACCGTGGCGCAAAAATGGGTGTACAAACAATCAATAATTTATTGATGAAAGTGACAGATAATAGTATTTATAATGAGTTGAAATATCAGCTTAGAAGTTATGAGGAAATAGCCAGTGAAGCCTATGAAGAAATAATAAAAAGGAATAATAAACCAAAAGATATCTCTGCAATTAATAAAGCAATGGCAAAAATGAGCATTGGGATAAATACTTTTATTAATAATAATCCATCACATATTGCTGATATGATGATAAAAGGAAGTACAATGGGTGTTACTGATATTACTAAAGCTTTGAATAATTATAATAATGAAGATCCTGATATTAAAAATTTAGTTGAAAGGTTTGTTAAATTAGAACAAAGCAATATTGACAGACTCAAAAAATTTCTTTAAGGAGATTGTAATTATAAGTGGTAAGTCAGTTTAAATTATAGTTGCAGCATTTTTGTTATTATGGTATTATATATATAATAAAATATTATTAATTCGCTAGGGGAGCTTAAAAGCTGAGAATTTACCCTTAAAACTTGATCCGGTTAATACCGGCGAAAGGAAGACGACGTAAGCAGATTTTAGCCCCCTCCCGCGACTTAATGGGAGGTTTTTTAATGTCAGAAGAAGTTTTACAATCATTTTTTGAATCTGTTGTAGGACAGATTTCAACAGTAGTAGTAATATTATTGCTATTAATAATAATAATGAAGATTAGCGGAAAAAAGAACGATGTATCAATTATGGTGAAAAGTGCAATAATTTTAGCTGTAACATTTGTCTTAAATCAAATAACTTTGTTTAGAATGCCTCAAGGTGGTTCCATTACTGCATTTGGTATGCTATCATTATTTCTTATTAGCTATTTATTTGGTCCAAGACAAGGTATACTGGCTGGAATGGCTTATGGTTTATTGGATTTAATTGTGAATCCAAGTGTTGTACATCCTATCCAGCTTTTTATGGACTATCCCTTAGGATTTGGTGCAATAGGTATTGGTGGAATTTTGAGAAATCAAGATTATGGAATAATTAAAGGATACTTGCTAGGGGTAATAGGAAGATATATTGTAGTTGTTCTTTCAGGTATCATATTTTGGGGTATGTATGCTGCAGAAGGTTTTAATGCAGTTACATGGTCACTATTTTATAATATGACATATATGCTTCCAGAAGCAATTATTACTGTGGCAATATTGTTTATACCACAAGTCAGGAGTTTTTTTGATAGATATAAAATGAAAAATTAAGGGGCGATAGCCTCTTTTTTTAGAATAAAGAAGTTTAGAAAAATATATTGACAAGTTTTAATTTTTTTGATAACATTATCCTTGTAATTTATTTCTTTGGGAGCATAGCTCAGCTGGGAGAGCATCTGCCTTACAAGCAGGGGGTCATAGGTTCGAGCCCT
>JAQVWY010000017.1:11189-41676 GCA_028709465.1 Tissierellia bacterium | reverse complement strand
TTACATGAAACATAAACTATCTTTTTAGGTGACATATTTATTATTGTGTCTAATACGTGCATCTCGCAACCTTTTCTTGGGGGGTCTAATATTATTACATCAGCAATAATGTTATTTTCATGAAGTGTTGGTAATATTTCTTCTGTTTTTCCTGCATAAAATTCTACATTTTTAATATTATTGGTAATTGAGTTTTCTCTAGCATTTATTATTGATTGTTCAACAATTTCAACACCATATACTTTTTTAGCATATTTGGCAGCAAGCAATGATATTGTTCCTATTCCGCAGTATAAATCAAAGCAAATATCATCTTTATTTAAATTTGCATATTCTATTGCTGTTTTATATAGTTTTTCTGTTTGAATTGAATTAATTTGAAAAAATGTTTCTGGTGATATAGTAAATTCTAAATCTTCAATTGTATCTTTTATAGTTCCTTCTCCGTACAATGTAATATTTCTTTTTCCCATTACTAAATTTGTGTTTATTGGATTTATATTTTGCACAACTGTTTTTATTTCTTTCACAGAATCAATAAGTTCTTTTATTATTTTTTTAATATTTGGAATTTGATCTGTTGCAGTTACAATAATAAACATTAGTTCATTTAATTTATTATTTCTTATTACTAAATTTTTCACTATTCCTTTTTTAGTTGATTTGTTATAAGGCTTAAGTTTATATTTTATCATTAAATCCTTAAAAACACTTACTGCTTTATCTCCTATTTCACTTTGTAGCAAACATTTATCAATATTCACTGTGTTATATGTTCCTTGCTCATATGGTCCTATTATTATTTCATCTTTTTTCATTGATACAGAAAATGTTGTTTTATTTCTATATCTTATTGGGCTTTCCATTCCTAGTGTATTATTTACTGAAATATTGTCAATGTTAACGCATGCTCTCTTTAATTCGTTTATAACCCTATTTTTCTTATAAAGTAATTGGTGTTCATATGACATGTTCATTAGTTGGCATCCACCACATTGATTAAAGTAGTCACATATAGGTAATATTCTAATTTCTGAATTATTAATTATTTGAATAAGTTCTCCAATTGCGTAATTTCTTTTTACTTCTGTAATTTTTATTAAAGCTTTATCACCAGTTATTGTATCAGCAACAAATATAACAAAATCATTAATTTTTGCTACACCTTTGCCCATGTAGTTAACATCTATTATATTAACTTCCATTATCTGACCTGTTTCCATTTCTATCTCCTTTAATAAAATAGGACAGTTTAGGTACGTCCTTACTGTCCCATGAATATTATTTCTTTTTTGTCTGCATCTAATACTATATTTGTGCCAAAAGCCAATGTAGGCTGTGGAAAATTATGCCCCGCTTGAAAATTTGCAATTATCGGCTTATTGTATTTTAATAATGTGTTATAAAGAACCTCTTCTAAGGGCAAATCAAATCCGTTTTCATAGGATTTCTTATCTCGATAGCAATCAGTAAATGTGCCTAGTATAATTCCTTCACAATCATCAAATTTCCCCGCTAATGCTAATGATGTAAGCATTCTGTCTATTTTATAGACGGGTTCTCCAACTTCTTCTATAAACAAAATTTTACCTTTAGTATCTATTTCATAATGTGAACCTAATGTTGCCGTAAGTAGCGATAAGTTCCCGCCTATTAATTCACCTTTTGCTTTACCACCTGATATTGTAATGAGTTCTTCATTGTTTGGATTTTTATATTTTCCTATTACTTTATCAGTAAAAATATTTTTAAACAAACTATCAAATGTGTATTTATCAATATTAACACAACCATTTTCTATTGTTATAAATTTAGATGTTGCCATTGGCCCGTGATATGTTACCATCCTGCATATTTGATTAAATGCCACATGCAATGCTGTTATATCGCTGTAGCCTATAAATATTTTAGGATTTTTTTTAATCATTTCATAATCAATCATATTTAATATTCTCGTAGATCCATATCCGCCTCTTAAACAAATGATGCCTTTAATAGTATCATCATAAAAGGCTGTATTTATATCCCTAGCTCTATCCTCATCTTTAGCTGAAAGGTGTCCGTATGTTGAATAGCAAGTAGGAAACATAATAGGAATTAACCCCATCAATTCTACTCTTTTTTCAGCATTCCTCACTGATTGTAAATCAGTAGGCGAAGCTGGCGCAACCACAGCCACAATATCCCCCTTGTTCAAACGATTAGGTATAATAATAATATCTCCCCCTGGCTTCTTAATTTAAAGTTCGTTTCTTATCATATCTTCGTAGGTTTGTCTTTTTACCATTACTTTTGATTGGCCTTCTTTTACTAGTACTATCGCTGGCAATGGAATTTTATTATAGTTGCTTGCCATAGTATAGCAATATGCTCCCGTTGAAAATATTGCAAAAATATCTCCTCTTTCCGGTGGAGCTACTTGCATATCCTTAATTAAAATATCTCCAGATTCGCAACATTTGCCACATATGGTTACAGTATCTGTTTTTGGCATATCTGCTTTATTTGCTACTAGTCCCTCATATTTAGCTTGGTATAGTGCTGGCCTTATATTATCAGTCATTCCTCCGTCAACTGATACATATTTTCTGATGCTTGGAATATTTTTTATTGTACCAACAGTATATAAAGTAATTCCTGCTTCTCCTACGATACTTCTGCCAGGTTCTATAACTACTTCTGGTCTTGTAATATTTAATTCTTTAGAAAACTTTTCTATTTTATCCATAATAGGATCTAAAAAATATGAATAAGGCTTTACATTGTCTGCATCTGTATATCTTATGCCATAGCCTCCTCCAATATTAATTTCAGGAGTAACATATCCGTATTTTTCTTTAGTGTCTTTTATAAGTTTTAATGACGTATCTAATGCCTTTAAATGAGATTCATTGTTGTGAAGTTGTGAACCAACATGAAAATGAAAACCCATGAAATAAACATATTCTGAATTTATTGCTTTTTCAATTGCAGGATAAATTATTTCATCATCTAAAGGAATACCAAACTTAGAATCTTTTTTTCCAGTTACAATATAATCATGGGAATCACTTTTTACGCCTGGTGTAATACGGTATAGTACATTTGCTTTTTTCCCTTTTTCTTTGCATACTTTTTCAATTAATTCTAATTCATCAATACCATCTATTATTATTCTTCCAATATTATAATCAATGGCTAGTTCAATTTCTTCTAGTGTTTTATTGTTTCCGTTAAATTCTATTTTTTCAGCTGGAAATTTAGCTTTTATTGCTGTATATAATTCTCCTCCTGAAACTACATCTATGCAAAGGCCTGCATTTTCTATTATTTTGCACATTGAAAGTGTCAAAAAAGCTTTTGCTGCATATGCTGCTCTCGTTCTTTCGTATTTTTTCAAAAATGATTCTTTTACCTCTTTGCATTTCTCTAATATTTTAGTTTCTGACATAACGTATAATGGTGTACCGTATTTTTTTGCCAATTCTACTGTATTGCAACCATCGTAATATAATATTCCATCTTTAATATCTTTATTCATTTATTATTTTCCTCACAAGTCTCAAATCTTATAGTTTTTATGGGACAGTAAGAACCGTCCCCATTGTCCTCCGCCCATTGTCCGCGCCCGTTGTCCGGTCCGCGTTGTCTTATAATGGTACATCGTATAAATCATATAGAGTTTTTATAATTTCTTCTCTATCAGGAATATAGAAAGAGTATTTTCCTATATATTCTGGAACACCTGGTAAGGTAGATGATTTTACATTTGCTGTAGAAAATCCTATAGCATCCCCTGCTAAACCTAATAATTCAGTTAGTGTAAAATTAGTTTTTACATGTGGATATACTGCACTTACAACACTTGGAAGTTTTAGGCTCAATGCTTTTTTTATGGCAGCTTTTATAAAATCTTGTTGAGTTTTTATTCTACCTAAATCACCGTCTGGATAACTTGGATAACCTGGGTCACCTTGTCTAAACCTAAGTAATCCTATTGCTTTATCACCATTAATTGTTTGGTTACCTCCTGGTATATTTATATATAAAGGTAGAGGTTTACTATAGGGATCTGTATATTTCATATGAAATGGTACATTAAATTCAACTCCTCCAACAGCCTCTACTGCTGCTCTTACTCCATCATAATCAACAGTTACGTAGCGATCTATTGGAATATTAGTTAAATCAACAATTGCATCCATTACAGCTTCTTGTCTTCTTTCATCTGTTGCATAAACTGCATTAATTTTTGCAGTATCATCATATTTAGAATATCCTTCCCTAGGATAATATGTGTCTCTTGGTATAGAAATAATATCTAATTCCTTGGATTTTCTATCGAAGCTAGCTAAAATTATAGTATCTGATCTAAGTCCTTCAAGACCCATAAGCAATACATTTACTCTGCTACTTTTTTTAATAGCTCTTTCTAGAGGAGTGCCTTTTATATCATCAACATCTTCTCCATTATTGCTTGGATTTTCTTCATATTCATCAGCAAAGTCTACTGGATTAAAGAATTTTGCATATGAATAAAATCCTGTAAAAATCACAAATGAAAAAATTAGCAGTGATACAAAAAACACCTTTAAATATTGATTCATATGTTCCACCTTTCAAGAATATGATATTACTTTAATTATCATTTGATATTACTGTATTTTCAGTTTCCGTTAAACCATGTCATCATTGACAGTGAGAACCGTCCCCGGTGTCCGTTCGAACTGACAGTGAGAACCGTCCCCGGTGTCCGTTACTGTGCATTTTCATTCAAACCATATATAGTATATACTAAATTCATAATTTCATTATCATTTGGTATGAAAAATGACAAGCCCTCTAATGGTGTTTCTACACCTGGCATGAGATTTGAATTAATATTTTCAATTGAAAATCCTATACTATTGCCTGCTAGTCCTAATAATTCACCTAAAGAAAAATTAGTTTCCACATGTGAAAATGCCTCTTCTATAACTGCTGGAAGTTTTAAGCTTAATACCTTTTTAGCTGCTGATTTAATAAATTCCTGTTGTGCTTTTATTCTTCCTAAATCTTGGTTATCATACCCTTTTCTATATCTCAAAAACTTTAATGATTGTTCTCCATCTAACAATTGTTTACCTTCAGGTATATCAATGACTAAAGGAGGATCATCGTATGGGTCATTATAAACCATATGGAAGGGAACATTAACTTCTACTCCTTCCATAATATCTACAGTTTTAACTACTGCTTCATAATCAAATATTACATATTTATTTATAGGAATACCTAAAATATCTTGAACTGCTTCTGTTAATCCTTCTATGCCTTCTCCTGAATATATAGCATTTATTTTTTTAGAATCTGGTCTGTCATATCCTTCTCTTGGATAATATGTATCCCTTGGAACAGAAATTAAGTCTGCTATTTTCGTTTTTGTATCGTAGCTAGCAACTATTATTGTATCTGTTCTAGAATTTTCTGTACCTACAACTAAAACATTAATCCTGTTGCTATCTTTAATTTTTCTTCCAAAGTCAGTATTATAATCAAATGTGGAGACAACTTCATTTTCGTTTTGTTTTTCTTCAGCATCTTTAACTGTACCAATAACTATATTTTTGTCAACTAACAGTATGTATCCTAATGATGAAACGCTTAATGTGACAATAAAAAAAATCATAGATAAAAAAAATATCTTTAAAAAATGCCTTATCATTTGCTTTTCTTCCTTAATATAATATTCATTCGTTGTCATGCAATTGTTTGCTTAAAAAATTTTATTGTTATATTATATCAGCTTTAAATATTTTTTTCAACAAGAAAATAATTTATATATATACATAATTCGATAATATATATGCAAATATTTTCAATGGCTTAATTTTATTGTTTATTACATCATAGGTTTTTTAACATTTCTTCATAAATGTTAAAAAAAAGTTAATTTTTTTTATAATTATGTATTGCATTTTTAGAATAAGAATGCTACAATAATGGTATATTTTTTAATCGGAGGATTTTTTTAAAATGAAAACAGGTACAGTTAAATGGTTTGATTCAAAGAAAGGTTTTGGATTCATCTCTTGCGATGATGGGAAAGACGTTTTCGTACATTTTTCAGCAATAATGACAGATGGTTTCAAAACATTAGAAGAAGGTCAAAAAGTAAACTTTGATATCATTGAAGGACAAAAAGGACCTCAAGCAAGCAACGTTACAGTAGCGTAACTAACACATTTGTTTAGAAAATATTTAATTTTAATATAGATTATCGCAATACATATATTAATATTGGTATTTCAAGGGAAACGAAAGAACTACTAACATGTAGTTCTTTTTAATTAATTATCACAATTATTTTATAAAAACAATGGAGGATTTAAATGAAAACAGGTACAGTTAAATGGTTTGATTCAGCAAAAGGATTTGGTTTTATTTCAAGTGATGAGGGAAAGGACGTTTTTGTTCACTTTACAGCAATCGTTTCTAATGGTTTTAAAACATTAGAAGAGGGCCAAAAAGTAACTTTTGATGTTGTTGAAGGAGCTCGTGGACCACAAGCTGCTAATGTTAATTTAGCATAATCTAAATTATATATTGTCGAATGAAAAAAGGGCTAAACTTTAGTGTATAGCCCTTTTACTTTCCTATGAATTTAAGCTAATTCTAATGCTATTTTCATCATGTCTTTAAAGCTTTTTTCTCTTTGTTCAGCTGTTGTTTCTGTATGATTTACGATTGAATCTGACACTGTTAGTATGGTTAATGCATTTACTCCTGCTCTGTTAGCATTGCAATATAAAGCATATGTTTCCATTTCTACTGCCAAACATCCCATTTTAGCCCATGATTTCCAATTATCAGGATTATCGTGATAAAAAATATCTGATGAAACTATATTTCCTACAGTTGTAGGGATTTCAAATTCATCTGCTGCTTTTTTAGCTTTTGATAAAAGTTCCCATGAAGCTGTAGCAGAATATGTACCTGGTAAATTAAATTGATATGCATAGTTTGAATCTGTACTTGCTCCCATAGCTAATATAACGTCAAATAAATTTAATTTTTCATCATATGCTCCACATGATCCTACCCTTATTAAATTTTTCACTCCATACATATGTATTAATTCATAGGAATAAATTCCTATAGAAGGGCATCCCATGCCTGTACCCATTACAGATACTTTTTTGCCGTTGTATGTTCCTGTGTAGCCAAACATATTTCTAACTGCATTAAATTGTTCAACATCAGTTAAAAAGTTTTCGGCTATGAATTTAGCTCTTAAAGGATCTCCTGGCAAAAGAATAGTTTCTGCTATATTACCTTTTAATGCACTATTATGTGGTGTTGACATGATAATTCTCCTTTAACTATAATTAGTATTTATTATTTATTTCTATTGTTTTTATTAGTATTTCTTTTATTGTCTCTATCATTGCTTCTACCTTTGTTTATATTATTGTTGCCTCTTGTATATATCTTGTTACTTACTTTATTATCCCCTTCAACAAGCTTTATGCCATCTTTAGTCATTGCAACAACTCCTTTTTTCATAAGCCTTCCTACTGCCTTTTTAAAAGAACTTTTGCTCATTGATAATAATTCACTTATTTTTTCTGGATCGCTATCATCATTTAATGGAAGAAAGCCTTTATTTTTAGCTAATTTACTAAATATTTTTTCTCCATCCATATCAATTTGAAGCCTTGGTGCATCTTTAAGGCTTAAATCCAATTTGCCATCTTCTTTTATATGACTTACTCTGACCTCTACAGTGGATCCTGGTCTTAATGGTTTTAATATTTCTCCTTCATGTATTAAACCTAAATACTTACCATCAACTGCTACTATTGCGCCTAATCCTCTTCTTAAGCTAAAAACAGTACCTGTAACCACATCATTTACCTTATATGGTGAATCTGTTCTAAGTACTTTATACAAATTCATAGTTGCACATAGACGATCTGATTTATCGATATAAAGACCTACCATATATTCACCGTTAGTTCTAATTTCACCTATTTGTTCCTTATAAGGCAAAAATAAATCTTTTTCTAATCCCCAGTTTAAAAATGCTCCTATTCTAGTTATTTCTACTACTTTTAAATATGCTATTTCACCTAATACTATTTTAGGTCTCGTTGTAGTTGATATGATTCTGTCATTTGAATCTTTGTATACAAAAACATTTATTTTGTCACCAATATTTGTGTCTTTTGGTACTTGCTTTATTGGAAGCAATATTTTTTCTTTTCCCTCTTCATCATCTGGGCTTTTTAAATATACACCAAAGTCAACCTTTTTAGCTACTTCAAGCTCTTGTATTTCTCCTAATTTAATCATCTTTTCACCTGCTTTATTTTATTTATTATTGAGATTATTGTCATCCTGAACGATAGTGAAAGATTTCCTAACCCTATTTTTTATAGTGTTTTTTCTAAAAAATAGGGTTAGGTCATTTGCAATAAATTCCAAAAATATACAACCAAAGGGAGTAAATATTTTTGGAATGAGACTGCGTAATCTCTCCAAATGTATAAGTGAGATTCTTCCCTATGGTTCAGAATGACACGAAACTTAATTATTCATAGGAATGACAGGGCTATTCTTTTTCTAATAATTTAAACATATTTTTTTTGTAATTTTCTACTCCAGGTTGGGTAAATGGATCTATTTCATTAGTATACCCACTTATTGCACAAGACATCATAAAAAAATAAAAAAGTTTACCTAAATAGTATTCATTCATTTCTGGAACTTTTATGATTATGCCTGGTACATTTCCTTCTTCTGTATGGGCAATAAATGTCCCTTCAAAAGCCTTTTGGTTAATATAATTTAATGTTTTACCTGAAATGTAATTTAATTTGTCAAAATCATCATCTTCTTCTGGAATAATTATATCATCTTTGTGGCTTTCTGTTATAATTGTCGTTTCAAATAATATTTTTTTACCTTCTTGCACATATTGGCCCATGGAATGTAAGTCGGTTGTATAATTGAGGGTGGCTGGAAAAATTCCTATTCCTTCCTTCCCTTCGCTTTCACCAAATAACTGTTTCCACCACTCTCCAATTGAAGTGTTGCATGGTTCATAATTTACAAGAACTTCAATTTCCTTACCTTTTTTATTTAAAATATTTCTTGCTGCAGCATATTGACAACATATATTTTTTTCAAAATCATTTATTGTGTATTCTTTCGCCCCACAGTTCAGTCCATTAATAAATTCATCTATATTAAGTCCTGCTGCAGCCATAGGTAACAACCCTACAGGAGTAATTACTGAATATCTTCCTCCAACATTATCTGGAATATAATAAGTGTTATACTCATATTTGTCGCATATGGTTTTTAAAGCGCCTTTATTTCTATCTGTAACAACAAAAATTCTATTTTTTGATTCTTCTTTATATTTATCTTCCATCATTTTTTTCATTATTCTAAAAGACAAAGCCGTTTCTAATGTTGTTCCTGATTTAGATATTACAATAACACATATGTTTTTATTTTTAATTACTTCAATTAACTTCTTTAAATATGCACCGCTTAAATTTTGACCAGCATAATAAATCTTTGGACTATGCATTTCATTATAAAAATCCCCTCTTATAGCTTCAATTGCTGCTTTGGCACCAAGATAGGACCCACCTATACCTAGTATTACAAATGCATCTGAATTATCCCTTATGTATTTAGCGGACTTCTTAATATTTTCATATTCATTTATATCTATTTTATCACCATAATCTATCCACCCAGACATTTCATTACTAATTCCACAACCTTCCTCAAGTAATTTTAAGGAATTCATAATTTTATCTTTTATTTCTTCAATTTCCTCTTTTGCAATCATGCTTCCTTTTAAATCAAATGTAATATCCATCATTACCCCCAAATTTTTATATTATTTCAGCCATGAGCATAGCATAATCATCTTTTTGAATGTGTCTGTATTGTTCTAAAGATAACTTTAACTCTACTAACTTATTATTTGAGTTCTTTATTATATTAATTAGTCTATTTTCTCCAAATTCTTCACCATGTTCATTTTTTGATTCTGTTATTCCATCGGTGTAAAAAAATAACTTGTCCCCCTCATGAAGTTTAATTTTATTTACATCATAGGATACATTTTCAAATATATTGCATATTGGATATCCTTTGGCAATTAGCTTCTCCATTTCATTGCTATGGCTTTTTAACAAAATTGGAACTGAATTATGACCTGCATTTACATATTGAAATTCATGAGTTGATTTATTATATATTCCAAAAAATATCGAAATATATTTATCATAATCTAAATTGAGGCCTAAAAATGTTTTATGCAGTTGTTCTATTATTTTTGCAGAATCTTTATTTTCTAGATTTATACTTCTTAACGATTGTCTTACAAAAATTGTTAATAGTGCTGCTGTAACTCCATGACCAACAACATCACAAATATATATTCCTACGTTATTTTTGTCGATTTGGTATACATCAAAAAAGTCTCCGCTTAACTGCTCTGATGATTCATATAAATAATCTATTTTTATACCATTGTACATACCTTTTATAGGTAGTGCACGGATTTGCATATTTCGTGCAAAGTCAATATCTTGACTCATTTTCTTATTTTTTTCATTAACACTTCTAGCTAATTCTTTTTCATGTGTTATATCTCTAAAAACCTCTACAGAGCCTACAATTCCATCATTTTCAGCATATAGGGGTGATGAGACAACCATATATGTGCGATTATTAAATATTGCTTCTTTCTTTAAAATTAAACCTTTTGTCAATGTTTCATGTGATATGCAATACTCACACTTATGATCCTGACATAAAGATTCATAACATTTTGCACCTAACAAATTATCTCCAAGGTCTTCTCGCATTTTTTTATTGGCATAAAAAACATTATTATCCTTATCAACTACTCGAACCCAATCAATCATACTATCAACTATATTAAATTGGCTGTTTTTAATTAAATCGATAATTTCCATTGTGCTTATCCCTTTCTGCATTATTTTCTTTCGTTAAAGTAATCTAATAATACTTGGCCTATTTTATCAGCATTATGTCTTATATAATTTTTTCTTATATCGATAAAGTTACTGCTAATTACTTTTATATTAAGTTTTTCAAGGGCAACTCTTTGTTCTTCATCTATTAAAACTTGACTTGCTCCTTGGTATTTATAATTATTAATTGCTTCATTGGAAATAATTGCATCATTTGCTATTACATAATCTATAAAATTTCTGTCACTATGCTTTATAATAGCATTCACATGATCTAACACGTTATAATTGTCAGTTTCTCCAGGTTGAGTCATAACATTGCATATATAAAATACAGTTGCTTTAGAATTTTGTATTAGTTTAGGTATATTTTCCACTAAAATATTTGGCATGACACTGGTATATAAGCTGCCAGGTCCTACCAATATTATATCTGCTTCATTAATATCCTTAATTGTTTCTACTAAAGGGCTGCAGATTTCTGGTACCAGGGATACTTTGTCTATTTTGCATTTTTGTTTATTAACAAAATCAGGAATATCTTTTTCACCTAGTATGCTGCATCCATTTTCTAATGTAGCTTGTAACTGTGTATCTTGTAGTGTCATAGGTAAAACTTTACCTGACAATCTAAATATACTTCCAATTTCTTTTAAAGCATGTTCATAATCACCAAATATTTCATACATTGCTGCAATAAGCAAATTTCCAAAACTTTGGCCATTTAAATATCCATCTTTAAATCTGTGTTGCAGTAATTTAGCCATAATTGGCTCTATATCAGCTAAGGCAATAATACAGTTTCGCATATCTCCTGGAGGCAGCATTCCAAGGTCTGCTCTTAAAACTCCTGAACCTCCTCCATTATCAGCAACTGTAACTATTGCAGATATATTTTTCGTATATTTTTTAAGACCTCTCAATAAAATTGACAGACCTGTTCCTCCACCAAAAACTACTACTTTCATATGTTCCCCCATACTTACTTATTTTTTAACATCCCTATGTGTAAGCATTACTCTGTAATTTGCTTCGCTTAATAAATCAGCAATTTTATTTGCAATAGTTACGGAACGATGCTTGCCGCCAGTACATCCAATAGATATTACTAAATTTGATTTTCCTTCTTTAATATAATGAGGCATGAGAAAAGAAAGCATATCCATGAGTTTGTTAATAAACACAACTGTTGTATCATAGCTCATAACATAGTCCTGAACATTTTTATCGTTCCCTGTGAATTGTTTTAATTCTTCTATATAATATGGATTCGGTAAAAATCTCACATCAAATACCAAATCCGAATCTTGAGGCAACCCATATTTATATCCAAATGACAAAATTGAAATATTCAAATTATGTGATATTTTTCCACTTAAAAAGATGGCTAAAATTTCTTCTTTAAGCCTTCCTAATGTCATACTTGTAGTATTTATTATATAATCTGATTTTTGTTTAACTTCTTTTAATAATATTCTTTCTTCCTGTATACCGTCAATTATGGTTCCAGTAGAGCTTAATGGATGAGGACGCCTTAATTCTTTATACCTCTTAACTAAATCTTCGTCTGAAGCATCAAGAAATAAGACACTGTATTTAATGCCTTTGTTTTTTAAAATCTCTAAACTGTTAAATAAGTCTTTAAAAAATATTCCTCCCCTAATATCAGCAACTACCGCAACTTTATTCACTTCTTTAGAAGAAGATTTGCATAATTCTGCAAAATTAGGCAGCAATGCTGGGGGCATATTGTCCATGCAGTAATAGTTTATATCTTCTAAAACCTTGATTGCCTGGCTTTTACCTGCGCCAGACATACCTGTTAGTATTACAAATTCCATATTCACCACTCCTTATGCTATATTAACAATTCTTCTAATGTCAATTCCAGCTTTTTTTACTTCTCTTAAAGCATTTTCGAAACTTCCTATATTATCTTTAATATGGGAATCACTGCCTATGGCAAATTTAACATCATATTTAGAAGCAATTTTTATTTCTTCAGCATTTAAATGATTATGGTGACTGTTAATCTCTAGTATTGTATTATTTTCTTGTGCTGCAAATGCTATTTTGTCAATATCAACTAAAATTTTGTCTCCTGGATGAGTTAAAATATATATTTTATTTTTATTTAAAGCATTGACTACTGCATTTGTATTTCTTTCTATTTGCTTTTCTTTTAATTTTTTACTAAATTTGCTAAAATAGTTTAAAAATATGAAGCCCCAAAAATCCTTAAAACTTGAATATAGTACTCCTAAATGATATCCACAAAGAACTATATCGTATATTTCCAAGTCTTCTTCATTAATATCAATATCCCCCTGGAAATTTAATATATTTGCTTCTATTCCATATAGGATTTTAATATTAGGATATTTTTTTCTCAACTGAATTACTTCATTTTTAGCTTTTACTATATTTTTATTTTTGATTCCATATAATATGTGTTTTGGTCCATGATCAGTTATAGCAATTTCCTCAAGACCTAATTCAATTGCCTTTTGAACATTTTCTTCAATAGTTGATTTCCCATGCTTATTTTTTGAATATATAGAATGTACATGATAATCGAATTTAACTTTCATAGCTCTGTTCCTATTATTTTAATCTCCGGTTCTAATTTAATATTAAATTTGTCGTACACTGTGCTGATAACTATACGCATAAGCTCTAATACATCATCACAGCTTGCATTATCTATGTTAACTATAAATCCGCAATGTTTATCTGACACCATAGCTCCTTTGTAAGTTAATCCTTTTAACCCTGCTTCTTCGATCAACTTTGAAGCATAACCATTTAAAGGTCTTTTAAATGTACTTCCAGCACTTGGCAAATTAAGAGGCTGTTTTGATGTTCTCATTTCATTTAATTCTTTTATCTTTTCAAATATATGATCTTTATTACCAGGATTAAGAGAAATGGCTGCTTCTAAAACGATTAATTGAGAGTCTGAAACTCTGCTGTGTCTGTAGCTAAAATCCATTTCTTCATTAGTAAAATTAAATAAATTGCCATTTTTATCAATGCATTTTACGCTTTTAATTACATCCTTCATTTCTCCACCATAAGCGCCTGCATTCATGCTTACTGCACCGCCTAAAAGCCCTGGAATTCCGCTTGCGAACTCAAACCCTTCAAGGCTTTCTCTAGCTAAGTATTTTGATAATACGCTAAGTAAAGTTCCTGACCCTACTGTTACAGTATTTCCTTCTTTATTAATATAATTAAATTTTTCACCTATTTTTATTATTATTCCCCTAAATCCTTCATCGGAAACTAATAAATTTGTACCATTTCCAATTACGAAATAATTAATATTATATTTATTGATTAGATTTAATATAATTTTTAGTTCATCAATACTTTGTGGCTCAACAAATAAATCCGCTGGACCTCCAATTTTAAAATAAGTATGACTTTTCATAGGTTCATTTATTAATATATTAGAGCTTATATATATAAATAATTCTTTGTAAAAATTATCCATTAACCTTTTATATTCCATATTCCACCTCAAAAATAATCTCAATATATACTGTATTCATTTTAACATTTATATATGACTTTTGAAAGATATATTTTTAAAAAAGGAAAAGGGACACAACTTTATGATAGCTAGTTAATAAAGTATGGGGACAGACCTTTAAGTATAGCAAGTCTATGTGAGCTAGCTTAAAGGAATGTCCCCAAATTCTACTGCATTATTGCATTAAACCTAATTTGGAAAATTAAATGACTCCATGGCAGATTTCCCTGCCTCTATTTGCCTCAACACCTCACTTGGGGCTGTACCTCCATAGGATACTCTGCCTTTGATGCAGCCTTCCATACTTAAATCAGGCATAGCATTTTTATTAAGTCTTGAATCTATGTTTTTTAAATCTTCGTTTGTTAAATCAACAAAATCTTTAGAGTTATTTTCACAATACTTTACCATTTTCCCAACAATTTCATGAGCTTCTCTAAATGGTATATTTATTTTAACAAGATGTTCTGCAATATCTGTAGCATTTAAAAATCCTTTATTCATGTGTTTTTTAATATTTTCAGAGTTAAATTCTGTTTTTTCAAGCATTTTTGCAAATATCAACAAGCTTTTTTTCAAAGTATCTACTGTGTCAAAGAGACCTTCTTTATCTTCTTGAAAATCCTTATTGTACGCTAAGGGTGTTCCTTTCATAACTGTTAAAAGCTGAATTAAGTTACCATATACCCTTCCAACTTTACCTCTTAACAATTCTGCCATGTCGGGATTTTTCTTTTGAGGCATTATGCTACTTCCTGTGCAAAAGCTATCATCAATTGTAATATAACCAAATTCTTGTGAATTCCAATATACAAATTCCTCTGCAAAACGGCTTATATGCATCATGCATATAGATGCTGCACTCATAAATTCTAGGATATAGTCTCTATCACTCACTGAATCCATAGCATTTTCTGTGACATGTTTAAATCCCAAAAGTTCAGAGGTTCTATGTCTATTTATTGGAATTGTAGTACCTGCCAATGCACATGAACCTAGCGGACAGTAATCAGTTCTTTCATAGGAATCAATAAATCTTTCCATATCTCTTTTAAACATTTGGAAATAAGACATTAAATGAAAACCTATTGTAACTGGTTGAGCATGTTGCATATGTGTAAATCCAATCATTATTGAGTCATGATATTTATTTGCTTTTTCTAAAAGCACATGTTCCAAATATGTTAGGTTTTCTAATATTAATTTTATTTCTTTTTTTACAAACATTCTCGTATCGACTGCAACCTGGTCATTCCTGCTTCTTGCCGTATGTAACTTTTTACCTGTATCACCTAATCTTTTTATTAATACACCTTCAACAGCCATATGTATGTCTTCATCTTTTGTAGTAAAATTTAACTTACCTTCTTCTATTTCTGTTTTTATTTGCTGTAAAGTATCTACAATTTTGTTTTTTTCTTCTTCACTAACAATTCCTATTTCGCTAAGCATAGTTACGTGTGCAATGCTTCCTAAAATATCACAATCATACAGTCTTTTGTCAAAGTTAATTGACGCATTATATTCCTCAACTATTTCTTCCATTCCCTTTTCAAATCTACCACTCCACAAATTTGCCATATTTTATTTTACTCCTTGATTAATTATTCGTTTTTTATATTATTTATAAAATAATTATAACATACCTTCGATAATGTTCAAGAAGAAAATTGAAATGGATTTAGGTATTTAACAGTCACAAAAAATGCCAGCATATACTGCTGACACTGATTTTGTTATGACACTTTATTAATAATTTCTAACAAGCAATTCAAAATGAGCTTGTGGATGATCGCAAACTGGGCATACTTTTGGTGCTTCTTTTCCAACGTATACGTGTCCGCAGTTTTGACATTGCCATACAACTTCTTCATCTCTTTTGAAAACTACATCATTTTCAACATTGTTTAGAAGTGCTAAGTATCTTTCTTCATGGCCTTTTTCTATTGCTGCTACTGCATTAAATAAATATGCTATTTTGTCAAAGCCTTCTTCTTTTGCTACTTTAGCAAATTCTGCATACATTTCAGTCCATTCATAGTTTTCACCTGCAGCTGCATCTTTTAAGTTAGTAGCTGTATCTGCGATTCCATCATGCAATAATTTAAACCATATTTTTGCATGTTCTCTTTCATTATGTGCTGTTTCTTCAAAAAATTTAGAAATTTGTACGTAGCCTTCTTTTTTAGCTTTTGACGCATAATATGAATATTTGTTATTTGCTTGAGATTCTCCAGCAAATGCCGTCATTAAATTAGCTTCAGTTTTACTTCCTTTTAAATTCATTATAACACCTCTTTTAAAATTTATTTTTCTACAGTGGCATTAGCTTTTGTAGATGTTTGCAATTAATGCAATTAATTATCATTTTCATTATTATTATATTACATTATTTATATTAAATCAACCTTAATTGCTCAATATTAGCATTTTCAACCATATGAAAAGATGTAAATAAAATTCAATTTTAAAACTAATAAATGCCAATTTATCATTGCCTTTTTTAGAAAATTTATTATTATTTTCTAATCCCTTTTAACATTATCATTGATAATACTGTACATTTCCTTTGAATCATCCTTCATTACATGCTCTAAAAGCTTTTCAACCCTAATTTTCATAGGATTTGTTCCAAAAATAATTTCAATTTCATCACCTATGCTTAACTCGGTACCTGGCTTTGCTGTTTTCCCATTAACAATAACTCTACCTTGTTCGCAAGCTTCCTTAGCTATTGTTCTACGTTTAATAATGCGAGCATTTTTCAAAAATTTATCTATTCTCATATTTGCCTCTTATTAAATATAAATATTATGCAGACATATTCTTTAATTTTTCTGCCTGATCTGATGTTGTTAATGCTTCTAACATTTCAGTTATATCTCCATCTAAAAATGAATCTAATTTATATAATGTCAATCCAATTCTATGGTCTGATACCCTACTTTGAGGATAATTATATGTTCTTATTCTTTCACTGCGGTCACCTGAACCTACTTGACTTTTTCTTTCCTTTGCAAGCTCATCATTTTGTTCTTGTGAATATAAATCATACAATCTTGCCTTTAAAACCTTAAAAGCCTTGTCTTTATTTTTTAACTGAGATTTTTCATCTTGACAGGATATTACGATTCCTGTTGGAATATGTGTTAATCTTACAGCAGAGTCAGTAGTATTTACACACTGACCTCCATTTCCTGAAGATCTGAATACATCTACTCTCACGTCATTTGGATTAATTTCAATATCTATATCATCTACTTCTGGCAATACTGCAACTGTTGCTGATGATGTATGAATTCTACCGCTTGATTCTGTATCAGGAACTCTCTGAACTCGGTGAACTCCACTTTCATATTTTAATCGTGAATATGCTCCCTTACCTTTAATTGAAAATATTACTTCTTTGTAGCCACCTATTCCCTGTTCATTGGTAGAAATAAATTCAGTTTTCCAGCCTTGTCTTTCTGCATATCTTAAATACATTCTTAATAGATTACCAGCAAAAAGACCTGCTTCGTCTCCACCAACACCAGCTCTTATTTCTACAATAACGTCTTTTTCATCATTAGGGTCTTTTGGCAATAAAAGTATTTTAAGCTCCTGTTCTAAAGATTCTAACTTTTCTTCTAATACTTTTATTTCTTCTTTTACCATTTCTTTAAAATCATCATCTAGCTTTTCTTTAAGCATTTCTTTTGATTCATCATATTGTTCTTGACAATCTTTGAACTCTTTATACTTTAGAACGATTGGTTCTATTTGAGATTGTTCTTTCATTAATTTTTGTAACTTTTGTGAATCTGAAAGAATTTCTGGATCAGATATTTTTTCAGTTATTTCTATATATTTTTCTTCTATAAAATCTAATTTTTCTAACATTTGTTAAACTCCTTTTTAATGATTGATTGAGGGATTGCTATTCCATTGCTTTATCTATTGTTACCAAGCTACAAGAAGCCCGAAACTACTCGATAAATTCCTGATAAATCTTTATCCCATTCAATCTTTTGGAATATATTTGATTTTTCAAATATTTCTGTTACTGCCCTTTTTTGATTATATCCTATTTCTACTGATAGCATACTGTTTGATTCATGTATTTCCTTAAATATTTTCACTATCTGCCTATAATATTCAAGTCCATCTTTTCCTCCATCTAATGCCAATTTAGGTTCATATTGTGACACCTCTGTTGGAAGATATGAGATTTCATCACTTTCAATATAGGGAGGATTCGATACAACTATATCATATTTATCATCTATAATTTCTGTTCCATTAAAATTAAAAATATCTATTTTTTCAATATTTACATTGTTTAAATTTAACTTTCCTACATTGATTTTAGCAGTTTCTATTGCAACATCACTTATATCAATAGCAGTTACATGTGAGTTTTTTAAATAATAACCAAGACTTATTGCTATAGCTCCACTACCTGTTCCTATATCTAATATTTTAATATTTTCATTATTTAAATTTGAATTTTTAACATAGTTTATTACTTTCTCTACTAAGGTTTCAGTGTCAGGTCTTGGAACCAAAACACCTTCCTGAACAAAAAACTCTAACCCCATAAATTCCTGAGAGTTAATCATATATTGCAATGGGTAACCTAAATTTCTTTTTTCAATCATTTCATAGAATTTTCCTACAATATTATCTTCAACTTCCTCATCTTTATTTAAGATTAAATATATTTTATCCTTGTTTAATAAGTAAGACAGAATTAATTGCACATCAAGAAAAGGGTTATTGTATTCCCTTTTTTTTATAATATTAACTCCATCTTGTAACAATTTTTCAATTGTCCTTTTTACCATCTATCATCTTCTCCATTTTCAGGAATTACTTCCTTCATAGCAGCTATTGCTACTTCAATCATTGAATCATCTGGTTCTTTTGTTGTTATTTTTTGAATTAAAAATCCTGGATATGTTATTATTTTCGTAAATATATTTTCACCTTCACAACCACCCACATATTTGTTTAGCTCATATGATAAACCTGCTATGATGGGTAAAGTTGCTATACGAATAAAGAATCTTGCTAACGGATTTGGCCATCCAAAGAAGGAAAAAACAATAATGCTTATTATCATAACATTTATCATAAAACTTGTTCCACAACGTGGATGAAGAGTTGAATATTTTCTAACATTTTCTACTGTTAATTCTTCTCCATATTCATAGCAATAAATAGTTTTATGTTCAGCTCCATGATACATAAAGACTCTTTTTATATCTTCTAATCTGGAAATTAAAATAACATATAATACAAAAAAACCTACTCGGATTATTCCTTCAATTAAATTTAATATAAAAGTATTTTTTATAAGACCTTTTGCTAAATTAGTAATAAATGTTGGTGCCAGGATAAATATCCCAACTGTAAAAAATAAAGCAATTATTACTGAAGCATAGATTATTGCTGTATCTGCTTTATCTTTAAAAACACGTTTTAAAAATTTATCTAATGGATCTTCTTCATAATCTTCACCATAAAATTCTGCTGAATACATTAGTTCTTTTACTCCATTTACCAATGAATCAATCAACACGAAGGAGCCTCTTATTATTGGAAGCTTAAAAAACTTAGCATTAAATATAGGTTTAATGCTATTTTTTCTTATAACAATTTCACCTTGCGGCGTTCTTACAGCCGTTGCGATTTTTTGGGGGCCTTTCATCATTATGCCCTCAATTAAAGCCTGACCACCTATATTAGTTTTTTTAACTTCTTTATTATTTTCTATCATATTGTCCCCTTTAATTATCTTACTTTTCACGGATTATTTAATGCTTTTGTTCATCGATTATTATACAATTAATTTATATATTCTTCAAGATATTTATTATATAATTAAATAAGCCTTGTAATTATACATTACAAAGCTTAATCTTCTTTTAATTTTCTAGATTATTTCAAGTATTTCGTATTTTATAATGCCGCCTGGCGACTCAACAGATATTTCTTCTCCTTGTTTTTTGCCTAATAGCTCTGCTCCTAAAGGTGATAAATTAGATATTTTACCATTCACTGGATCAGCTTCTGTAGCTCCAACAATAGAATATTCTTCAATTTCATCGAATTCAATATCCTTAACTTTAACTTTGCTTCCTATTTGTATAGTATCTTTATTATTTTCATTATGTTTTACTATTTTAACATTTTTCAATGTATGTTCTAATACTATTATTCGAGATTCATTTTTATTTTGTTCTTCTTTAGATTCAGAATATTCAGCATTCTCGCTTAAATCGCCTTCTTTCAATGCTGCTTTTATTCTTTCAGATATTTCCTTTCTAGTTTTGCTTTTTCTTGTCTCTAGTTCATTAACTAGTTCTTGATAACCTTCTTCTGTAACCAATATTTCTTTGTTAATCATTTCATTCCCACCTATTTATGAATTTTAATGAAAGGGGACACTCCTTTATAAATAGATAGTCTTTGGAGTATAGTCTAAAAGGAATGTCCCCAAAATTTTAATAATAAACTAATAGATATATTATAACCTAAATTTTAATTTTTTCAATAAATTTCACATTATTATAGTGAAAAATGTCATTCCCTCAATGTAATGCAATCCTTCACTACCGTTCAGGATTACAAAAATGACTATATTACTTTATATATCCATCCTTCTGGAGCTTCTATATCACCCATTTGAATACCATATAATGTATCATATAATTTTTTAGTAACTGGTCCAACTTCTGTTTCGCTGTAGAAAACATGCATTTTCCCCTTATGTTCTATTCCTCCTATTGGAGTGATTACTGCAGCTGTACCGCATGCGCCAGCTTCAGCAAAATTATCTAATTTATCAATATATACGTCTCCTTCAATGGCTTCCATTCCTAAATATTCTTTTGCAACATGCAGTAATGATCGTTTTGTAATACTTGGAAGTATTGAAGTTGAATCAGGAGTAACAAATTTATTATCCTTTGTAATACCAAAGAAGTTAGCAGCTCCTACTTCATCAATTTTTGTATGTGTAAGAGGATCTAAATATATACAATCTGCAAATCCTTTTTTAACTGCTTCCGCATGAGATCTTAAACTTGCAGCATAGTTGCCACCAACTTTAATTTTACCAGTTCCATGTGGTGCAGCTCTGTCTGCATCAGTTGTAATGAAGTTTACAGGAGTCATTCCTCCTTTAAAGTATGGTCCTACTGGCATACCAAATACGCCAAATATGTACTCATCTGCTGGTTTTACACCGATATTATCGCCTACGCCTATTACATAAGGTCTTAAATAAAATGTTGCACCATATCCATATGGAGGCACCCAAGCTTCATTAGCTTTTACTACCTGCATACATGCATCTATAAATTTTTCTACAGGTACAATTGGCATTAAAATTTGTTCACAGGTTTTTTGCATACGTTTAGCATTTTCATCTGGCCTAAATAATTGGATTCCTCCATCTTTATTACTGTAAGCTTTTAAACCTTCAAAGCATTCCTGCCCATAATGCAAGCATGTTGAACCTTCGCTTATGCTAATTTTATTGTCTTCTACGAGCTGACCATCATCCCATTTTCCATCTTTCCAATATGATATATATCTCTTATCTGTCTTTATATAACTAAATCCAAGTTCCGACCAATTAATATCTTTCTTTTCCATAATTTCCTCCTTATTTTTATGTATTATTTATAATTAGTATATATCATTATTTTGTATTTTTCAATATAATAAAAACTATCATTTTAAAAATATGAATAATTACTTATTGAATTGCTTTCTTAAAAATATGTCGACATTCTTTAATCTGTATGATATGATAATGAAAGTAAAAAAATTAATCAGAGTAGATATGACGCGTTAAGTGTTAAGAGATGGGAGGTCGCTCTTAAACGAAGGATTTTTATCCGCGATGTTTTATCGCTTCCGCTGTATTAGAGATAATATGCTTAATTAGCTGTTAAAACTCCTATATTGTGCGGAAGTATTACTTTCGTTATAATAAGGAGGTTTTTTTTATGAAAGGTAATACTTTAGGTGCAAAAAAATTTACTGCTTTAACAATTGTTAGAGCTGGGCTATTCATAGCCATGAGTTTAGTTCTCAAGGTAATCTTTGAAATTTACATTCCATTGGGGGGTATGCCTGCACTTCGTATTAATTTTGCTTCAATACCAATTATGTTATCAGGTATAATACTAGGTCCTGTAATTGGGTTTTGTACTGGAACTGCAGCAGACATAATTAATTTTATAGCTAAACCAGGGGGAGCATTTTTCCCAGGATTTACATTGGTGAGTGCATTAAGTGGAATGATTCCCGGTGTGATTTATAAGTATTTAAAAAGAGATATTAATTATAATATATTAAATACTATATTCATATCGTTGCTGTCAGTTTGTTTTGTAACAGTTTTTATGATTAAGGGAATAATGTATTTTGAAAATAATATATTAATGTACAATGGAAATCCATTAAATATTGGATATATAGTTGGATTTATATTACTTGTATTTATATATTTATTTGTTCCTATAAAATTAACTTACACAGAAAACAATAAAATTAAAATGAACAAGATAGTATTTACTGTAAGTGTTACACAATTAATTACATCAATTATACTCAACACTTATTTTTTATCTATTATGTATGGCAAGGGATTCTTAATATTTTTACCAGCAAGAATATTGACTAATTTCTTTATGATACCCCTTTATTCAATAATTATTGCAGCAATTTTGAAAGCAGCAAAAGTATAATGCAGATTCTTTTCCTGTCATCCTGAACGGCAGTGAAGAATCTCCCTAAATATTTATGGTAGATTCTCGCAGTCTAATTCACCAATTTATTTGTTCACTATTGCTCACATAAATTGGGAACTAGTTGCGAATGCCCTATCACCATTTTTCAGAAAAAGCACTCTGAAAAATTGGGTTAGGGCATCTTCAGGCTACACCTTCAGAATGACAGGAAATTTATAATTCTGAATTCTGCATTCCTACATTCTTTTCATTTCTGCATTATATTAGGTTCTTTACAAAGCTTCCTTCTTTCATTATTACTTTCATTTCATCAACATTTATGTTTTTTATATTTTCTAATGGATTATTTTCAAGTACTATTATGTCAGCATATTTACCTTTTTCTACAGTACCAGTTATATCATCTATTTTAAGCATTTCTGCGCCGTTTTTAGTAGCTGCCATAATTGCTTCCATCTCTGTTAATCCAGATTTATTCAAAGTATATATTTCTGTTATAGCATATTTCCCATATGGTGTAAGGCTTGAACAGAATGAATCTGAACCAACTGTTATTCTTATTCCTTTTTTATTAGCATTTTGCAAGTTGCCAACTATGCGATTCAATTCTTTTTCTGCTGTCGTATTTCCTGGGAAATTGTCGAGTATTGGTCTATATGGTGGTTCATAAACTGTAAACCATTCATAAAAGAATTGTAGCGTAGGACAAAATGTTATATCCTTTTCTTTCATTATTTCTAAACATTCTTCATTAAGTTCTTGACCATGAATTATAGCAGATACTCCTGCTTTACATGAATTTAGTGCTCCTTCGTAACCTTCTGCATGAGACCAAACTGGAAGATTTACCATATTGCATTCTTCAACTACTGCTTGAATTTCTTCCATGCAGTAGTGACTGTCTGCTTTAGCATCATGTCTCCAAATTCCTCCGCCAGTTGACCAAATTTTTATTGCATCAGGATTATCTCTCAATCTTCTCCTTGTGGCACGTCTTAATTCCCATGGTCCATCTACTCTTTCTGCCCATGGATGAGATTCATTGTTATATTCTAATGGTAGTTTATGCGAATCTCCATGTCCAGCTGTTCTGCAAAATCCTAGCCCTGAAGTAACTACTCTTGGGCCTGTAATTACTCCTTGTTCAATCATATTTCTAATATGAGGTCCAAATCTAGAAATTTCTCCTACACTTGTTAAACCGTGTTCTAATGATTCTTTAGCTTGAGCTACGGCAACTACTGCTTTTTGTAATAAAGGTTCAAGAACCCAATCACTATCTGAATCTGTAAGATTACCGCTAAAATGAAGATGTGTATCTATTAAACCAGGCATAATTGTTTTGCCTGATATGTTTATTCGTCTATAATCTTCTCCAATTTCTGTCATTGGTCCTGCATATGTTATTTTTTTATCTTCTATTAACACAACTGAATTTTCTATAGGTTCTTTTCCTGTACCGTCAATTAGCAGACCACCTATAAATGCTATCTTATTCATTATTGCTTCCTCCATTTTAATATTGTTACCCTAATTTAAATCCATGCTTTAAAGGATCATCCTCATTAATGACAAAATGATTAAATCCTGTGACATATGCTTTTCCAGTAATTTTAGGAATTATTCCTTTATATTCACCTACCATCACTTCTTTAATGGCACATGCCTTAAAAATTGTTCCTGTTATACTTTCGTAAATAAATTCTTCGTTTAATCCAATTTTACCTTTAGCATACAGGGTAGATAATTTTGCGCTTGTTCCAGTTCCGCATGGTGACCTATCAATTTGACCTTTTCCAAATACAACTACGTTTTGTAAATTTGCATCTTTATGTTTAGGCGGTCCATATATCTCAACTAAATCAACAGTATTAATATAAGGAAGATACGGATGCGATACTATAATAGTTTTATTTACACATTCCCTGATTTTCATTCCAACCTTTTTTATTTTGTCTGTATTATTACTAGATATTTCTAGCTTTAAACTTGGTTGTTGAGAATCAACTATTGCAAAAAAACTTCCTCCAAATGCTATATCAACAATTATTTCTCCAATTCCAGGCACATTTACTTTTAAGTCACTTTTATATAAGAAGGCAGGAACATTAGTGATTGTAGTTTCTTTTACCTTGCCATTTTCAACTGCTACATCTGCTTTTATAAGTCCTGCTGGTGATTCAAGAACAACCCTAGTGGTAGGTTCTGTTACTTCCACCATTTCATTTTCAACTATTGCTGAAGCTGCACCGATTGACCCATGACCGCACATTTTCAGGTATCCGCCGCCATCCATAAATATTATACCATAGTCTGCTTCTTTAGAAATAGGCCTCATTAATATTGAACCAAACATATCTGCATGACCTCTTGGCTCATTCATAACACTTGTTCTTATATAATCCATGTTTTTCTGCAAATACTCTCTTTTTTCTTCCATTGTGTTTCCTGGTACTTCGCCTATTCCACCGGTTATTATCCTTGTTGGTTCTCCCATAGTATGGGAATCAATAGCACTTATTATTTTTCTTTTATTATTCACTTTAATCACGTCTCCTAATTTATGATAATATTAACAGAATGCGATTCCTTTTTTCATTTATACTTTAGCTATATATTCAAATGGTAAAGGAACTATTTTACCAGGTGTTTCTATCTCAATTAACTGATTAAGAGTGGATTTTAATATTTCTCTTTGCATTTTTGCATTGTTAGGTTCTCCTGCATTTGCTCCCATTGGAACTAATGGTGCAACTGCTCTTGGAGTTCCTGTTTGTCTTACAACTGGTGGTAGTGCTGCTATTATTATTGTAGGAATTCCCGATTCCTCTATAGCTCTTTGTACTAATACAGCAGAGCGGTGACAAGTACCTCAGCCTGCTGTGAGCACAACTGCATCTACGCCTTCATCTTTTAAAATCTTTGCTATTGCTGGACCAGTTTCATGTTTGAATTTTTCCTGGTTTCCACCACCGCCCATAAATCCTATATGAATAGGGGCAACTTCTTTTATTATACCTTCTTCTTTTAATTCTTTAAGTCTATCTAATGGAAACATACAATTTATATCTTTATTAACATCACTATTGTCATATCCACCATGAGATACCATTAAATCTGATGTTTTTGCATTTTCTGGTATTGTTCTATAAGTGAAATCTCCTGCAAGATTAAATCTTTCATCACTTTTTAAATGAACACCTGCTGCTGTTGCTAATGCTATTTTCATATCCTTAAGCTCTTTGGTAACACTCGCCCAAACTGGTTTCGGTGTTATTGGAACAAATATTTCTGATTGTAATCCTTTCAATCTATTCACACCTTTCTAATTTTGCTTTTTTATTTTTAATATATTTTTCATCTATTTCTTCTGATAAAACTTCTGGAAAGCTCATAACCATACCTATTTCCATCCCTGGTTTAAGCTCATAATCTGTAATAATCATTCTCATAGGAACAATCATACTCCCAAGTCTTCCTTTAAAATCTATTGATACTGATCCATCAGTGACTTGTGTAATTATTCCTTTCATTTCAATTAGTTTATCTTGATATTTCATAATAATGAAATCCTTCTCTAGTATTATTTCTTTTTATTTTTTCTTTTATCACTTAATGGTATTGATGTTTCATTTAATACTCTATCAATTATTTTACCGCTATCTTTTTCTATAATGTTAAGATTACTTTCCTTTATGCTAGGATTCCATTTCTTTTCTGGAACTTTTATTTCATCATTGTTTAAGGCTGACTTTATCATTGTTAATGCTCTTATGGCATCTTCTTTACAAAGTGTATTACATGAAAGAACTTCATTTTCTATTCCTTCTTCTGACTTATTATTATCAACCATATGTTTCATATATTTATTTCCTACTACAAGAGCTCCTTGTACTCCACAAAATGACATTCCTACTACTTCAATTCCTCTCATGCCAATTTGTTCGATATGACTTGCAAAATCAATATGATTATTTCCAAATCCCTCTGTAGTAACTATTGCTCCATCCACATCCAATGCTTCAACAGTCATTCCTAGTCTTTCGGATACGTATGTTTTTTCACTGTTTATTTGTGGGCTTCCAACAAACAACACACCACATAAATCCACATCTTCATCATTCATTGCCTCTATAACAAGAGGTTCTCTCCAATAATGTCTTGAACACTCTTTGGATGCTGGTCCTATACATGTTAATGCGTGTATTCCACCATCTAATACCTCTAATGGAGAAAGCATAACTGGAACATTACCTAAATCTACATTTGGTTTACCACCAAGAACTCCTACGGGTTCAACTGGTAAAATCAAGTTGTCATGCATAGCACCTTGTCCCATTATTTCCTTAACTATTACTATTTTCTTCTTTCCGCGTCTTCTATATTGAACAAATTCTTCTGTTTTTTCAAAGCTGCTATCATCTATATCTTTTAATACATCTCTTATTTCTTGAGTAATATAGTCTGTTGCTTTATGTGCCGCATATGGCCCAGGTCTTTCCATATTAGTTCCTGCAGCAATTGTTACTTGTGTTTTTATAAATATTTCACCTTTATCAGGGGCACCAGGTCTATTCCACATTATATTTTCTTCTAATATTCCTTCTGAAGAACCAAACTCTCCTATTTGCACCCCATTTTCATCAGTTCCTGTAACAATTACTACAACTCCATCTAACACCCTTGTAACACCTGTACCTATTTTGCCTTCTTTTTCTTTAGTTGCAATAGGTTGAACGTCCATTATTGTTTCACTATATGTGTTGTATTTATCAGGAGTTATGATTTCAATTTTTATATCCTTAACCAAATCAATTCCTTTTTTTGCATCATCACATATATCTTCTCTTATGAATAAAATGCCATTTTCAATTTTCGTTTTTTCACCAAACTTTACTTCTTTAATGCTATAATATTTTTTTGTTAGACTTCTTAATTTTTTAGGTTCTTGTATAGTGGTATTGGTTGTTATTTCATTAACTTCAAATGCATCAATGGTGTCAGCATTAAATTTTTCTCCTGCACATTCATATTCATTATCAAAACTACCTGCAATATTTAATGGTATTTCAATATCAATACCTTTACCTTCAGCTATTTTAATTTTTAAAACTGATGATTTTACAGATTGTTTTTTGTCAGGTTTTACTTCATTACATTCTTTTTCTACATAACCTTTTAACATAGGACCTGTAACTGGAGTTAAGGCTACTGCATCCATAATAAGTTCTTTTCCCAATACTTCTTCCCTATTTAATACTCTTTCATTTAATTTTATTAAATTAGAATCTTCTAATTTTTCAAAATTCATTGGATTTTCTAAATCTTCTGCTTTTATAATATCTCCTGCTTTTTTATTGTACTTAAGAACAGCCTTTTCATTAGGTTCAGAAAGTTCATCTGATTTATTGATTGATTCAAACATGTCTGGTGTCATAGGAGTTAATGAATCTATAGTTTTTATTAATTTTGCCCCTAATACTTCCTCTATTTTAAGACAATCCGCTGGCATTTTAAGCAATCCTGAATCTTCTAATTCTTCAAATATTGCAGGATCTTCTAAATTGCTAGCTGAAATAATTGTACCAGCCTCTGCTCTACAACAAACAACTGCAAATTCTTTTTTTAATTCCTCAATATGCTCTATACTTATTGACATTTTACATTCTCCTTAACTATTTTTATTTTAATCTTCTTGTTAATTGATGATTAACTGTTCTAAATACATGATCTGTATGATGATAAACTCCAAGACCAAGTTGCGGAGCTGAATTCATTACTGTATTTGAACAATCACTGCAGTTTGAAATTATTAACCTATTTGCTCCTGCCTTTTTAAACTTTAAAATTACTGCTGCTTGGCCGGGACATTTGCCAGGTGTTTTACATTTATTTACTCCTCGTATATTCTCAACATTTTTACAAGGCAGAACTTCTACTACTTTAGCACCCATTTTAGATGCTATATATCTTAATCTATCCTCATTTGCACCACATGCACATACTAATAATCCAACATTTCCTTCATATTTAGGAAATGGTATTGTAACTACAATACCGCCTAAGCTTTTTGTCACAACGTCACTATCTAATGAACCTGCCTTTCCGGTATATGGACCACCTAATAGTATTTCTCCATATTCACCATCTATGCCACCACATCTATCAATCATTTCACTTACAGGTGTTCCTATAGGTACATCGAAAAATATATTTACATCCTTTTTATTGCATAGTTTACCACCTACAGTTACATCTTTATCAATAACGGGCTTTCCCTCTTCTACTGCCCTTGTTATATTGCATAATGTTTCACAATTTAACACTACACTTGAAGCTTCTAGAGGCAACTGGGTAGGCTCTAACCATTTGTCAAATATTTGATTTATTATTGCCCTTTCCTCTCCCATAGGATATATGTCATCTAATTCTTTAATTATAATGTTTTTATATTTACTTAAAGAATTTGTTAATGAATTTATTGACTTTTTGTTTTTGGATTTTATAGCTATTATTCCATTTTTAGCATTTACAGCTTCCATGGCATACTGCAGTCCTTTTAACATTACCTCAGGATTTTGCTCTATCATTGCTATATTGTGACCTAATATTGGTTCACATTCAACGCAATTTGCTATTACATAACCGTCGGGTATTGATGCATCTAACTTAATATAGGTTGGAAACCCGGCACCACCTGCTCCTACAATTCCTGCCTCACAACATGTTTCCTTAATTGTGTTGCATTTTTTAATTCTTATATAATCCTTTGATTGTACTTCATGAGCTTTAATAATTATTTCACTGGATGTTATTTTATCTACTGTACCACTTACACTTGTATGTATTTTAACTCCCAGTCCCTCTGGTTCTGCAATACATTGTCCCCTTTCCAAAGCTTCTCCTTCTTTTACAATCGCTTTGCAAGGAGCTCCTATATGCATTTTAAGAGGAAATTTATATAATGAAGCCATTATGATTCTCCTTTTATTTCTTATTATTTATTACTTTTTATTCTACTTAATCATATAGCAAATTGGATGCCAATAATATTAAACAAAATATAATTTTATAAAAAAATAGCCATTCTTCAAGTATTAGAGGCAAAATAAATAATATTATTTTATTTGCCGGTACTTTAGTGAATGGCTAGTCTAAAAAAAGAAATGGTTTTCAAATTTATTTATTATTTTTTATAGCTTAAATTATGATAAATTATGATA
>JAQVWY010000017.1:0-11089 GCA_028709465.1 Tissierellia bacterium | reverse complement strand
GATAAATTATGATAGATTTTTAACAATATAATATATAATATGCAATTTTCATTAAAAAGTTTTTGCTCAAATGCATGATGTTCACTGTGACTTCATCTTTTTTATAATTTTCGAAAAACAACTGTTTTATTTTAAACACATTGTTAAATTTTGAACATTATTTTATTATTGTTCTAAATGTTTTAAATTATATAACCCTAATTTATAATATAATGTAGATCTATTAACATTAAGATACTTTGCAGCTTCTGATTTATTACCTTTTGACTTAATCATTGCATCTGTAATCAATTTTATTTCGATATTTCTAATGATTTCGTTAAAATCGTGATTATCTGAATCATAACTCATTTCTTTAATTTCATTTTTAACTACATAATTCTTTGTAATATAACTTGGTATATTTTCTACTCTTAATTTACCATCATTGGATAATATTACTATCCTCTGTATTACGTTTTTTAACTCTCTGATATTTCCTTCCCATGAATAGTTTTCAAATATATTATAAATTTCCTCATCAATACCGTTTATTTGAATATTCTCATTTTTCGAAAATTCTTTAATAAAGAATTTTGTAAGCTCTCGGATATCTTCTTTACGCTCTCTCAAAGGGGGTAAATCAATACTAACTACAGCAAGTCTATAAAATAAATCTTTTCTAAATTTATCATTATCAATTTCTTCTCTTAAGTTTTTATTTGTTGCAGCAATTATCCTAACATCTGTTTCTATGCTTTTTTCGCTACCTAATTTTGTTACTATTCCATCTTGCAAAACTCTTAAAAGCTTGCTCTGCATTCTCATAGGCATATCGCCTATTTCGTCTAAAAATAGTGTTCCCTTATCTGCAAGCTCAAATTTCCCTTGCTTTCCTCCTTTTGAAGCTCCAGTAAATGCACCTGACTCATACCCAAATAGTTCGCTTTCTAATAGCTCATCAGGTATTGCACTGCAGTTTACTGCTACAAAACGGCCTTGTCTTCCGCTTGCCCCATGGATAGCTCTTGCAAATACATCTTTTCCTGTACCGCTTTCTCCAGTTATCATAATATTAGCTTTGCTTGGTGAAACTCTTTCAGATAATGTTACAGCCTCTATAATTTTTTTATTTTTAGTTATTATATTAGAAAAGCTATATTGCTTTGCAATTTGTTCTTTATATTGACTTTCATAAAATTTTGATTTTTCTTTTTCCTTTTTAAGCATTTCTGATAGATTTACAACTTCTGTTATATCTCTGTCAGTAGTTATTATAGCGGTCATTTTGTTCTGTGAATTAAATATAGGAATTGCACTAACAACAACAGATTTGCCCTCAACTGGCTGATGAATTATGTTTTTAATAGGTTTTTTTTCATGGAAAACTTGCTTCATGAGTGCATTAGGAAAAGAATCATCTATTACAGTACCTATGATATCTTCTTTTTTAATGTTGTATAATTTTTCAGAACTTTTATTCCAATATATAACTTTTCCTTCACTATCGCAAATACATATGGCTTCAAATAAATTATCAAAGGCTTCCTCAGTAATATCATAAAACTCAAGTTTTATTGTCATATAAACCCTCCGCTGCATAAAATTCTTTTATACATACTTTACAATAAAAAATAAATTTTATCAATAATAATTCAATAAATTACTTATAATTAAGATATATTTAATATCTTATATCAAATAAATAAAGCGTATTTAGTCCTATTACTTTTATTCACAAAAAAAGATTCGAGCCTTTCAACTCAAATCTTTCTGATAATAAGGACAGGGGACACACCTTTATGATTGTTAGTCTATGTGGTAAGACATAAAGGAATGTCCCCAATTTATTAACTATATTTTGCACATGCTACAAAATGACCTTTAGATACTTCCTTTAATTCAAAATTACCCGATGTGCATTCAGGTTTAGCTTCTGAACATCTAGCAGCAAATCTGCAGCCCGGTTTAGGATTAATTGGACTTGTAACTTCTCCTTTGATTATACCTTTTGACTTGTTTCTTCTGCTAAGGTTTGGAACTGGTATTGCATCTAATAATGCTCTCGTATATGGATGCATTGGATTTTCAAACAATTCATCTGATGAAGTCTTTTCAACGCATTGACCTAAATACATTACTGCAATTTCATCGCTGATATGTTTTACAACACTTAAATCATGGGTTATAAACATATATGTTAATCCTCTTTCTTCTTGAAGATCCATCATAAGGTTAAGAATTTGTGCTTGAATGGAAACGTCTAAGGCTGACACAGGTTCATCGCATACAATGAATTCTGGATCTAGTGCCAAAGCTCTGGCTACACCTATTCTTTGTCTTCTTCCTCCATCTAATTCATGAGGATATGTGTTAACAAGTCTTTCAGCTAGTCCAACAGTCTCCATTAAATCATACACTTTATTATCTATTTCAATTTTATTAGTTATTGTTTTACATACTTTAATAGGTTCAGCTATTATTTGGCTTATAGTCATTCTTGGATTTAAAGATGCATAGGGGTCTTGAAAAATTATTTGCATTTTCTTTCTCATTTCCTGCATTTCTTTAAAATCATAATCTAATATATTTTTACCATTATACAGCACTTCACCACTAGTTGGCTCTAATAATCTTAATATTGTTCTTCCTAGTGTGGATTTACCGCAACCTGATTCTCCAACTACTCCAAGTGTTTGTCCTCTTTTTATATTAAAATTCACATCGTCTACTGCATGGAGTTCTCCCTTTGGCGTTTTGAAGTATTTCTTCAAGTTTTTTGTTTGAATCAAATCTACGCTCATAAAATCTTCCTTTCCTTTATTAACTGCCGCTTAATTTATTTAAACAAATGACATTTAATCATATGGCTATTATCAACTGTTATTTTAGGCTTTTCTGTTTTACAAATATCCATACATTTATTACATCTCGTATGGAATGGACATCCTGAAGGCAAATCAGTAGGATCTGGCATTAAACCTTCAATAGGACTTAGTCTTCTAGTTTTCTTTGTTAAATCTGGAAGGGATCCAAATAACCCATCTGTATATGGGTGATGTTTGTTTCCGTTAAAAATATCTTCTACTGTTCCTAATTCAATTATTTCTCCAGCATACATTATTGCTACTCTATCGCAAGTTTCCGCAACAACTCCTAAATCGTGAGTTATTAAAAGCATTGCTGTATTTAGTTTGTCTTTTAATTCTTTCATCATTTCAAGCACTTGTGCCTGTATAGTAACATCAAGGGCTGTAGTAGGCTCATCTGCTAACAGTAATTTTGGCTCACAAGCTAAAGCAATTGCAATAACCACCCTTTGCTTCATCCCACCTGAAAACTGATGAGGATATTCTGATTTTCTTTCTGCAGGTAAACCAACTAATTCTAGTATTTCTTCAACTCTTTTTTGAACTTGTTCCTTATTCATATCTTTTTTGTGAAGTTCAAGAACTTCTGCTATTTGCTCTCCAACTGTTAATGTTGGATTTAAGCTAGTCATGGGATCCTGAAATATCATAGAGACAGTATCTCCTCTTAAAAGTCTCATATCATGTTCAGTAGCATTAGTTACATTAATGTCATCTAGTATTATTTCACCTTTTTTTATTAAACCTATTTTTTCTGGAAGCAATTTCATAATACTTAGTGCAGTTGTTGTTTTACCTGCTCCCGTTTCACCAACTAACCCTAAGGTTTCACCTTCATTAATAGAGAGATTTAACCCATTAACAGCATAGACCGTTGATTCATCCGTTTCATATATTACATTTAAATCTTTTATTTCTAGTAGCTTATCTGCCATTTTAATCAACTCCAATTTATATTACTTTTAATTTTTTAATCTAGGGTCAAGTGCATCTCTTAGTCCGTCACCCATTAAATTTAATGCCATAACAGCAAACACTATTGCCATACCAGGTATTATAACTAAATAAGGATAATATCTCATTTGTTCTTTTCCTTCTGATAACATTGAACCCCATTCTGGAGTAGGTGCTTTTATTCCTAATCCAAGGAAACTTAAACCTGATATCGATATTATTGTTTCAGCTATATTCAATGTAGCTTGTACTATAATAGGTCCTATGGCATTAGGTACAATATGTTTAGCAATTATTCTTCCGTCTCGTGTTCCGCATGCTTTTGCTGCTTCAACAAACTCTTGATCTTTAATAGTTAAAATAGATGAACGAACTATTCTGGCAAACCTTGGGACGTTAGAAATACTCATGGCAGCTATTAAGTTACCTGTTCCAGGCCCAAGGGCCGCTACTATTGATATGGCCATAAGCATTTGTGGAATTGCTAAAAAAACGTCCATTATACGCATGAGCACATCATCTATCTTGCCGCCATAAAATCCTGCCACTGAACCTATAATTATACCAATTGATAAGGAAACTGCTATTGTTATTAAACTTATTGATAAAGAAACTCTCGCACCAAATATAATTCTTGCAAATAAATCCCTGCCATATTGATCAGTGCCAAATATATGATCTTTATTTGGAAATTGCAATCTATTCTTCATATCTTGCCTTATGGCATCCTCATTATAATTAGCTAATAAGGGAGCACATATGGATACTAAAGTTAATATTATTAATAAAACTAATCCAAGCATTGCTAATTTGTTCTTTTTATATCTAAACCATATTGATTTTAATTGACTTCTTTTTTTAACCTTTGATTTTCTTACTGCCTTTGAATTATTTAATACTGTATTATCTGTCATATTATCACCTACTAACGTTTTGAATATTGAGTCCTTAATCTTGGATCAATATATGTGTATAGTATATCTACTAATAAATTCATTAAACTAATTGCTATTGCCACAAATACCACTGATGCAATAACCAACGGAGTATCCTTCATTCTAACTGCAGTAATTGTCATAGTACCCAAACCTGGCATTGCAAATACACTTTCTATTATCATTGTACCGCCTAACATAGAGGCAAAGTTCATACCAATTATTGTGATTACTGGAAGAAGGGCATTTCTTAATGAATGTTTCATTATTAATCTTCTTTCACCTGCACCTTTTGCTTTTGCTGTTCTAATATAATCTTGTCTTATTACTTCCAGCATGCTTGAACGAGTCATTCTTATTAAAGATGCAAGCATTGCTGCTGCCAATGTAATACATGGCAATACGAAGTTTATAAAACCGTCAACTCCTGTTGCTGGAAACCATCCAAGGTGAAGAGCAAATATTAATATTAACATTAGTCCTAACCAAAAGGCTGGCATTGATGTTAAAAGAAATGCACTGAATAAGCTTATATTATCTATTATTGAATATTGTTTAACTGCTGAAATAACGCCAACTGGAATACCGATTACCACCATAATTACCGTGGCGCCAAAGGCTAATTTTAAAGTGCTTGGAAATCTACTGAATAATTCATTAAATACCGGAACCTTGCTTCTGTATGAAACTCCAAAATCCCCTTGTACTGCCCCTTTTAAATAATTAAAATATCTTACAAAAAAATTATCATTTAAACCCATTTCTTCTCTTAATGCCTCAACATCTTCATTTGAAGCACTTTCTCCTAGCATAAGTCTTGCAGGATCACCAGGAGTTAAATTCATTATTGCAAATATTAAGAATGAAATTCCTATAATTACTGGAACCATCATCACTATACGTTTTAAAATATATTTAAGCATTTTTCCTCCTTAAGCCCCTATAAAAGGTTCTTATTGAAACTTATTAAAATATTTTGGTACTTGAAAATCAAGTACCAAAATAAAATTTTTTACCATGAAAAACTAAATACTTCATAGTATTGTATAGAGCTAGCTTGTACGCCTTTTAAGTCTTTATTAACTGCTACACCTACCATGTATGAATAAAGTGGAATAAGAACTACCTCATCATTTAATAATTGACCAACTTTTTCATATATTTCTTTTCTTTTAGCTTCATCTGTTGAACTTCTGCCAGCATCAAGAAGTTTATCTAATTCTGGATTGTTAACTCTGAAGAAGTTTTGTCCATTTTCAATCATATCACTATGGAAGAAAGCATATATTGCATCAGCATCAGTAATTTCATAAACCATTGACATAACTGTCATATCATATATTGCATTTGAATATACATCAGATAAATAAGCTCCTCTTTCCATTTTTTCTATTTCTGCAGTGATACCTATTTGAGCTAATTGATCTTGAAGAACTTCAGTTGGTTTATAGTAAGTAGCTGAATCCATTGTTTTTAATTTTATTGAGAAACCATCTGGATATCCTGCTTCTGCTAATAATTGTTTAGCTTTTTCTGGATCATAAGGATTACCTTTTACTTTATCTGAATAACCAAAACTTACTCTTGGAATAGCATTGTCTACTGCAACTCCAGCACCTTCAATTGCTCCTAATAACATTGATTCTTTATCAATAGCATAGCTTATAGCTTCCCTTAATTTTTGGTTATTAAACATTCCCTCAGTATTGTTAAATGCTATATAGTTATTACCATTTAACTCTGTTTCATAGTATAAAACTTTATCATTATTAATTAAATTTTGTCTGTCTGCTAAAGCTGGTTGTGATAATAAATCAACTTCACCATTTTCAAGAGCAACTACAGCAGTACTTGAATCAGTAATAATTTTAAAAACTAAATTTTTAATTGGTGCTTTGCCTCTGTAATAATCATCGAATCTTTCAGCAATAATTTTGTCGCCGCTTTTTAATTCAATAAATTTATAAGCTCCAGTTCCTATAGGTTGTCTTCCAAAACCTTCTGGATCAGCTTCTACTGCTGCCTTATTAACTATATCTATTTTAGCAACACAATATTCTATTGGACCATAAGCATATTTTGTAGTCAATGTAACTGTTTCATCATCTATTTTTTCTGCTTCTTCCATCATAGATACATATTCTTGCAAATATTTAGACTGTATTGCTCTGTTTAATGAAAATACAACATCATCTGCAGTCATTGTTTCGCCATTGTGGAATTTAACATCTTTTCTGATTTTAAATGTTATACTTTTACCATCTTCAGACAATTCCCAGTTTTCAGCTAATCCTGGAGTTAATGTTCCATCTGCTTCTTGACGAATTAACCTGTCAAATATTTGATTAAATACTTGTTTAGCTATATTGTCAGAAATGTTATGGGGATCAAATGTTGATGGTTCACCAGAAATTGCATAATTTAAAGTATCTTTTTCTGCGCTATTACCATTAGAAGAATTAGTATTTCCTCCTGCACATGCAGTCAACAACATTGCTGCAACTAGCATTAAACATAATACACTTTTTAGTCTTTTGTTCATTACATCTTCCTCATTTCATAAGTTTTAATTTTGTAAAATCATACTGTTTTACATATAGTATATAAGCAAAATCTTTTCCAACTATGAATCTTTCCAATATTAACCAAACATAATAGCTTTAAAATGTTTAAAAATTAACAATAAAATTGATTTTTAATTATAAAAGATTTTTACAAAGTTTACTTTTGTTTTACATCTTCCTTGTAATTAACGCAAAAATAAACGGCATATGTTGCCGATGAGGCAACTTTTGCCGTTTATTTTTGCGTTACATACTTATTTTATATTCGTTAATCTTATATCTTAAACCTCTTTCACTTATGCCTAACATTTCAGCTGTTTTTAACCTATGTCCCCCATTTAACGATAATGTTGCTGAAATAACCCTTTTCTCTATTTCTTTCAAATTATTGCCTACTAAATCTTCTAATATTATGGCATCCTTATTTTTAAGTGGCTGCTTGTAAACCCTTACCTCCACAGGTAAATCTTCAGCCTCTATTATGTTACTATTTGATAAAACAAAGGCGCTTTCAAATATATTTGATAATTCTCTTGTATTTCCAGGATAATCATAATCTAATAATTTCTTTTCTGCTTCCTTGGATAAACCTTTAATTTCTTTCCCAAATTCATCATTAAATTTATCTATGAAATGTTTAAACAGCAATGGTAAATCTTGCTTTTTTTCTCTTAATGGAGGTAAATTAATTTCAACTACATTTAACCTAAAATATAAATCCTGTCTAAACTCTCCATTTTCAACCATTGATTTTAAATCTTTATTAGTAGCAGCAATTACCCTTATATTAAGCTTTTTCTTTTCATTGCTTCCTAAAGGTGAAAATTCTTTTTCTTGTAAAACTCTTAATAATTTTGCTTGTAACATAAGAGGCATATCGCCTACTTCATCTAAAAATATTGTTCCGTTATTGGCATATTCAAATTTTCCCTGTCTATCTTCTAATGCTCCTGTAAATGTACCTTTTTTATGTCCAAAAAGTTCTTCTTCTAATAAGCTTTCTGGTATTGCAGCACAATTTACTTCTTCGAACCTTTCCTTTTTCCTTCTGCCTGAATAATGAATTGCACGTGCTACTAATTCTTTGCCTGTTCCACTTTCCCCCATAATAATTACGTTAGTATCAACATCTTTCAATTTTTCTATCATTTTAAAAACATTTTTCATAGATGCACTTCTACCAATTATACCATTATAAACATACTTGTTTTCAAGTTCCTTACTTAAATATTCCACCTTTTCATTTAGCTTTTGATATTCAATAGCTTGCTCTATTGTTAAATAAAGGTCTCTGATAATTAACGGTTTAGTCAAATAAGTATATGCGCCATTTTTAATAGCTTCCACAGATGTATCAATTGTTCCATAAGCAGTCATAATTATGACAATAATATTTTTATCTATTGTTTTTATTTCTTTTAATATATCTAACCCATTATATTCTTTTATGCGCAAATCTAATAAACAAACATTGAAATACTCATTTTTTATAGTATTTAATCCTTCTATTGCGCCAGTGCAAGCCTTCACATTATATCTATCTTCTAATGCAAGAGTTAGTGAAGTACATATCCCTGGTTCATCGTCTATAATTAATATATTTTTATCTTTATCCATTGTTTCTCCTAAATTTTAATGTAATTTTTGTATATTCCCATAGTTCGCTTTCAATTATTAATATACCTTCATTTTCTTCAACAAATTGTTTTGTTAATGCTAATCCCAAACCAGTTCCCTCTGATTTTGTAGTAAAAAATGGCTCAACAGACTTCTTTATTTCATCTTGTGTCATTCCTATGCCTTCATCATATATTTCAATGTTAATATAATGTTCTGTTGCCCAAGCTTTAATGCCCATGTTCAAAGGGGATTTTGTTTCTTTTTCTTCATTTTTTCTTTGCATTGCATCTAAACCATTTAATAAAATATTAATTAATGATTGCTTTATTTGATTTTTGTCTCCCTTAATCATTAAATTATTTTCAACTGAAATATTCAAATTAATATTTTCATGTTCAATTATTGGTTTAATCAAAACAGTGCAAGATTGGATTATTTCATCAACTAATATTCTTTCTTTATTATTAGGGCAAGGTTTGGCATAGTCTAATAAATTATTGATTAAATTATTAACTCTGTCTACTTCTTTTGGAACATATTCCGCTAATTGATCTTGAAATTGTTGATTGCCCTTCTTTAAAGGTATTAACTCCATAAATGTTCTAATTGAAGTTAAGGGATTCCTTATTTCATGAGCGAGTCCTGCTATTATTTGATTGAGAGCTATGTTTTTTTCTTTTTCATGTGCCTGCTCCTTAATTCTCAGTTCTTTGGTAACATCTTCAATAGTTAATATTGCTCCTCTTATAGAACCGTCGAAATCATATAAATGATATATATTATATCTATAACTAATTTTTTCCCTTTCTTTGTTTTCAAATGTTATTTCTCTATTAATAAATTTATAATTGTCTTCAAATATTTTATTTAATTTATCCTGCAATATATTTTCAAATAATTTGATGTCAAATATATTTTTCGGCATCTGTGATACTTTAGTCAAATCCCATGCGCTTTTATTGAACAAAGTTATATTAAACTCTCTGTCAAAAACTATTATGCCACTTGGACTATTCTCAACTATGCGATTATTTAATTCACTGCTATTTCTAGTTTCAATTATTTGGTTTTCTAAATCTATATTTATTTTTTTTAATTCTGCTGTTTTTTGCTCTACTTGGCTTTTTAACAATTTATTGATTCTTATAATAACAATAAATACTATAGTAATTATTAATAAAATTATTAAAATAATAATCACTATTCTTCTTATAGTTCCATACAACTGATAATCTACTTCATAAATCCACTTTTCATAGAATTTTTCGTAATCCCCATTTAATCTTATTTCTTGAATTCCTCTATTAAGTTTATTTAATAGTTCACTATTTCCTTTTTTAACAACCATTGCATATTCTATGGGAACCATGTAATTTCTTACAATAATATAGTCATCTTCTATATTAGATTTTCTTAATTGATATAAAATACTTTCTTTAACACCTATTAAAACATCTGCCCTATTTGATTTTAATAATTCAAATGCTCTTATTTGGTTTGATACAATGGTATATCTTATAGCACTCATTTCTCTAATATAAGAATAACTAATAGTTTCATCTTGTAAAACAGCATTTAATTTTCCATATTCTATTTTATTTTTTAAGTTTTTTATATCCTTATCTAAGGTTATCATAAATATGGAAGATTGAGATATAATATCTGTCGCCTCTTCCCCATCATTACTTGTGTTATTGTTATAAATATCTCCTAATATAACATCAACTTTTCCTAATCTCAACGCTTCATGGGATTCATCAGAATTATTCATAGGAATATATTCAATTATAAAATTATATTCTTCTGCTATTTTCTCTAATATATCTATGTGAAGTCCTAAATATTTTCCATTTTCCTCAAATTGATATGGGGGTAGTTTAGGTTCAATGGCAACTCTTATTATAGTTTCAACACCCTTTACCTCATTTTGCATTAATATGATTAAAAAAAATGATACAATTATTACTTTAGTTATATATTTAATTTTATTTAATACCCTTATCATTGTTTGCTCCTATTAAAAATTCTACCATATTATTTAAACATATAAATGATAAAATGTAAAATGCAAAATTTGATGTATAAAATAAACAGAGGGTTTTAAACCTCTATTAATTTATTTTATATTCTTTTATTTTATTTCTAATACCCTTATCACTTATTCCTA
>JAQVWY010000092.1 GCA_028709465.1 Tissierellia bacterium | reverse complement strand
TATCTTTAATTTCCACCATACTGCCATTTGTCCATTCTGGACGCATTTTAACTAATTTACCTTCACTGTCGATTTTATCTGCCAAGACTATATATTTATAATTTAAACCATATTTGTCTTCAACATTAATATATAATTCAATTCTATCGTTGGCAGAAAGCTCAACTTCCTCTTTTACAGAGTACATTATCGATTCATTTCCACGCATATAAACTTCCTTTTCATCCATTATTTTACCGTTTACATATCTTGAAATGCTTATTTTTTCAGGGCTGTTATTTGAAATCCCGACGAAATTTATTACTATATCTCCGTCATATTGGTACTTGCCTGAACCAAATTTAGTGCTACCTAAAAAGTTTGCATATAAATCCAATATGTATTTATGTTGCAAATTATCATATTCATCTATGGTTTCTAACTTTTCTTTTCCTTTATCATTTAATACAACCATTAATTTAAAAGGATCAAATACATATGCGTTTATAGAAGCAATAAATGTTGTTCCATTTTTAAGCATTGTATGTCTTTCATCATTTATCAACAAGTCAACAATTATATTATCTGTAATTTCCTTAGGTGTTACTGATATAGTAACTGGAACAGTCAAATTTTCTGTATTTAATTGGTCCCCAAATGTTACATCATAGCTATCAAGTATACTTGCTTGTTTTTTAAGCTTTTCATCAACATTTGAATATATATTGTTTATTTCACGTCTGGTATTATCCTGTTCACTATAAATGTATTGCATATTTTTATCCATTGTTCTTTCAATGTTACCTATTTTATTTATTGTATATATATTAAATAAAAAAAGTACTGCTATAATAATATAAAGATAATTCCTTTTCATTTATACTCCCTTCATGATTAAGATTTTAGCTCCATTTTATGCAGCATCCTATACATAATAATATAGGTCTGCTCTCTGGTTAAATTGGATTTAGGAGAAAACATGTTATTGCCCACACCATGAATGATTCCGTTTCTCATAACAAATTTAACAGAATCCTTTGACCATGATGATAATTCAGATTTGTCATTTAAATATACTCCCTCGGCATCTTCGTACATTCCTAAATATTTTACCAAATTAGTAAGCATTACAGCTGCCTCTTCTCTTGTTATTTCACTTTCCCCATCAAATATGCCTTTGCCTCTCCCACTTACAATACCTAAATGCAAACATATTGCAACATCTTCATTAAATCCATCCACTATTGGGGGGTTAACTACGTCTATATTATTATCCATAATGATATCATCTCTTGAAGTATCATAATATTCCTCCAAAAATGATACAATTATTTTGCAAAATTCATATCTTTTAATATTAAAGGTGAAAGCTACTTGATATTCAAAGGGAACCAAATTATTTTCAATGGCTTTACTAACTTCTTCAACTGCCCATTGTGATGGTCCTTCGGTTTGTTTAAAGTAATCAATTCTTCTTTTGAATTTTTCAGATGTATGTCTCTGTGTAGCTAAAAACTCTTCCCCCTCAACATTAACAAGATATACATTAGAATAGTATGGAAGAGTAAGATGTTGTCCTGAAAAATTAATAATACTATATCGGCTGTTGTTTCCTCCAGCAAAATATTTATCGTTAATATAAATAATATCTGAATAATAATTATTAGTTAATACAACCTCTACTGTAGCCTTTTCAACCAACTTAGCAGCACCCTCATTATTTTTTACAATCATATATTTTTCAGATGCATGATAATCTATATAATCATATACTGGAGGCACTATTTCATTGCCTTTCATGTCATAAACAGCATATTTATATTCGTAATCATCAATATAAACCCTTGCTGTAACAAAACCATCCTTGACTTCCATTATATCTATAAATTCTGTAGGAAATATTTCATTACCTTCGCTATCTAACAATCCTGATAATCCATCATTGTAAACTTCAAAGTAATTGCCGATTAACTCAATCCCTTCATAAATAAATGGCACAACTTCTTTGTTGTTTACATCGATTATTCCAGTTTTACCGTCTTTTTGAGTTAATATAAGATTATTACCTATGCACATTTCATCAACATAATATAAGCTTTCATATTCTATAGGAATTACTAATTCTGCATTATCCCCATTGACTAAACCAAACTTGTTATTTTTTATTATTCTGCAATAATCGTCTGTTTCGGATACTTTATGTATTTCATCATACTCAAAAGGCAATACAACTTCATTATTTATATTTATTACGCCATGTTTATTCCTGTCCAAAGCAATAATAAAATTATCATTTATATATTGCAAGAAATTATATTCGAAAGGAGTGATTAATTTTTGATTAATGTCTATTATTCCTTCCTTTTCATCATTTCTTACTACTATTCTATCATCATCTAAATACAGTAAACTATCATATATTACAGGTATGACTTCCCTTTTGCTGTATTTGTCATACAATCCAAATTTATAATTCATATCACTGTCAACATTCATTAACAACCAGTATTTATCGCTTATTGTCGGATCTGCAAATGAATATCCGTCTACCAAACACTCTATGCCGTTTTTACTAACAAAAACAAATCTGATTGAGTTATCTTTATTAGCAACTACAAACCTATAATAATCTTCATTAAAATAATAATATTTTCCTTTTTCAATTCCAGCATAATCCATATAATTTCCCTTGAGATTGATTACACTTCCATCGGGTTTTAAAATATGCCAACTTCCATCTTTAACCCTTTGTACTACTTTGTCCTTTCCAAAGCCCTCATAGTAATAATAATCTAAAGTAACCTTTTGTATGTCGTCATTATAATCAACTCCATAGGCAAAATTCCTTATTAAAAACAAGAATAGAAAAATATGTATTAATACAATAAATTTAGTACGAAAAGTTTTTTGCATAATACTACCCCTTTGACATTATTTTTTATATTATTTAACTCTATCAGGACAGATCTAAAAATGTACGTCCTTATAAGGTAATGGTTTCAACCTTATTACTTAGTTTCTATAAATGGTGAGTACATCATTAATGCATGATTTTCAGTTATATATTCTTCATCAATAAATTCACCTTCTATGGTATACCATTTGCGATATAATTTATTATGTCTGCTGAAACCACCCCAGTATTCACCCTTAAATTGATGATTTTTTTCTATCACCTCGTATTTATAAATTGGTTTATTATTTGACAACCATCTTCCTTCCAGATATGTTTGTCCAACATTAATCCTTAACTGAAAATCTGATTTCGTATCATTCTTAATCATCAAATCTCTATATGGATAAACACATGTTGCTCCGCTTCCAAAAGGTTGCGTACGATTTGAGTCAGGAAAAACATCAAAAGAATGACGGTATCGTTCTACAATTGTCAATGGAGTATGAAGAGTCATCCAATATATTAAATTAGAAAGTTGGCATAAACCTCCACCTATACCCGTTGTGTAAGAACCACAATATAATACCATGCCTGGTACATAACCTTTTTTAGCTGTAGGTCGACCAACAAGTTTCCAATAACTAAAGGTTTCTCCTGGCTTTATTAAAATACCATCAATCTTTTTTACAGCTATTTTTAGATTAATAATTTTATTATACTGATATCTCATATCAACATCTTTTAATTCTCTTAGTAAAGGGGTTTTATGATAAAAATATTCATAATACAATAGACTTGGAATTTTATGATAGGCAAACTTATATTTCCCCGAATTCCAAAGTAAATAACGGGATAATGTATAATATATCTTCCCAACAATCAAACGATATTTACTTCGTTTTATTGGTCTTAAATTTTCCAAATCAAAACCTCCATATTGTAACAATAAACAACTCAATCTTCTACTAATTTCATAAAATTCTAATGATATAAATAATCATTGTTTTCACCAATCTATTTACTTGATGCATATTGACCTAATATAAAATCTATATCTTCATCATCATTATAATCCATAATATTTACCTTTTTTACCTCCCAGTTGCTTATAAAACTTGTTTATTCTCTAATATATAAAGATTCTGTAACCTTTATTAACTCTTCTCTACTTTCATAGCCACTTACTAGGTGCACATAACTGTTATCGTTCACTATTATCGTAGTGAGTCCTCTTTTAGTATAAATTATTCCGCTCATTCCGTTAATTGTTATGTCTTCGGTTGTTATACCTTCTGTATCAACTGCCATGCCAACACTCAATGTAAATTGCTCAACAGAAATTTCCTGTTCCTTGTTATTTGTATAAATAAGAAAATACATTGATCTCATATTATTAACTTCTTCTTTAAGGGTATACCCTTTCGGTATGTATGCAGGAATATAAACATCCTCGATTTTCTGTGGAACATCAATATTATCTTTATTTTCAAACAGAATTTCAGAAAATTCCTTGTAAATTTTTTCTGTCAGTCTTACCACAGGAAGCCTTATAGCTTCTACACCCATAGACGCTGCTGCAATAATAATTATTAATAAGGCTGCCACTATGCTTTTCCTGATTCTGAATTTATTAATATTTATATATTTAATATTTGCTTTATTAATTAAACGCTTCATCTTTCCTTCAAATTCAGCAGAAAAACTGTGATAATCTTTTAAGTTTGATGGAATTGTTTCAAATTCTTTTTCCATTGAAGCAATTAATGCTTCTTTTAATAATTCACTAGCCATAACAATCACCTTTCTAAATTTTAATCCGCATCCTTCTGCATTTCAACTGAGTTTTCAAGTTTATAATAATCATACAGTTCTTTTCTCCCAATGTTAAGAGCCTTGCGCATCTCCTCATAAGAATAATTAGCTATTGGCATATTATCTAATAATTTATATCCTAATACATCTTTCCATATGATTATAACTCTGTTTATAGGTTTAAGTTTTAATAATGATTTTTGTATTCCTTTAAGATTATCATCGCCGTATGTCATTGGCTTATTAAGGAATACTTTTACTAATTCTAAAACTATTACCTGAAATATATTTTCTGTAGCTTTAAACTCTTCATTTAATTCTTTATAAGTTTTAGTTATTGCTGAAATAGAAATTCTTTCGGCAATTTCTTCTTTACCTGTAAGTCTGAAAGCAACAGTATATACTTTTTTAAATAACAATTCCATTTCCATAGTTCCCGCCTTATTATAATAAACAAATATCTTGATATTTCCATAAATTAAATATTTCTCTATATATAAACAATTTAAAAGCTGTTTTGGGGACAAAATTTTATAAAATTATTTATAATATTAAGTAGACGCTTCATTATCTATTGATAACATAAGCGTCTTTTTTTATTTCTCCTTTACTTTTACCTAGTTAAGGTATATATTGTTCTTCAATTCTTGTTACATATCCATCCTTTGTATATATATGAAATAATGGATTATTATTTGGAGCATCATTATATTCAATAAATTCCTTTTTAGAAACCGATATATGTTCTGATAGTTGAACTGAATCTAATATAAGATATTCCGTTCCATCATATACTTCAAAAGCCATAGGATAGTTATCATTATTATATATATAGAAGCCTGAAGGCATATCAGTATTTATATCAATATTTAATTCTTCTGCTCTTTCTGTATCTTCTTGTGTTAAAAACTCTACCTTATCTAAATGAAATAGACTTTTGTCCATAGTCATCTTAGTTATATAACCAATATAATGACTCACCGGTGTATTTAAAAAATCTTCAATTGTAGCTGGATTTATAACTTGTAATTCATCTATCTTAACAAAGGTTTGACCTAAATGATTAAATATATAGTCATATCCTACTTCTGCAGGGTCAATCATCCACGGCTTATGACCATTATCTACTTCATCTTGCAAATCTGTATAATAATCCTGGATTTTTATATCACCTTCTAAATTTGGAACTTCATGGTAAACGACACCATTGCCATCCATCCACCTTTCTACTGCCCAAATGCCGGTATTGCCTTGTATAACAGGTTGAGATAATAATAGTTGACATGTCTCGCCTGTTGATAGTGGGAATTTAATTACGGCATGATTACCCGCATATGTCTCATTAGGTAATAAACCCTTGCTTTCCAACATAATTCGTATTGCTATCTCCTGTGTAGACAATGAGTTTATATCAAATTCCGATGTATATGCATTTCCCAAATATATTAATCTGTCATCTTCATAGGTGAAAACTAGACTTGGTTTTCCCATGCTGCTGTCTTCAGTAAGCCATCCATCATCATTCTGCATACCTCCAGCCATTAGTACTTTGTCTATATTTTCTGGCTTTAATCTATATTCTAAAGTCCATAATTCCACAGGATTTGTAAGAAGATTATCAAAAGTCGATAATTTCTCTAATTTAGTAATCTTTTTATCTATTATTTTATAACCATCTCGTTTTGTATTATTAAAGTTTTCAATAACATTATCTATAAACTCCCATGCATAATCTTCAACGGTTATATGCCCATTTGATGAATTTAAAATATCTCTTATTTTATAATATGACTCTTGAGGGAGGCTCCATATTTTAATATTGTCATTAAGATTATCATAAGCAAGCGCTAAAGAATATTCATGCTCTTTTCCAAGAAAATTTTTATCTTTATTACGATAAATTGCTAATATATATTCCTTATTATCTACACTATCATCCCTTGCCAATGTAATAGTAATATTTAAAGATATATCATCAACATCTGGAAAATTTTCTTCAGATAGATCGCTCCATTTTCCACTGTTTATCTCTTCAATTAGATCGGCCCAAATTTTTTGATTCAACTCTTCAATATCTCCAACTTCATTAGGAAATGACTGTCTTGTTATTCTCACAACCTTTGTTTTATCAATTTTATATATATTTTCATCGTCATGGGGATTAGTTAATAATCCTACAGCCAAGATAATAATTACAATAACAACAACTGCTATAACCCAAAGCTTATGTTTTTTATAATTTAATACATTTTTTATTCTTCCTTTTGTATTGTTTTCACCAAAAGCAATAGGACATCCACCTATAATTCTTCTTCCTGTTGACAAAGAAAGAAGTGAAGATGAATACTCTCTTTTTATATCATTTCCCATTTTTTTTATTACACTTTCATCGCAAGATAACTCCATATCCTCACTCATAAGAAAAAAGGCTATCCATACAAGAGGATTAAACCAATGAAGACAAGTAACCAGAAATGAAATCAATTTTATAACATGATCGAAACGTTTGATATGTGTTTGCTCGTGTAATGAAATATATGTTTTTTCAGTTTCTGAAAGATTAGCAGGAAGAAATATTTTCGGTCTGACTATTCCAAAAACAAAGGGTGTTTTAAATTTATCTGTCTCATAGATATTATCAATAATGTGATTTGCATTTCGAAGATTTCTATACAATTTAACGGTGGTATAAATACTGTAGACTATAAGCGTAAAAATACCTATGAGCCAAACTGCTTCACCTATGAATATCCATATTTGCATAGGATTAGCACTTGATATTGGAGTAGCAGGCGGTAAAATATTATTAACACTATTGTCAATTACTGCTATTCCGCTATTAATTTCAGGTTTGGCAGTATAAACAATATCTGCAGGAACACTACTTACGTTTACAGGAATTAAGCTAAAAATTCCTTCAATTGAAAATGGAAAAATTAGTCTAAACAGCACTACAGACCATAGGGCATATGAAAATATTTTAGGAAATCTTTTTAGCAACAGCCGTATTACAATTACAAACATAATTACATAACTTGATGTAATACTCATATTTATTATCTGCAAAAATAATTTATCCATTGCTACTCCTCACTATGTTCATCTATAAGTCTTTGAAGCTCGCTTATTTCTTTAGAACTTAATTTTTTAGTTCTTGTAAATGCAGCTATAAATCTTGGAAATGAGCCGTCAAATCCTTCATCAACAATTTGTTTGCTTTGTTCTGCATAAAATTCTTCCTTGGTAAGCAAAGATGAGACTATTCCATTATTATTTATAAAAACTTCTTTTATTTCAAGTTTTTTCAGCATTGTATAAGTGGTAGACTTTTTCCAGTTTAGCTTCATCTCACACAATTTCACCAAATCTGGTGAATAAATTGGTCCCTTTTCCCAAATAATATCAGCTAGCTTCAATTCTGCTTCTGTTAATCGATACTCTTTCATAACATGATCTCCTTCAGTCTATATTTTTTAAACTATGTATAGTTTACAATACATAGACTGAAGTGTCAAGAGTTTTCTTATTTTTTGTACCATGCATTGCAGGATACATTTTTAACATCATCTTCTGACCGATTTATTAATCTGCCCCTCGCTTCTGAATCTAACATTTAAATATTCATCCCTATTTGTCATTAATTCAACAACGATTAACTCAGGAGGGTTAAATATGCGAAATGGAAAAAGGCTGTTTCCCAAGCCCCTACTAACAATTATAGATGTGGAGCCTTCTTTATGCATTCCTTCAAAATATTTTGGGAAAAATCCTTGGTTTGGTGAATAAATTGCTCCCACAAAAGGAATTCTTATTTGCCCACCATGAGCGTGTCCGCTAAATACCAAATCTAAATCAAATTCTTCATAAACATGAATTTGCTCTGGTCTGTGTGCCAAAAGCATATTAAAATCTGTTTTTAAATTATTAGTTAAATCTTTTAATTTTCTTCTAACACAGATGTCATTATTATTAAATTCATTAGCACTTTCATTTTTTATGATTACAGGTGCAGCAATACCTATTAATCCAATTTCACTGTTCTCTTTATTGATTGTTATATAAGAATCATCCATATTAACGATATTATAATCATTTAATATTATTTTTAATTCTGCATAATGCTCCGATAATTGCTCGTGGTTACCTGATACATAGTAGGTTGGTGCTATTTTTACAATTTCCCCTATGAATTCTTTTGCTACATTTAAATTTGTTCTTCTTCTGTCTATTAAATCTCCTGTTATAACTATAATATCAGGATTTATCTCTTTTATTTTATATATTAATCTTCCATAAAAATTTTTATTGTGCAAGTCAGATATATGGAGGATTCTAAATCCGTTAAAACTATTAGGAATTTTATTATTTATGTAATCCTGCTTGGTAACTGCTATATCATTGTTTTGCCATACAAGAAAAACAGTCATTGCTATTAATAAAATTATATAATTTAGTTTCATGAAACTCTACCTTCCTTGTGTTACTAGAATAATATTACCACAAAATGGTAATGTATGCTATACAATTTACACCCTCGGACTTATTGCCACATGCACATGAATGAACCTTATACATATTTTTTATCAATAATTTATTGAATTTTTATATAAATAGTTTAAAATATATATAAATACTTATTGGAGGTTGTAAAAATGGATAAACAGCAATATATATGCCCTAAATGTGGCAATTTTAATTTTGAAACAGATCAATTTCAAGCAACTGGCGGAAATTTTGCCAAAATATTTGATATACAGAATAAAAAATTTATTACTATAAGCTGCAGCAGATGTGGTTATACAGAATTATATAAATCGACTTCATCAGATGGTTGGAATATTTTAGATTTTCTCATTGGATCTTAATATTATTAATTTCAAAAAATATTTACAATAAAATAAAATTGTGTACCCATCAGAACAATCAAGAATTGCTGATGGGTATTTAGTCAGTTGTCAGTTTCTAGTATAACCAATATTTTCAAGATCTTCAATAAATTTTCATAAGTAACATACGAACTATCTAGCATTTAAATTAATAATTATTTTACCATCAGCAAATTCAAAGAACTTATTATGTTTCATATTAAATGCAGAATTATCACGAATCAAATCTCCTAAATTAAATACCGATAACAAAATTCCAATCAAAAACATATTAATAATCATTGACGTACCTCCGTAAGAAATAAACGGCAGTGTAAGTGGTGATAAAAGTTGAAATCCTAAATTGTAAGCAACATAAACCATAACTTGCATTGTAAATGTGATTAATATGGAGGTTGAAACTAATTTTGCCAAAACACTTTTTTGTTTTTCGCAAAGCATAAATAAACGTAAAATAAAAGCTATAATAATTGACATAATAACAATAAAGGAAATCCAACCTAACTTATGAATCAAATATGTCAAGCAAAAATCACTATGTATGCTCGGCAAAGGAATTGTAGTATATTCACCTAAATCACTTTGTCCAAAAAATTTTGCATTAGAAATTATATTGCGTACTGCAATAGTTATCCAACCCGAACCATGTACATCAGTTGTTGGATTAAAAACAGATTGAATCCTGTTAAATACATAAGATTTGTTTATAATTATATAAAATATAAAAAATATAAATACAAAAGAAACAGCACCATAAACAAGCAAAAGTGCATTTGATTTTTTCACATTTAACCAACCATTTAATATAGACATTGTCAACAATATCAGACATGAAATTCCATAAATTATAACACTTGAAACATTCCATACGTTTAAACAAATAACAGCTGGTATAGAAAAAACTATACCTGCTTGTATTATTCCCAAATAGCTCTTATGTCTCATTGTATAAATAATTCCTGCAAAAGCCGTTGGAAAAAGTAAGAGCATAAAAGAGGAAGTTACTGATAAAGATAAAAACTTAGATGCATAGTAAGCTTGATTTTTATTGAAAATTAATAAAATTAATACAGCCGACAACCCAAAGAAAATTTTTTTAGGATACTTCCCAATTATGGTAAAATCTATAAAATATGCTATGAACATACATGTAAATCCAATTATAATGCTTAAAAAATCTTTAAATATAGAAAACTCAAATGGGGTGGGAGCATTGTA
>JAQVWY010000016.1:22323-42388 GCA_028709465.1 Tissierellia bacterium | reverse complement strand
TATTTATAATTGATTCTAATTCTACAACAATACGGAAGCTGGAATTACCTGTTTTAAAACGAAAAGCAGAAACATTGTCTATGATAAAACTTGAACTTGAACAGCTGTCTTCTATTAATTCAAATCAAACTATATTTTATAAAAGAGTCAACAATATATCTGATAACTTGGCTAAGTACGTGGTTTATGGCTTATCCTATGATTTGTATAATCAATACATTGAATTATCCCAAAAACTAAAACTAAATCTTATCGCTATACAAATCTCTTCAAATGCCCTGGAAAAGATACCTAAATTAAATTTGAAAATTAATGATAATAATTATATAAATAGTATTAATGCCTTTGTTAATATAGGCATTAACAGTATTAATTTTTGTGTTGTGAATAAAGGAATAAATGAATTCATAAGTAGTAGTCCTTTAAATGCTAATGAAAATAATGATTATTTAATAGATAGAGTTGCAGAGAAACCTATGGGATTAGATAATGCTTATTACTATATCAAGGAAGAAAACTTACATTTCCTCATTGATGAAATATGTAAACTAATAAGATATTATTACTACACAATTAGTAAGGATATTGTTATTGATAAAGTTTACTTCTATGGGGATTGTTCTTTACTTGTAGGTAATGAGAAATATCTATCTACAATGCTAAACATAAATGTTGAAATTATCACAAGTATGTCTAACATAATTACAACTACATTAAATGAATCATTAAATATACAAGAATATTTGCTTTGTATTTTGTCTTTGTTTATTGACTCTGATGATGTTCATTTTTTAACCGGTAGAAACAATGCTCGCATATGTAAATTTTGTTTAGGTGTTGCTATTATGACGGTAGCTTTATTTTTTATGCTCTATATTTTTTTAAATACTCACAGTTACGTTTTCAATAATAGATTACTAAATAGTCAATTAAATGTTATGCAATCATTTATTTGTAATGAGGAAAATATTAAACTTAATGAGGAAATAGAAGTAACTAAAAATAATATCGTAAGTCTTGAAAAGTATATTAAAAATACAGATTTTTTGAATGATATAATAAATGAAGAAGATTTTATAACTGTTAACAAGATAGATGCTATTAGAAATGCAAAGCCTTACAACACTAAAATATTGTTTGTTTCATTAGATAATAATTATATAAATATGCAATGTAAATCTTATTATCTTGAGGATATGATGTTGTTTATAAGCAATTTGAGGAATGTTAATTTTATTAGTGATATTTATGTACCTGATGTATCTCTTAAGCAAGAAGATAATTTTGAATATTCTTATTCTGTGATTTGTAATTTAGGAGATTTAGATGAATGATGAATTGGAGAAGAATAATAGAAAAATATATAATAAAATAACTAAATTACTTTTGACTATTATTTTAATTTGCCTTATAGCATATCAAATTCCAATAATATGGTCTAGTTTTGTCTCTGTTCAAAGCGAATATGATATAGTTCAAAGGGATTATGAAGTTATGCATGATAATTTTATTAATAAAAATAAATATAAATCAATGGAAGCGGAATTAATTTATGAGAAAAGTAAATTAAAGATACTTAATTCGATAAATCAAGAGGAAATAATGAAGATTATTCATGAGCATTCTACAAAATTAGGCATTATTATAAATAATTATAATTTTTCAGAAGTTCAACCAGTTACTTTAGATGAGGAAATTATAGAAAACATATATATGATTAATGTTAATATAGAGTTTTATTCAAGTTATGAGAATTTACTTTTATTTATTGATTCTTTGCAAAAAAATGATATTAATATGTCCATAATGAATCTACATTCTACTTTAGGTGATACAAATTATAACTTGGTGAAAATGGACATGAAATTTTATGCTTTGGTAGATTAAGATTGTGGGAAAAGGTAGGGGATGAAATGTGGTGCAAATTAAATAGGGGCATTTGCATGGTAGAAGTTATAATGACGATTGCAATATTAGGAATTGTAATATCTCCTTTAATTTCTATATTTATTCTTTCTCAAAAGATAAATAATACTAGTGAACTGGAATATAAAACAATGCTATTTGCTCAAAATTATATGGAAGAGGTTCAGGAATTAAATGAAATTAATGGTGATATTTATGAATATATAAATGATACTAATTCTTTTGAGAGGCTAATATATGAAGATGACATTGTAACTAAAATAGTTTTAAAACCATGCAATGATATAATTTATGATATTGAAATTGAGGTGTCTCAAAATGGAAAAGTCCTTAATACTTTATCCGGAAGTAAAATTATAAATTAGCAGTTTTTCGAATCTGCCACTGACGATAGTGAAGGATCTCCTGAAATGACACAAATAGATAAATAAAAGGTAATAGTATGAAAAGGTATTTAAGAAACAATTCTGGTTCTACATTAATTTTGTTGGTAATAACGATTGCCATAACTACTGTATTGGGCATGTCTTTGTTAATAGTGACGACGATGAATTATAAATTGAAAAAGGATAATTCAGCTATAAAGCAAGCTGAATACTTGTCAGAAGCGGGGTTAAATGATTCATATGTACAGGCATATTATCTTGTTGGATACTCTATAGCGAACTCTCTAGAAAAGGTTCAAAATTATTTGGAAGTACATGGTTCTAATGAGCAAGAAGCAGAGGAATTGTTTTATAACAGCTACAAATTAAATATTATTGGGGATATTGATAGCATATTGTCTAATACTAATCCAATTGTTAAGATTGTCGCTCCAATTAAATTATCCTTTATAGGTAGAAGTATGAGATTCACATTGCAATCTAAATATGCAAATTACGATGTTGTTCAAATAACTTATGTTGATCTGATAATTGAAGTTCCAAATTATTCAGAAATTTTATTGAACAATGTTAATATTTCAGAATTAATTACCTTTGAAAATTGGGTGTTTTCAGGTGAATGATATGGATGATATGAATAGAAAAAATTGTAAGAAGGGCGTAACATTATTAGAAATAATAATTACTTTAGGATTGACTGGCATTATCATTTCATTAATTTTATCTATTTTTATAGTAGCTTATAATAACTATAAAATTATTAATGACCAAAGGGAGCTTCAATTTCAAGCTCAACACATATTTACATTTATGGCAAATAAAATTAAGGCATCAATGAGTATTGAGCAAATTAGATATAACTTAAAAAGTAGATTAAGTGACACAAATGAACAGACAATTACAAAAGTATGTTTTCGTTATAATGAAAATATTGATAAATGCTATATATTTGAAGTTAGTAACAAAAAGATATTCTATGATAATGTAATACCTTCTAACAAACCAGCGGTTGTTCTTCTTGGGGAATATGTTGATGAAATGTATTCTTGCCCTGTACCAGAGGGGACTAGTTTTAGAGATGCTCATGCTATCAAAATACGTCTTAAACTTGCAAAAGGTAATCAAAAATATGAAGTTGAGCAAATAATTTATATGAGAAACAGTAAAAATGTGAGCAATATAAATTAAATTTAGGTAAAATGAATAAATTCATTGACAAATGCTTAATTAGTTTATAAAATAAGTAATGGAATATTTTATATATTTTCATGTAATTTGGAGATAATTATGAGGAATAATGATGGTCTCACCTTGATTGAATTAATAGTTACTTTAACAATCATGAGTTTATTATTAGCCATTGCAGTTCCTAGAGTTGACTTGAATTTTGGTTATATGGAAAAAATGATTAATGAGTTTGCAATGGATGTTAGGAATGTCCAAATGGAAAATATGAAGATTCCTAGTGCAGGCTATGAAATTAAAATATATTCTAATAAATATTATGTAAGAAAAAACATGAATATTGAAAAGACAGTGAATTTCAAGGATGGCTATACTATTTACTACAATAATGGAGACAGTATTTCTTTTACTTATGATGGCGAACCTAAAAAAGCTGGAACTTTTACCATAACAGATACAAGAACTAGCAAGATTAAACAGGTTAGTATTGTGCCTGTTACAGGAAGAACAATTATATTAGAATAAGCAGCATGCAGCTGGTTATAATATACATAAAGGAGGAGACAGTCAGAGATGATTACAGCAAGTGATTTTAAAAAGGGCATTACTATATCTTGGAATAATGGATTATGGCAAATAGTAGATTTTCAACATGTAAAACCTGGAAAGGGAGCAGCTTTCGTTAGATCTAAGTTAAAAAACATAGTAACTGGAGCTATAAGAGAGGAAACATTTAATCCTACTGAAAAGTTCCCGCTAGCACGTATTGAAACTAAAGATATGCAATATTTATATAACGATGGTGAATTATATTATTTCATGGATCCTGAATCATTCGAACAAATTCCATTAAATCATGATCAGGTAGCAGAAGCTATTCTTTATATCAAAGAAAATGATTTTGCTCAAATGAGATTTTATGAAGGTAGCCCATTTGAAGTAACTGCACCAAACTTTGTTGAGCTTGAGGTAACAGAAACAGAACCAGGTTTTAAGGGTGATACTGCTACTGGTGCTAATAAACCTGCTATTGTTGAAACAGGTGCTAAAATAAACGTGCCTTTATTCGTCGAAATAGGCGATAAAATTAAGATTGACACCAGAACTGGTGAATATTTATCAAGAGTATAGGAGGGATATATATGGATTTTTTGTATGAAAAAATATCTTATTTAAGAGGATTAGCTGATGGGTTAGATGTAAAAGCTGATACTAGAGAAGGTAAACTATTCAACGCATTGTTAGAAGTTATTGAAGAAATTGCTGATGGAATGAGTGACATAGTTGAAGAGCAGGATGAGTTAAATGAGTACTTAGATTTATTAGATGAAGATTTAACAACTGTTGAAGAAGAAATCTTTGGCGACATCGAGTTAGATGAAGATTATGATGATGACGATGATTATGATTATGATTTTGACGATGATGATGAGTACTATGATGAAGATTTTGAAGATGAATGCTGTGGCTGTGGTCATAATCATGATGAAGATGATGACGACGATTATCAGGAATAATTAAATAGGTATGAAGAAAGTGTACATATCTTTAGTATAGTTGGTCTATATGGTCAAGACTAAAGGAATGTTCCCGAATTGCAGTTTAATATGTTGTAAAATAGCATTTCCATATTTACATTTGGAGGTGCTTTTTTATTGCAGTGTATCTGAAGTGATATTGACTATTCTAATTTTAATTGTCATCATGAAGCGATAGCTGAACTACCTCTAGATAAGTTGGATCTCAAGTTGATGATTTACTTTATTTTATTGGTTGTAGTATTTAAAAATTAGTATTATAATAATATGTGATGATTTGAGAATATTATTAATGTTGAGGTGTATGAGATGAGCGAAAATGTAAAAAATGACAATCATTTAAGAGATGTGCGCATAATGTCAGAAAGGCTATCTTTGCTTTATTATCATATGGTAAAGAACATAATTGAAGAAGTTGGAGAAGAAAGAGCTGAAGAATTAGTTAAAAAGATTATATTAGATTATGGTACTGATTGTGGTTTAAATACAAAAGCAAATGTTGAAGCCTTAGGGGAGGAAGCTATAATTGAAAATTATCATTTAGGAAATGATCTTCCTTCTGTTGGTTGGGAAAAAAAAGATGGGAGAACAATATACTGTCCTTTTGCTGATGTTTGGAAAAAACTTGATTTTGAAAAATGGGGAAGATTATATTGTTTTGTAGATCAGGCAAAATATGAAGGATATAATAAGGACTTGCGTTGTTTCCACGATAAAAATTTATTAGATGGAGACGATTGTTGCATAGTTCGTGTTGAGAACTTGAAAAAATAATATGAATAGTTTTGGTAATATTATAAAACGTATATACAGTTTATATGGGAAAAAATTATTAATGGAGTTAATAGGATATGTGCTTGTAGCTCTTGGAACAATACTGTTTTTATATTCTGATTTAGGGCTTAATTCATGGGGGATTTTTCATCAAGGATTATCCATGCAAACTATATTAACTTTTGGTCAGGCTTCCCAGGCTTTTGGTTTTTTTCTTGTAATTGTTTGTTTGTTTTTTAAGGTAATACCAGGAATCGGTACAATTTTAAATATGTATTTTATAGGTAGATTTATTGACTTAATTGATAGTTTTTCTATAATTCAAACGCCGCATTCTCTATTTTTGAAATTTATTATGTTATTTTTAGGAACATTTACAATGGCATATGGTATGTTTTTTTATTTAAAAGAAAATCTTGGAGCTGGACCCAAGGATGGCTTGATGATTTTACTTAATAAAAAATCAAATTTAGATATTGGGATAGTTCGAACTGGAATGGAGCTATCAGCGGTTATTGTAGGATATTTGTTAGGTGGAAAGTTTGGTATAGGCACGATTATATCAGCATTGATATTAGGACCCGTACTAAGATTTATTTTTAAATTAAATAATTATAATCCTAAAGTAATAGTTCATGAAAATATTATTGATACATACCATAATATAATAGGTAAAGGGACACACTGAATATCCCTGCAATAAACAAAGCTCTTATCTAATTTTAGGTAAGAGCTCTATATTATCTCTTATTTAATTGCAACACTAGGTTCTTTTTTATAATACTTAATAATGTCATCAATTAGCAAATCGATATGATTTACCATATATTCTGATGCTAATTCAGGATTTCTGTCTTCAAAAGCTTTTATGATATTTCTATGATCATTGGATGAACGAACAACTAATTTTTGCCTAATATAACTAAAATCTAAATAAACATTTTTTTGAGTTAATATAAGAATTAGTATTTGTTCCATAACCCTGTTTCCTGATATGTTAGCTATTTTGCAGTGAAACTCTAAATCCTCTTTTTCACCTAAATGCCCCATTCTTTTTTGTTCTTCCTGTTTGTCAATTATTAAGGTTAATTCTTTTATCTGTTGTTCAGTAATATTTTGTGCAGTTAAATAAGCAGTTTCTTTTTCTAATACTTTTCTTGTATGTAATACATCAAGTAATGTTTCCTTGTCAGTACTAGTTGAAATTCTGATTAATTCTTCAGTATTTTGATTAAGATTCAAAATTTCATTTAGTTTTTTTAAATAAATTCTGCCGCTTTCAGTTATAATGCGTCCTTTATTACTTGATTTTTCTAAATACCCTTGGTAATCAAGATTTAACAGTATACGCCCTATTGTAGCTTGTGAAGAATCAATTTTTAAAGATAACAAGTTTGCTCCCATAGGGGTAGAACTATTAGCAATTTCATCTAATATATCATATTCTAATTTTAAATCTTTATCAATCATCTAGACCTCCTGTTAATGTGATGAAAAATAATATTTATTTTATAGTTGTGTAGATTAACAACTGATACTACTAATCAATGATGATTAAGCATATATAATAATACCATTAATATGTTGAAATGTCAATATATTAATGGTGTTTTTCTTAAACAATTCTGGGTTATATTATATCTAGTACTATATCGAAGGATTTAAGGCGAGATATTATTCACTGTGTTTTAGAAAGATAAAGGTTATGGCCATATTTCACTTGGGTCTACTCCATAAATTTGTACTACTTCAAATAAGTCACTATTCGCGATATCCTTTGGAGTAACAAGCCATGATCCATCTGAATCAATATCGTAACCAAATTCATTGAATGGATGCCAAACTAAATGAGAGCATTGAGTTCCTATAATTTCTTCAGTTTCAGGATCTTTTTTACTAAATAACCCTATTGTTAATTTATAAGGTAAATTGTGCATGTTTTGTATTGCAAAATCGGCAATATGATTTAGTTTTTCTTCATCAGCATTTTTTAATTTCAACATTATAAATGATGGATATATCCTCCACTTGTTAATATTTTGATATTGGGAGTTTTGTCCTATTAAAACCGCTTCTAATGTTGTTTCATTTTCAGCATCCGTTACTATTGCTGCATGGCCATGTCGCCATCCAAGGGTGTGTGTAGCTTTTGTAATTAAAACATATCCGTTTTTATAAGGAGCAAGATTAAATCCATATCTATACGTTCCTTGGTTATCTACGAAGGATTCTTGGCTGGTAGTTAATGCTATTTTCTCGCACAATACATTTCTTTCTGCAAAAAAGTTATACTGAAACTTTAAAATTTCATCTATTCCTGTTTCCATGTTTAACAATAATTCATCAATTGCAGGTTTTCCTAATCCTGTTTGATAAAACAAAACTTTGTAGTCTTCTTCTGTTAATTTTTCTTTAGAAAGAAGATGTTCTATATCTGTTTTTTCATAACTAGGAACTACAAATCCCTGTGGTTCTATAATGATTTCTAGGATATAAATTGATGAAAGCAATATAAATATTATTGATATGAAAATTATCATTAATTTTAATTTTATTGACATTTTATTTTTATCATTTAACAATGTATCACATCCATATTAATTTATTTTATTAATACAAATATTATTATAGCTTATATAAATCAAATTAAAAGAAAAATTTTTATGTTTAAGTGAATTTAATAGAGACAATTTTATCATATCAAGATTAATTTCTACTATAAAAGATTTACAGTGTTTCTTCCCTCTGCTTTTGATTTGTACATTGCCATATCGGCTCTTTGTATAACATCACCAATATCTTTATCATTTTCTTCAAAATAAGAAAATCCAATAGATATAGTTGTACTAATTGTCGCATTTCCTGATGAAATTTTTAGAGATGCAACAGATGAACACAGTTTTTCGCCAAAAGCCAAAACATTTTCTTTGTTTAAACCATAACATATGCAAATGAATTCATCTCCACCCCATCGTATTAACCTGTCTGTATTTCTAATATTTTTATAAATAATATTAACTACTTCCTTCAAAATTTGATCGCCTACCTCATGCCCAAAAGTATCATTTGTAGATTTAAAATTATCAATATCAAACATCATAATAGCTGAATTTGTACCTTTCTTTTTAAATTCATTAAAAGACTTATTCATCTCATTTGTTCCATATTTGCGGTTATATGCAAATGTAAGTATATCTACATTATTTTCTTGCTCCATTTTTCTTTTTTCTATTTTAAAAAACCAATTTTTTAGCAACATTAATATACTTATGCTAAAAAAAATAATTGTTAATAGAATAAGCAAAAATAAAAGTATGTATTTTCTAGTTATTTCAGTACTTTTTACGTTAGTATTAATAATATACTGTTGGATATCATCAATATGAACTCCCATTCCGATTATCCAGTCGAAGTCTTTATACAACTTCAGAAATGATAATTTTTCAGAAATAATTTCACTGCCTAACTCTTTAAAATAATATTTTAAAAAAATCTCTCCATTTTTTTTAACACCTTCAAGTTCTTCTAAATATGGCAAGTTTCCTTTTATATCCTTTATTTCTGTTGATAATAACATACCTTCTGTTTCTGGAAGATTTGGATGTACCCTTCTAATAGCATAATCTTTTCCGCCATCATAATTAATTATCTCATTAACCCATATATATGAATTATTATCAAATTTTAACTTCCTAATTTTATCTGCAGTAATAGCTTTAATTCTATTATCAATAAATTCTTGGCTTACGCCGATAAAGCCGGAAATTTCTCCACGATTTATTAATTTATAATGTGACATCATAAATTTTATTTTTTCAACTGTTGAGTTAACATCACTACCAACAATATTTTCAGGATCATAGAGTATTTGATTACTTTTATTATTCCATAAAAATACAGTCCAATAATCTATATAAGGGTCCTTATTAAAATCCAAGGTAAATCTATTTATAAAATAATTAACAAATTCTTCGTCATTTATATTATCTTCCATATTTAATGTATCATATCTTCTGTCAATATGTTTTTTGTATAATTCAGTTTCATTTTTTCTATCAATTTCAATTTCAAAAATAAGATTATCGACAGTATTTTTTAGAAATGATTTTTTTATATTCATAATTGTTTCTTTTGTTTCGTCTTGATAAATTTTACCTATTTTATCGATTGAGTATAAATAAAATATACCAATGAATATACTTAAAATAAAAAGCATAGTAGCTATTATAACTTTATCTTTTTTGTCCAAAATATTTATACCTCACTTTTAATTAAATAAAGATAATTGTATAATTACTCTGTGTAAATGTACACTAGAAATAAAATAATTATCAGAAAAATATAGATTAAGTTTCTATTTTAGTTAATTTTTTCTATACATTACTAAATTTTCTATATATTTTAAATTATAACATAAATTATTTTATTATGAAGTATTTAATGTAATTTTTCATTTTTAATTATCTACTTATCTTTTCCTCATTTTTTTTGTTATAAATAGTAAGAAAATTATTTCTTTAATATAATTTCAAGCTATTAATATTACAATTTATATGTTAAAATATTATATAATAATGCTGGAGGTTTTTATATGAATAAATATAAAAATAAAAATAATAGAGCAGTAAGAATAGTTTGCCTAGTACTTGCCATAGGAATGATATTATCTGCTCTTGCATCTGGAATGCTATATTTCTTTTAATAATTAATGACGAACAGGAGAAGAAGCTTAAATGATAAATGAAGTAAAAAAACTAAACGAAGAAGAATTGACCCATCCAATAAAAGAAAGGCCGTTATATCACAAAAATTGTGCTGAAATATTGTTGCTTGCTGCAAATGAAAAGTACAATCTAAAACTTGATGATAGATTTGTTAAGGCTGTTTGTCCATATGGAGGAGGGATTCAATCTGAAAATACCTGCGGGGCACTTTTAGGAGCGGCTGCTGCCATTGGAATAATGTACACAGAAGATAAACCAAGTGAAAATTTAAAAATGAAGGACATTACAAAAAAACTTGTTGAGGAATTTAAAAAGGAGTTTGGTTCTTTGGAGTGTAAATATATAAAAGAACATCACAGAAGCGTATTAGAAGGTTGTAACCCTGTTAAAGTAAGGGCTGCACAGGTTTTTGAAAAAGTAATAAAGGAAGTTGATTAAATGTCATCATGAGAGAGTAGCTATAAGAATCTCGTTGTTTATATACCTTTGAGATCATTTACTATCCTTCAGGATGACAGTAGAAGAGGTACTGAATGGATTATTTTGAGCATTTAGAAAAAGAAACTGGAATTTTATTAAATGAACAACAAAGACAAGCTGTTTCCTTTAATAAAGGAAACGCATTAGTCTTGTCTACTGCTGGCTCTGGAAAGACTACTGTTATAATTTCAAGAGTGGGGAAATTGCTATTTGAAGGAAAATGTAATAATAAAATTCTAACCATAACTTTTTCTAAAATGGCAGCAAAGGATATGAAAAATAGATTTAAATCATATTTTGGAAATAGTTACAAAGCCCATACAGAATTTTCAACAATTCATTCATTTTCATATAAAATTGTTAGGGATTATTTTAGAAGAAGAGGTATTTCTTTTGATATACTTAAAAATAATTATCAGGTATTAAGTGAAATCCTAAAAAATCAATATGCAACATCATACTTTAATTATATAAGTGAAGAGGAAATTGAAAATTTATCTTCTTATATTAGTTTCGTAATTAATATGATGATTAATCCATCAGAATACAAGGACTATGGTATTGAAATAAAGAATTTTGATATTATTTTTGAAAAATACCGTGAATACAAATCAAATAAAAGATTAATCGATTTTGATGATATGCTTTTATATGCTTATAGATTATTATCAAAGTCAAATTATTACAGACAAGGTATATTAAATACTTATGAATATATTCAAATAGATGAAATGCAGGATACATCAAAAATACAGCATGAAATAATAAAAACTATTTCTAATAATAATTTGTTTATGGTTGGTGATGATGATCAATCAATTTATTCTTTTAGAGGAAGTTATCCAGATTTTATGTTGGATTTTAAAAATATCTATAATGATGGAAAAATATTTTATTTAGATAATAATTTTAGATCTGATGGTAACATTGTTGAAGGTGCTAAAAAGTTTATTGCGATTAATAAAAAAAGATACAATAAAGAAATATGTGCAGATAAAAGTAAGATAAACGAGATAAATATCAAAAAGGTTAATAATAGAGCAGAACAATGTAAATTAATAATGAAAGAGTTATCTAAATTACAGGGGCAAACCGTCGGGATACTTTATAGATATAATATGTCTTCAATAATTTTGGCAAATGGTCTAAATGAAAATAAAATTAATTTTTATATAAAAGAAGACAAAACAAAATTTTTTAACAATAGTGTTGTTTATGATATTATTTCCTTTTTGAATTTAGCATTAAATCCTAAGGATAGAGATGCATTTTCTAGAATATATTATAAAAGTTATACATATTTTTCAAAAAGTATGTGTAATTTAGTAATGAACAGTCCTAGATTTGATTTAAATGTATTTGATATATTAGATAATAACAAGGATTTTGAATATTATGTTTATGATAATATAAGAAAATTTAGATTTGATATTAATTATTTAAATCAGTTAAGGCCAAATGATGCAATTAGGTTTATTAAAGTCGATCTTGAATATTTAGCTTATTTAGAAAGAATGCAGGAGGAAGGAAGAAATAATTTATCTAATTCATTACATGTTCTGGAAATATTAGAGGAAATTGGATCCTACTGCAGCAATATAAATGAATTTATAATAAAGATCAATGATTTACAAGGCGTAATTAAAAATGCATCGGAAAATGTGGGCTCTAATATAACATTAACTACTATACATAGCGCTAAAGGATTGGAATATGATGTGGTTTATATGATCGATAATATTGATGGAGAGTTTCCTTCGGACAGAAGAAATATATCAAAAGAGGAGTATGATAAAATATTAGAGGAAGAGCGAAGAATATTTTATGTTGGAATGACCAGGGCTAAAAATGAATTAAATATAATAGTGCCAGGTGTTAATTCATTATTTGTAAATGAATTGATTAATGTTAATAAGAAGAGTGTGGATGTAAATATAAATACAGGACAGAGGGTTAAGCATAATAAATATGGATATGGAAACATTGTTGATGTAAAGGAGAATATTGTTTATATTAAGTTTAATCAAGGCAAAACAAGAAGTTTTGATTTAAATATTATTGTAGAAAATAACATAATCGAACTGTTTTGATTCCTTGTTGTTTTATAAATGTAATTGTTTAACTAAAACAATTTTAATGTTTATAATATAAGGCCTAGGGTATTATTAATATTATAAATATAATTCTATTATGCGCTAAAAAATTCTTGTAAATTTGTATTATTAATAATATAATAATACAAATTTGGTAATTTTTGCAAAGTTTGAATGGGGGGATTTCTGTGAAAATCTATATTAGCACATTTGGAGAATTTGATATAAAATCAGATGGAAATTCATTGTTGAAAGACCTTGGCAGAACATATAGATTATATAAGCTTTTTCAATATTTTTTGACTTTTAGACAAAAAAATTACTGCCTGAAACAATAATTGATAATTTATGGAGTGATAGTGAATCAAGTGATCCCAAAAATATGTTCAGGACTCAAATTTTTAGACTGAGAGGATTTATTAAATCATTGTTTCCTGAAGGTGAAGATGATAATAAATATATAACTGTTGATTTTATTAATGGATATTACTGCCTTAATATGGGTGAAAACGTGAAATTGGATGTTGATGAATTTGAACAATTGATAAATCAAGGTGATTTATTAAAAAAAGAAAATGAAGACAGTGCTATACAAAAATATTATGAAGCAATCAATATATATAAAGGACTTTATTTGTCAGAAAATACTTATGAGATATGGATTGTGCCAACAAGAAATTATTATAATAGATTATATTTGAAAACTTTACATAAACTAATTAATTTACTAAAGTCTAAAAAGGAATTTGAAAAGATTATTTCACTATGTGAAAATGCATTGTTAATAGATTCATATGATGAAGATATACATATTCAAATGATGGATGCATTGCTTTTTATGGGGCTTCATAAAGAGGCTTTAAACCACTATGAGAATACAGTATTATTGTTAGAAAAAGAAGTAGATGCTAAACCTTCTGGAGAGTTTACATCTTTTTTAAAAAAAATACAAAGTTATTCATCATCTTATAGTAAAATAATCGACATTGATTCAATCAGCAATGATTTAAATAACATTAATGTAGAAGGAGCACTATGTTGCAGTAAAGAAGATTTTAATTTTCTTATTAATGTTCAAAAAAGAAGATCATTAAGACAAAATGAATTTGATTATATAGGATTATTTACTATTAATGAAAGTATATATCTTAATAATTCAAAATTGATGGAGGAATATTCTATTGCAATAAATGAAGTGTTAGAAAAGTCTTTGAGAAAAGGTGATGTTTTTTCATTTTTGAATGATAACCAAATTATTATGTTGCTACATGATGTACATAATGATGGAATAATAAGAATAAAAAATAGGATTAAAAAAAATATGAAGATGTATGATTTTATTAATTTAGATTCCTTAACTTTAACCTTTCAGCCATTAGACTATGAAAATATAGTTATATAATTAATTAGCTCTGTATTACTGAAACCTTTTTTATCTCTGGTTGTCATCGTTAGTTCAAATGATAATGCGTAAGTGGAGGTGTATTTTTGAATTTAAAAAACAAAAAAAGTATAACTAATTTAATATACATATTGACAATACTTTTATCAACAATTTTTATTTTTGTTGGATATAGAATGAATAAAACAGAACATTTTTTAGATGAGAATGCTGAAAATTCATATGCTGCTAAAGTTATTTATGTTGATGATGAAATAAAAGAAAAACAAGAATATGGGAATGAAATTATAGAAAATATTACAATAAAGTTTTATGCTAAAATTATCAATGGAGACATTAAAAATCAAGAAATAGAAGGATTTCAATACATAGATGGAATCGTTGAAGTTAATCCCAAAAAAATAGAAAAAGGGGATAATATAATAGTTTCATTAATACAATCTAGAACAAGTGAAGGCAAAGTTTGGACGTTTATTGAATATAATAGAATCAATCAAATGATAACAATATTAATATGTTTTGTTGTTTTTCTAATTTTAATAGGACATAAAAAAGGAATTAGAAGTATTATTTCATTAATATTTACGGTTTTGTCGATATTTTTAGTGTTTATACCATCTATAATAAAGGGAAATAATATTTATATTTCTACAGTTATAATTAGTGTGTTTATTATTTTTATGAACCTTTTAATAATAAATGGAGCTAATAAAAAAACATTTTGTGCCATAGTAGGTAATTTAGGAGGTTTTTTTGTTTCTGGATTACTTGCGATATTTATAAGTAAGGCATTGAATTTAACAGGACTAATCGATCAAGATTCCATGTTTCTTATTATGATTAATCCTGATAAACCAATTGATTTAATAGCAGTACTTTGGGGAAGTATTGTAATAGGTTCTCTTGGGGCAGTAATGGATGTATCAATGTCTATTGCATCAGCTTTAAACGAACTTGCTTTGAATATGGAAAATAGAAAATTTAAAACATTTCTTAAATCTGGTATTAATATAGGGCAAGATGCAATTGGAACAATGACTAATACTTTAATATTGGCTTATATAGGAAGTTCATTATCTGTAGTATTACTTTTGTATGTATATTATAAAGATATACTACTTTTATTTAATTTAGAAATGATAGTATTTGAGATTTTACAAGCTATAATAGGAAGTATGGGAATATTGTTCACCGTCCCCATAACTTCAATTTTTTCTGCATACATATTTAGTAAGTAAATAATTCAATTAATAGCTGTTGGCAATACGCTAACAGTTTTTTTGTACAAAAATTTATGTAATTAAAATGTAATTAATAAGTAATTAAAATGAAACAAAAAAGAAATTAATAAGTAATTCTAAAATAATAGAAATGTAATTGAACAAATATATAATTAAATCATAATACAAGGTGTAATATATAAGGGGTGAGGAAATGGAGTACCCTTCAATAAATGATTTTTATCTAAAGTTAAAATCAATTTATAATAAGGACGGCAATTTTATTGATTATGTACTTATATATATTAGTGAGAATTTTAGCAAAGCAACTAAAATAAATACTAATTTGATAATGGGTGAAAAATTATCAGATATAGTAATAGAAAATGATAATATTTTAGGATTGAAAGAATTTTACTTTAACATGTTGCCAAAGACTAAAGGAAAACATGAGATTTACATTGAGAATTTAGACCGCTGGTATATAATTAATATATTTAATGATAAAGAAGAAAATTTAGTCATTTTTTATTGTGATATTAGTGAAATTAGGAAAAATTTAATTGCTTCTAATAATATGTCTCATTTAATAGGTGTATCTTGTTATAGAGATAATTTAACCAATTTATATAACAGGGGATTTTTAGAAGAAGAATTAAAAAGACTTGATACAAAAAGGCAACTTCCAATCACCGTAATTATGGGGGATATTAATGGTTTAAAGCTAATCAATGATGCATTTGGACATGGAATGGGAGATAGAGTTTTAAAAAATGCTGCTGAAATAATGAAAAGCCATTTTAGAAAGGAAGATATAGTGAGTAGAATTGGCGGAGATGAATTTATGATACTTCTGCCAAAAACCTCAGAGGAAATAGGGCTATCAATAGTAAATAGATTAAAGAGATTCTGCGAAAATAATCCTATTGATATAATAAAAATGAGCATTAGTTTTGGAGTCGCAACTAAGGAAAAATTCGATGAAGATATTAAAAAGATAGTAAAAAAAGCAGAAGAAAAGATGTATTTTAGTAAACTTAAGGAAAGTAAGGAAGCAAAGCAAGAAATGATAGCATTTCTAAAGAATAGATTAGAAACAATTACTTTTGAAACAAAAGCTCATTATGAAAGACTCAAGGAGTTAAGTTTAATGCTTGCTGATGAAGTAGGAATTTCAGAAATGGAAAAAGAAGAATTAAGATTGTTATGTGAATTCCATGATATAGGGAAAATTGGTATTCCAAAGAAAATTCTTCAGAAAGAGGGCATCTTAAATAATGAAGAATGGGAAGATATAAAAAGACATAGTGAGATAGGCTATAATATAGTAAAAGAATTTAGAGATACATTGCCAATAGATGAATTGATTTTAGTTCATCATGAAAGATGGGATGGAAAGGGGTATCCAGGATTATATAAGGATAAACAAATTCCAATAGTTGTAAGAATATTTGCAATTGCTGACGCATATGAAGCAATGGTAAATGATAGACCTTATAAGGAAAGAATTTCTCATAAACAGGCATTAAAAGAAATATTAGATAAAGCTGGCAGTCAATTTGATCCAAATTTAGCAAATTTATTCGTAAAACTTATGGATAAAGAGGAACAAATTGGATAATTTAAAAAAATATTGCATATAATAAAAAGGTAAAAAGTGACAACTAAAAATTAGATATATAAGGGCAAAGCTAATGAAAGTTAGCGACGCAAAGCAAGAAGTCTAAAGTATTTACAATACTATGATAGTTCGGCTGCAAAATTATTTTATTGTTTTGCAGTTTTTTTAATTTTATCAGACAAACTGAATTATAACTGCTTCTTCATTCTATATGTAAAGCCTTTGTTAATCTGAACACATAGATATTTGTCATCCTGAACGATAGTGAAGGATATCTTACTTTGTTAGTCACAACTATCTTATACAAATAGATAGGTTGTTTCTATATATAAATGATAAAAATTTGAAATTAATAGCTACCGGGAAGGGGGTGAACATTATTAAATGGTTATTAATAAATCAATTGAAAAAAGTAATAAAGAAACAAAAATATTGAAGAAAGGGGGAGAAAACATGAAAAAGCAAAAACTGTTTAAAAAAGTAATATGTTTTGTAATTGCGCTATTAATGTTTATTCCAAGTATGCCAGGAAATCTAACATTCGCATATCCTGGTGATAGTGAAAATGATCCAATTCCATATAGTCCAACCGATCCAACAAATTTTCCTCAGTTTCCAGTTCCCGGATATGTACAATTGAATAAGGAAGCAAGTTGGGTTGAAGGTGAGGAGGACATAGCAAAAGTTCAATTATCATTAGTTGGTAAAGGCGTACCTACTACAACAGATGTAGTTTTGGTAATTGACAGATCTGGAAGTATGAGTTGGGATTCGACTGTAATTAAACCTTATCATGAAGTGGTACTAACATTTAATAGACCTGAATCAATCACTTATCAATATAGGCAAAATAATAATAATCAAAGTATAACACGTAGCAATACAAGTGTTACTATGACTGCTTATGTAGATGATGAGGGTGTATATAAAGGTTATAAATCAGGAACCTTGATAGTTAATGGATTAGATGTAGCTGAAGCTTCAAGATACAGGATGGATAGTAATTCAAATTGGTTCGATAGCTGGTCAAGTTATAATGACAATGATTTTTGGAATGCACTGTTATTGATTTTTGGTGGTAAAAATGTGAGCGCAACTATAAATGGAACACCAAAGATAGTTGCATTTCCAAATGTAAGGGATGTATTAAAGAACACTAATGTACCCTACTATAAAAAGATTGAATTAGCAAAAAATGCAGCTAAAGAATTCGTATCAGAATTACTTAAAACTTCAGAAGAGCAAGATTTGAATAAGATAGGAATTGTTTCTTATGCAACCGACGCAATCAGTAACTCCAATCTAACAAATGTAAATGATGATTTATATAATGCAATTAATGGCATACAAGCTACAGGTGGTACAAATATTCAATCTGGTATAGCATTAGCACAACAAATGTTGAGTAATGGAACAGGTGAAAACAAGTATATTGTGGTATTAAGCGATGGTCAGCCAACCTTTAGCTATAAAGCAACAGCTGCAACAGCCACTTCTGCTGCAGATTTAGCTTTAAATTATCCATATGATGTACAATATAAATTAACATCTTTTGATACTACAGATATTAGAGGCAATGGTAATGACTATTATTACGACTCTGGCTTTTATAATTATGTTTATACAATAGGTGGATACACAGTTAATAATAATGGAACTCCGACAATTTCTCAAGCTTTAATAGCAAAAGAAGCGGGTACCGAAATTTACTCTATTGGATTTGATTTAGCAGGTAATACAAATGCTATATATACAATGAGACATATAGCATCATCAGAAAGCAACTTTTATTTGACAACAGATAATTTAAGTGAGGTTTTTTTGAACATTGCTGGTAAAATGTCCAAAGCAGCAACAAGTGCTAAAGTTACAGATCCAATGGGTTATGACACAACTATAGGCTATAACTTTACAGTTTATGTTGATGAAACACATCCAGTGACAGCATCACAAGGTGTAGCTACTGTAGCGGCAGATTTAAAATCAATCAGCTGGGATTTAGGTGATAATGGTACTGGAGGAGATGTTACTGAAACTGCATCAACTTTGACTTATTATATTAAGTTGAATGTAGATCCAGGGAAGGTAGTAGAACCATCACAATTACTAGATACAAATGAGGATGCATCAGTAGTATATAAGAATTATTTGGGTAAATGGTGTGGGCAATATTTTCCACTTCCAAAATTAACAACAGGCAGTGGAACAATAAATGTAAAATATTATTTAGTCAATACATCAGGTCAGCCTATAAATAGTTCAGGAAATGTGGTTAGTTATGCTAATCGTGTTCTAGTTGCAACAGAGGATACCTTTGCTGTTGAAGTAAATACATCAATAACAGTTGCAGAATATGCAAAAACAATAGATGGTCATATTAATCAATCAACTACAGCAAAAGATGAAAATGGCAACAATGTTCCAACAACTCTAAATGTAACAAGGAAACCAATATATTTGAATTTCCCTTATTATATAGCTAACACATACAATGAATCTCATGTATATGGCGGCGAAATTGCCACTAATTATAGTATAAATGAAATTAGGGAATTCGGAGCAAGTATTAATTCGGTTAAACATGATAAAGTAGGTTACACATTAAGTGCAATAACAGTAACTCCATTAAATTTAGGAACAATAGACTTAATGGCTGGTTCAGTAACAGGAACAATGCCAGCAGAGGATGTTACAGTAGTATACACATACACAGCAA
>JAQVWY010000016.1:0-22223 GCA_028709465.1 Tissierellia bacterium | reverse complement strand
ACGGTCAGAAATACACAGTGAACTATCTAGAAAAAGGTACTGATAAAGTATTGGAAGAAGCAGTAACAAAGGATGCGAAGTTTGCCCAGGTAATAACAGGAGCAAGTGAAGCAATAGCAATCACAGGGTACACATATGACAGCGTAGATCCAGCGAGCTTGACAATAGGAACAGATAATGATTCAAATGTGATAAATGTATATTACACAGCAAACGGTCAGAAATACACAGTGAACTATCTAGAAAAAGGTACTGATAAAGTATTGGAAGAAGCAGTAACAAAGGATGCGAAGTTTGCCCAGGTAATAACAGGAGCAAGTGAAGCAATAGCAATCACAGGCTACACATATGACAGTGTAGATCCAGCGAGCTTGACAATAGGAACAGATAATGATTCAAATGTGATAAATGTATATTACACAGCAAACGGTCAGAAATACACAGTAAATCATTATTTGTTAGGTACAACTCCATCATTATACTTATCTGAAATAAAAGATGCAAAATTTGGCGATGTAATAGATGGTGCTGATGAAGTAATTACAATTTTAGGATATGTATATGTTAGCGCAGACCCAGTAAAATTAACAATTGATACAGACAATGATGCTAATATAATTAATGTCTACTATACAAATGAAACAATTGAAATTCCAGTCGCTAAGACTTGGATAGATGGTTACAAGGAACCACAATATTATAATAATTTAATATCATTGAATTCTACACCAGTTCAAAGACCAGAGAGCATTATATTGGATTTGGTTGATGAAGATGGTCATGTAGCGGCTACAATAACTTTACCAGATAAAAATGGATATTGGTCAGGAAAGTTTATAGTACCAAAATATGATGAAAACAGCAATGTAATTAATTACTTCAATTATACTGTTGAAGAAGAACCGCTTGATGATTATATTCATGTTGTTGATAGCTGGTTAACTGAAGAAGATTTTAGTGATGGCTTTGGAGTATACAATATTGAAGCAATTAAGGTTCCTGTAACAAAAGAATGGCAAGGACCTTCTGAAGAGATAATAATAACATTGCTTAATGAAAAAGGAGAATCTACTGGCTATACATTAACATTAAATAAAGAAAACGGATGGGAAGATTACTTTAAATTACCTAAATATGTTTTCGATGAAGAAGAAATGGATTGGTATGAAGTTGATTATTCAGGATATACAATAAATGAATCTGAAGTTGAAGGATATTCTCCTGAAATAACAGGAAATGTTAATGAAGGATTCAATATTGTAAATAATTTAAATGAAGTAACTTACACCGTAAATTATCTGGATTATGATACAGGTTTGTCAGTAGCACCAAGGATAACTAGGTTAGGTATATACTATGATAAGATAACTGAACATGCCATAGATGTTAATGGTTATAACAAGGTAGGTCAAATTGAAAAAACTATAACATTAGGTAGTGGTGATAATGTAATTAATTTCTACTATTCACAAGGACAAATTTTACAATCAGATTTCTTTGAAGTGAACTGGTTATATGAAACAGGTTACAACACAAAAGACTACAATGAAAGATACTCATTAGATGGTGAAGGTTCCTTGGAAGATGTAAACAACTATGTACAATTACATTATGATTCAGGTTACACATTTAAAGAATATAAGATAAATACTAAAACATTAGAAACAATAGTAGTTATTGATGTAACTACGGGTTCAGCTATAACTGGTTCAGCTATTACAGGTACTGCTATTAGGGTTGATATAACAACAATTTTAGATTTGTATTACGATAAAGATAAATCTAACAAACCTAATAAACCAAAACCACCAGTAATAATTGAAGATCCAGAAATTCCATTAGCAGAGCTAGAAAAATTTGATCACTTTGCATATATAATCGGTTATCCAGAGGGTGATGTAAGACCTTTGAAGGACATTACGAGAGAAGAAGTGGCGATGATTTTCTATAGGCTTTTGACCGATGAGAGCAGGAATGCATTGTTAAGCGATGAGAACCCATTCAGTGATATGGATGAACTCCATCAATGGTCAAATCGTGCTGTATCAACATTGTATAATGCAGGTATAATAATGGGATATCCAGATGGAACATTCAGACCATCGGATCCTATTACGAGGGCTGAATTTGCAACGATTGCAGCAAAATTCGATAAATTAGATTTAAGTAACATAACTAAATTCACAGATGTAATTGGTCACTGGGCTGAAAAATATATTACTTCTTCTGAAATGAAGGGATGGATTAAGGGATATCTTGACAATACTTTTAAACCAGAGCAAGATATTACAAGAGCTGAATCAATGACATTAATTAATAATGTACTTGGCAGAGCAGTAATTGAAGAAAATATTCATCCAGGCGCAATGTTCTGGCCTGACAATCCATCAACAGAATGGTATTTCGAAGCTGTAATGGAAGCTACAAACAGTCACGATTATGTATATGAAGAAATAACATTATTAGAATTGTGGACTGGAATGAAGCCTAATAAAGTATGGCCATAGTATGAAATACAATTTAGCAAATAAAAACAACCGTTTAATATAGCGGTTGTTTTTATTTTAATTGTTTTATTTTATATATTGTGATATTGTTAAAAATAATTTTCTTCCAAATTTTATTTTATATGATATAATATTAACATATTATATATTTGAAAAATAATAAACTAAAGATATAAAAAGGTGAGGGTGGGAAAATGGCCAAGTGGAAATGTACCATATGCGGAGAAATAGTTGAAGGAGATAATGCGCCAGATCAATGTCCAGTATGCGGAGTTGCAGCAGAATATTTTATAAAGCTAGAAGAAGAGAATAATATAAGTAAAGAATTTAATGATGAATATAGAATTGTAATCATTGGTGCCAGTGGTGCTGGAATGAGCGCTGCTGAAGAAATCAGGAAAAGAAACAAAAAATGTTCTTTAATTATTATATCAAAGGAAGATATTAAAGGATATTATAGACCTCAATTGTCTAAAATGTTAAGCAGTAATATTGTACCTGATTCAATTACTATTAAAGATGATAAATGGTATAAGGATAATGATGTTAAATTAATGCTCAATAGGGTAGTTGCAAAGATTGATGTTAAAAACAAAAAATTAATATCTATTGAAGGTAAAGAATTAGAATATGACAAATTAATAATTGCTTCTGGAGCAGAAGTATTTGTACCACCGATTCCAGGCAGGGACAAAAAGGGTGTATATACATTAAGATATATGAAGGATTTATTTGAAATTAAAGAATTTGCCAAGGGTAAAAAGACAGCAGCAGTTATAGGCGGTGGAATATTAGGACTAGAAGCTGCTTCTGAATTAAACAATTTAGGCCTTAATGTAACTGTATTAGAAAGAAATGATAGAATATTGAATAGACAGCTTGATGTAAATGGCTCAGCAATACTTGAGGATATAGTAAAGGAAGCAGGAGTCACAATTAGAAAATTTGCTTCTTCTAAAGAAATTGTAGGAGATGAAAATGTAACAGGAGTATTACTAGAGGATGGAGAAACTATATCTGCAGACTTGGTTATTATTTCAACAGGTGTAAAATCTAATTGTGAGTTTGCTTCTCCAGATATTGAAGTTAAAAAAGCCATAGTTGTGAATAATAAGATGGAAACAAATGTACCTGATGTTTATGCTTGTGGGGATTGTGCTGAATTTGATGGCGTAAATTATGCATTGTGGAGTGAAGCAATTGTTCAGGGGAAAGCTGCAGGAATAAATGCTGTAGGTGATGAATACATCTATGAACAAATAATACCTTCAACAACCTTAAATGCTTTCAATTCAAGTGTGTTTTCTATTGGTGACGTTGGTTCAAAAAAAGAAGTTGATTATGAAATTTATGAAGCAATGGAGCAAGATAGCAAAAATTATAAAAAAATGTATTTTATAAATGGTATTTTGTCAGGTGGAATACTTATTGGAGATACATCTAAAACGGTTGAATTAATTGAAGGCTTTGAAAAAAATAGATCTAAAAATGAAATGATTAAGAAATTTAATTAATATCAATAGAATGAAAAGAAACGACAATTTTAAATAATTGTTGTTTTTTTAGTGTTCGTGAATATATATTAATAGTGAGTAAATAGCGATTAATTATTTGGTTAACATGTTTTATTAATTTTGTGCAAAGTTCTTTATTTTTTGTCGAATGTATGATACTATATAGCAAACAACAGTTATAATAAATGTTTTAAAAAATTACTAATAGATATATGAGGTGAGTTATGACTGATTGGTGGAATGGTTTAACCGTGTTAGAGCAAGTTTTTTATTATTGTGCAATACCTGCTACTATTATTTTGGTAATTCAAACTATTGCTTCGATTTTAGGAATTGGAAGCGATGGGGGTGATGTTGATGTGGATTTTGACGGTGATATTGATACAAGCTTTGATTCGAACACAATTGATTTTGGTGACACATCAGCTGAATCTACAAGTGTTGATGCAGTTGAAAGCGCTTCTAGTTTAAGGTTTTTTTCTATTAGAGGAATTGTAGCTTTTTTCTCATTGTTTGGTTGGGTTGGCGTTGTTTTGTCAGAAGCTGGATTAAATGTTTTTATAGTGTTTTTTATTGCAACTGTTTGTGGATTAATTGGAATGCTTCTAATTGCTATAATGTTTTATTTAATATCAAAAATGCAGCGTAGCGGCAATATTAATATAAGAAATGCAATCGATCAGAAGGGCCAGGTTTATCTTACTATTCCTGCAAATATGACTGGTAAAGGTAAGATAAATGTAACTATACAAGAAAGATATTCAGAAATTAATGCTATGACTAAAAATGAACATCCAATTACGACAGGTACTATGGTTCGTGTGGTAGATGTTATTGATATTAATACTTTACTTGTTGAAAAACAAGATTTATAAACAAAATATATTAAACTTGGAGGTTTATAATGTCGCAACTTATTTTAACTGTTGTAATAGTTTTACTTATTTTTGGTACACTTATTGCTCTTTTGTCTCGTTATAAGAAATGTCCATCAGACAAAATACTTGTAGTTTATGGTATGGTTGGTAAAGCCACTTCTGGAGATTCTAAAAGTGCTAAATGTATTCATGGTGGTGCATCTTTTGTATGGCCTGTAATACAAGGATATGAATTTTTAGATTTAACCCCTTTATCAATTGAAGTTAATTTAAAGAGTGCACTTAGTAGGCAAAATATTCGTATAGATGTTCCTTCTAGTTTCACTGTAGGTATTTCTACTGAAGATGGCATCATGCAAAACGCTGCTGAAAGATTGCTAGGATTAGGATTAGAAAAGATAAAAGAATTAGCGAAGGATATAATTTTTGGTCAGTTGCGTTTAGTTGTTGCAACAATGGATATAGAAGAAATAAATACTGATAGAGATAAGTTTTTAGAAGCTGTTTCTTATAATGTTGAATCAGAGTTAAAGAAAATTGGATTAAGATTAATAAATGTTAATGTTACTGATATTAATGATGAATCTGGTTATATTGATGCTCTTGGTAAGGAAGCTGCAGCAAAAGCAATTAATGATGCTAGACAAAGTGTTGCTGAAAAAAACAGAGATGGTTCTATTGGTGAAGCTAATGCTCAAAGAGATGAAAGAATTCAGGTAGCAAGCGCTAATGCTACTGCTGTAGAAGGAGAAAATGAAGCAAAAATAACTGTTGCTAAATCAGATGCTTTAAGAAGAGAGCAAGAGGCTGAAGCTTTAAGAATTGCAACTGCTGCAGAAAAGGTTCAATATGCTAAATCATTAGAAGAAGCATATATAGCTGAAGAAGCTGCTGAAAAAACTAGAGCTGCAAAAGAACGTGCTACAAAAGAGGCTGATATTATTGTTCAGGCACAGATTTATAAAGAAAAACTTGAAATTGAAGCAGAGGCTCAGGCTGAACAAGTGAGAAGATTAGCTCGTGGTGATGCTGATGCAATATTTGCTAAAATGGAAGCTCAAGCAAGGGGTACTGAAGAAATCTTAATGAAACAAGCTAATGGTTTTAATGAAATAGTTTCTGCAGCTGGTGGAAATTCTGATGCTGCAGTTAGATTAATGCTTGCTGATAAAATGGAAGAGTTAATTAAAATTCAGGTTGAAGCAATTAAGAATATTAAAATTGATAAGGTTACTGTTTGGGATGGTGGAAACAGTAATGGTGATGGAAAAACATCTACTGCAAATTTCTTATCAGGACTTATGAAATCTATTCCACCTATGCAAGAAATGTTTAATATGGCGGGAATGGAATTGCCGGAATATTTAGGTAAAGAGAAAGTTGAAGAAGCATCGAAAGAAGAATCTATTGAAGAAACAGTTCAGAAATAATAAACTAACACGGAGCAAAAATGCTCCGTTTTTTTTCGCTCATCCACCGCTCGTCCATCGCTCCCCAATTGTTCTTTGATTGCTCCAATTGTTTTTTTAAAATATTATTTTTAATAGACATGAAATGACAAAAAAATCATTGCTTATATTCTATAATGATTAATACTGTGATAAATATCTAATTAAGAGGTTGGCAATGGAATATTATATTGAATATATTTTTGCTGAAAATTTTTTCATTGATTTCATGTTGCTATATATTACTGGTAATTTGATTAAAAGAAAAATTATATTCAAAAGATTAATTGTTGCCTCATTTATTGGAGCAATATATGTAATATTAACTTTTTATATTGGTAAAATATTTATGACTTATTTCATTGTTAAGTTTAGTATTTCATTATTGATGTTAGCAGTAGCTTTTGAAACTAGCAATGTTATTTCTAGTATTAGACTTGTATTAAGCTTTTATATTGTTACTTTAATAATGGTAGGAATTACATGGATGTTATATTTTTTTACTAATAATAAATTAACTGTTAATATTATCCTTTTATCTATTTTTATGGGCTCTGCTGTCTTAAAATACTTATTTTATGAAATAAAATTGAGAAAAGAAAAAAGCAGCTTTTTCCGAACAATAACTATAAAAATAAATAATAAACAAAAGCCACTAAAAGCTTTTATTGATACAGGTAATGAATTAGTTGATCCTATGACTGGTAAGCCTGTTATTATTGTTAATATAGAATGTTTAAAGGATTTATTAGAAGATAATTTATTTATAGCAATAACAGAATTCTATAAAAGTAAAGATAAGAATTATATTAATATTTTCCTTGAAAACAACTATAAACTTAAACTGCGAGTTATTAGATATAATACTATTAGTAATAAAGGTGAATTGATGATATGTATTGTTCCTGATAATGTAACAATCTTAAGTAATGATAAAAATATCATAAAAGCAGATGCTATAATTGGTATTCATCCACAAAAGATAAGTCAAAATGATGATTATGATGCGTTGCTTTTTAAAAAATTACTTGATTGGGAGTGTGAAAATTTAAATGAAGCTGAATATAAAAGCTGCTAAAAATTTTTTTCTTAAATTATATAATACAATTTTATATAAGCTTGGTATTACTAATGAAATTTTTTACATTGGCGGGAGCGATATTTTGCCACCTCCATTGACACTAGAGGAAGAAAAGGAGATTTTAAGTAAATTTAATGAATGTGAAGATGCAAAAACTATTCTCATTGAACATAATTTAAGACTTGTTGTATATCTAGCTAAAAAGTTTGAATCTACAGGAATTAACGTTGAGGATTTGATTTCTATCGGGACTATTGGACTTATTAAAGCCGTTAACACATTTAAGGTTGAAAAAAATATTAAGCTTGCAACGTATGCATCAAAATGTATTGAAAATGAAATATTAATGTATTTGAGAAGAGTAGGAAAGTCAAAGACAGAAATATCTCTTGATGAACCTTTGAATATAGATTGGGATGGAAATGAACTTTTGTTATCTGATATTTTAGGAACAGAAGAAGATGTTATATTTAAAGATATGGAAAATGAAGTAGATCTTAATTTGCTCAAAGAGTCTATAAAGAAATTAAATAATAGAGAATATACAATAATGAAATTAAGATTTGGGTTAAATAATTCTAAAAGTTTTACACAAAAGGAAGTGGCTGACATGCTTGGGATTTCTCAATCTTACATATCTCGTCTTGAGAAAAAAATATTAAATAGGCTAAAAAAGGAAATCAGTAAAGCAGTATAAAAATAATATGCTAGGAGATAATTTTAAAGGGGGATAATATTTTTAAAGGGGAAAAACGACGATGATAAACAAAGTAGTAATTTGTGGCGTAAATACATCTCAATTGCCAACTATTAAAACTTCTGAAATGAGGGGAATGATTAAAAAAATTCAAGAAGGTGATATGGAACTAAGAGACCAGTTTATTAATGGTAATTTGAGACTTGTTTTAAGTGTAATTCAAAGATTTAATTCAAAAAATGAGCCTATAGATGATTTGTTTCAAATTGGATGCGTTGGTTTAATAAAGGCTATAGATAATTTTGATTTGTCATTAGATGTAAAGTTTTCTACATATGCAGTTCCTATGATTATTGGAGAAATTAGAAGGTATTTAAGGGATAATAATTCTATTAGAGTTTCTAGATCAATGAAAGATACAGCATATAAAGCTTTACAAGTTAGAGAAAGACTTACAGCTAGCAAATCTCAAGAACCTTCCATTATTGAAATAGCAAATGAATTAGGTGTTGACAAAGAAGAAATCATATTTGCATTAGAGTCTATTCAAGAACCTATATCGTTGTTTGAACCAATATACAATGATGGTGGAGATGCTCTATATGTGGTTGACCAAGTCAAGGATGAAAAAAATATAGATGAAAAATGGATTGAAAAAATAACACTTGAGGATAGTATATGTAATTTATCTGAACGTGAAAAACAAATTGTTGATATGCGCTTCTATAAGGGGAAAACTCAAATGGAGGTCGCTGAAGAAATAGGAATATCACAGGCTCAAGTTTCTCGGCTTGAAAAATCAGCACTGAGCCAGTTGAAAAAAGGATTTAAACTCTAAGTAAATGCAAGAATGCAGAAATGCAGGAATTATAAATAATGAAGAAAATGCAGAATGCAAGGAATGTATAGAATTAATAAATATGAAAGAAATCAAATTGATTTATCGATTTGGTTTCTTTTTTTTCAATATTTCGAAAGCTAGGGATTTTTTATAACTAATATTATTGTCATATTTGTATCAGTTTGTACATACTCTATAGTAATATTTATTGTAATGGTGGTGGCCTATGACAAGCTATATGGAGTTATTAGAAAAAGATATTATTAATATGAAAAACGGAGAAATTATTGGTACGTTTGATGATGTTGAAATAGATTTAGAAAGTGGTAAAATTACTGCTTTTTACATTGAAGAAGGCAGTCGATTTATGGGTATATTAGGTAAATCAAAATCTAGAAGAATACGCTGGGAAGATATAATAAGAATAGGTATTGATGTAATAATTGTAAACGTTGATGATGACAACAATCGAGCAATAAAGGAAATGTTAGACTAATAAGTGTACATTTTTTATTTTTATTTCCTGTATAATATGTGAAGCAAATTTAGCTGGATTTTTGTAATTACTTGGTATATTATGTTATACATATAGCATATAAGGGAGATAAAATTGAAGCTAGCTTTTTTAAAAAATGTTAAAGATGAATACAATGTTATTAATATTAGATTGATTAGAAAAAATAATTATCCGTATGTTGAGTAAAAAGACAATTATTAAAATTATAATTCTGATACTTACTTTAGTTTTATTAACATTGATGCCAGCTTACGCCTGGAAGGTAAAAACACATGTTTATTCTGCTAACTTAATTTTAGAAGATGTAAATGATGGATTTGTTGAAATAAAACCTTATGGAAAATTTAAGGTAGTGCCTGAATTTGCAGAAATTCTAAGGCAGTATCCGGAATATTACAGAGCAGGTGCTCTTGGACCGGTGCATTTGATAAAATAAATCTTGAAATGGGAAATTTCAATACGTGTACAAATACTAACGATCAGGAATTTGCTCCATTTATGAATACGCTCACTCTTACAAAGCTAACTTTGATTGGGAAACCTGGAATTGATGAATTAAGAAAAGTATCTGATTCGGATAGTTCATTGACATTCCCTCCATTTGTAAATACAATGACATAAACGGTAATACCGTTATTATGTGGGTTGATAAATATGAAATTGTGGTCAACGGTAATACGTATAATATTGATGTATCTCCAACTATAGTCAACGGACGCACCTATGTACCGGTAAGATTTGCAGCAGAAAATCTCAATGCTAGTGTTTATTGGATAAATAGTACTAGAGAGGCTGTTATTATTTATTAAGAAATTTTATAATTCGAATTGAAGACATTAGAAAAAAGGTCTAATTATCTCCGTATAACCAACGGTACGTACGGTGGTGTGAGAGGATGGTAATTAAATAATTAATTACCTCCTACTCGATTTTAAAAATTATAGGATCGACATAATAGTATGTTTTGCAAATTTTTCAGCTTCTAAAATTGTTTCTATTGAATCGATTTTTTGTGGAATATGTAAATTCATTATTTTTTCGTTTATGTTTCCTATTTCGAGGAAACTTATTCTTTTATTTAAGAATAAATTAACTGCCATTTCATTTGCTGCATTTAAAACTGTAGGCATTGTTCCACCTGTTTTTAGAGCATCAAAGGCAAGATTCAGGCATTTAAAGGTTTTTATATCAGGCTTTTCAAATGTCAAATATCCAATATCCATTAAATTTAAACTTTCATATTTGTTTTCAACTCTTTCGGGATAAAACAATGCAAATTGAATAGGAACTCTCATATCAGGAAGTCCTAACTGTGCTATTGTTGAGTGATCACAAAATTCAATTGCTGAATGAACTATACTTTCTTTGTGAACTACTACTTCGATTTGCTCTGGAGTTACGTCAAACAAGAATTTTGCTTCAATTACTTCAAGACCTTTATTCATAAGTGTTGCTGAATCAATAGTAATTTTTTTGCCCATAGACCAGTTTGGATGCTTAAGAGCATCTTCTAATTTAACATTTTTTAAATGGTTTAAATCTTTCCCTCTAAAAGGTCCACCAGAAGCAGTGAGTATGATTTTATTGATTTTTTTTTGGTTGTTTCCCATTAAGCTTTGAAATATAGCACTATGTTCACTGTCAACAGGAAAAATTTGAGCGTTGAATTTATTAGCTAAATTCATTATATAATCGCCACCTGTAACTAGTGTTTCTTTGTTAGCAAGGGCGATAGTTTTATTTGCTTTAATAGCCGCAACTGTTGGTTGTAATCCAATCATGCCAGATACAGCAGTAACAATAATGTCGCTTTTATAATATTCTGCAGCTGCTATTAATCCGTCCATTCCCCCTAAAATTTCTGTTTTTATATTAGGCTTTAATCTGTTTTTTAATTTTAAGGCATTTTCCTCATTCATTACACAGCACATGTCTGGGGAAAATTCTAGTATTTGTTCTTCTAATAAATCAATATTATTATTGCCCGTAATGGCACATAGTTTTAACTCGTCATGATGTTCTCTGATAACATCCAGAGTTTGAGTACCAATAGAGCCTGTAGACCCTAATACGCTTATATATTTCATGTGAATAGCTCCTTTAATATTCATGTTTATAAGTATTGCATGAAAACTTGTTATGATTATTTCATCTTAAGTAAAATTACTGTTAAAGTAATTGCAATTATACTATACTAAATTTTAGAATGCAATAATAGGCAACAAAAAAAGTGTTTTTTAAAATAAAACACTTGTAATATAAATAGGAACATTATATTATATAATTAGACATTGTGACATAGGAGGATATAATGAATTTAAGTTATGAAAGTACGAGAAATTCATCTGTTAAATCAACTGCATCAGAGGCTGTGCTAAAAGGCATTGCTGAAGATGGCGGTTTGTATATAATGAGAAATATAGAGGAAAAAAGAATTGATATTAATATTCTTAAAGGGAAAAGCTATTTGGAAATAGCTGAAATTATTCTTGGACTTATGCTAGACGATTTTTCTAAGGATAAAATTAAAGAGTGTATTCATAAAGCATATATAAATAAATTTAGCGTGGAGGAAATAGCTCCTGTAGTTAAGGTTGGGGAAATTTATGTTACTGAATTATTCCATGGCCCAACATCAGCATTTAAAGACGTTGCATTATCAATATTACCTTATTTAATGATTGCCTCACATGAGATGAATGATTTCCAAGGAGAAATAATAATATTGACGGCTACATCTGGTGATACAGGTAAAGCAGCATTAGAAGGATTCAAGGATGTAAAAGGAACTAAAATTATAGTGTTTTATCCTGAGGGAGGAGTAAGCCAAGTTCAAAAATCACAAATGGTGACTCAGGAAGGTTCAAATACATATGTTTGTGCCATAGTAGGAAATTTTGATGATGCACAAACAGGAGTTAAAAAAATATTTACTAACCAAGAATTGATTGATAAATTAAAAGAAAAAAACAAAGTATTTTCTTCAGCTAATTCAATAAATATTGGTAGGCTCGTTCCTCAAATAGTTTATTATTTTAGCTCTTATATGAAATTATATGAAAAGGGAACGATAAAGCTAGGGGATAAAATAAATTTTTCTGTTCCTACAGGTAATTTTGGCAATATATTAGCTGGTTACTATGCTAAGTTATTAGGACTTCCTATTAATAAATTAATATGTGGGTCAAATGAAAATAATGTCCTTTATGATTTTATTAAAACAGGAGTTTATAATAGAAACAGAGAATTTTATAAAACAATTTCTCCATCAATGGACATACTTGTATCAAGTAATCTTGAAAGATTATTGTATTTAATAAGTTGTAAAAACAATGAAACAGTAAAAGAATTAATGACTGAATTAAGTGATAAGGGTAAGTATGAAATTAATGAAGAGATGAAGAAAATTTTAAAATCAGAATTTTATTCAGGTTGTGTATTTAAAACAGAAACACAAAATACTATTAAAAATACATATGAAGAATATGGTTATTTATTAGATACTCATACTGCTGTTGCATATAAAACTCTTAATGATTATAAGAAAGAAACAGGAGATGATTCAGTAAGTGTAGTATTATCTACTGCAAGTCCTTTTAAATTTTCAAGTAGTGTTTATGAATCTCTGTATGGATATAGCGAAAAGCAGGAATTTGAAATAATGAAAGAATTATCAAAAAGAACTATGATTAAAATCCCTGAAAATTTACTAGGACTAGAAAATAAAAAAGTACTTCATAATAATTTATGTAAAGTAAATGAAATGGGAGAATTCGTAACTAATATAGCCTTGGGATAATTGTCATCCTGAACGACAGTGAATAGCGGTAGGTCGTTCGCAACGAATTCTAAAAATATACGACCAAAGGGAGTAAATATTTTTGTGAATGATACTGCGTGATCTCCTCAAATGTTAAGGGAGATTCTTCAACCTGCGGTTTCAGAATGGCAAGAACTATATTTATTCATAACAATAACAGAGTAGTCATAACAATGACACAATAGATAAAATTGTATTTTAACTAAAGATTGGAGAAACGATAATGATCAAAATAACTGTGCCAGCTTCAACTGCAAATATTGGACCTGGTTTTGATACCCTTGGTTTGGCACTAAATTTATATAATATATACACATTTGAAGAATATAATAATAAATTAATAATTGAAGGATGTCCTGACGAGTTTAAAAATGAAAATAATTTGGTATATAAATCATTTATGTATGTTGCAAATGAACTGGGAAAGAATGTAAAAGGTTTGAAAATAAAGATAGACTCTAATATTCCAGTATCCAGAGGTCTTGGAAGCAGTTCAGCATGTATTGTTGGCGGAGTGTTTGGAGCAAATGCATTATTAGATGGAAATTTGTCCCTACATGAATTGTTTGAAATAGCTGTTAAAATAGAAGGTCACCCTGATAATATTGCACCTGCTATTTTTGGAGGAATAACTGCATCAATAGTTGACGATAATGTTCCATATTATACTAAATATAAAATTCATGATGATATAAAATTTTGTGCATTAATACCTAATTTTGAAACTTCTACTTATCAGGCAAGGAAGCTTCTTCCTACTGAAGTTTCATTTGAAGATGCTATTTTTAATATTTCAAGAGTAGCAGTACTACTTAAGTCATTGGAGAAGGGAGATTTTAATTTAATTAGTAAATCTCTCAAAGACACACTTCACCAGGAATATAGGAAGACATTGATTTATGAATATGAAAAAGTCGAAAAAATATGCAAAGATAATGGAAGTAAAGGATTTTTCGTAAGTGGATCTGGGCCAACATTAATGAATATAGTGGATAGTTATAATTTTGCTCTTGATATAGAAGATTGTTTGACGACATTAGACTACAAATGGGAAATAAAATTGTTAGAAGCCGATGAAAATGGTGTTAAAGTGGAAATATTGTAAATATAAATTCAGTGAGGTGTAAGACGATGTTAAAAAAATACTTAATAGTAAGTAAAAAAATTTTGCCAGATGTTTATGAGAAAGTAATTGAAGCTAGAAATTTAATTAATAATGGAAATGTTAAAGGAATTAGTGAAGCAGTAAAAAAGGTGGGTATAAGTAGGAGTACTTATTACAAATATAAAGATTATGTTTTTTCTCCATCTGAAAATTCCATAGGTAGAAAAGCTGTCATAACTATGATGCTTAGACATGAAAAAGGAGTATTATCAAGTGTATTGAATTATTTGTCTAATGTTAATGCTAACATATTAACTATAAATCAAAGTATACCTATAAATGGAAAAGCATCTGTCAGTGTTTCTCTTGATATTTCAGACATAACACAATCAATTGATGATATTATTTTAGAGTTGAAAAAAGTTAAAGGTGTAATCTCAATAAAGTTAATATCAATAGAATAGAGGTAGCTACATGTATGGTTTAGTGTTAGAAGGTGGAGGAGCTAAAGGAGCTTATCATGTAGGGGCATATAAAGCCTTAAAAGAACTTAATATTGAAATTGGAGGGATTGCAGGAACTTCAATAGGTGCTTTAAATGGTGCTTTCTTAATCCAAGGAGAAGTTGAAGATTTAGAAAAAATTTGGATTAATACTAAAACCACAGATATATTTAGCCTTGATGAAAAAGCTGAAAAAATAATAAGTGATTTAAAAAATTTTAATTTAAAAGAAATAAATTTACCATATTTGCTCAATACATCAAAGGAAATAATAAACAATGGTGGACTAGATACTTCAAAGATTAGAGCTTTGTTAGAAGAAATTATTGATGAAGAGAAAATCAGGAATTCTAATATGGATTTTGGTATTGTGACTGTTAATTTAACAGACAGAAAGCCTATGGAAATATTTAAGGAAGATATTCCTAAAGGTCGCCTTATAGAGTATTTATTAGCTAGTGCTAATTTACCTGCTTTTAAGCAGGATGAATTGGATGGTAAAAAGTTCTTAGATGGAGGATTTCATAATAATTTACCAATTGGAATTTTGGCTAAAAAGGGCTACACAAATATAATTGCAGTAAGAACTCATGCTATAGGTATTGTAAGAAGACCAAAAAAGTGGGGAATAAATATTATTTACATTCAGCCTGTGGAGCAACTTGCTGGAATTTTAGATTTTAACAAACAACAAGCTGAGCGAGACATGAATTTAGGGTATTATGATACCATGAAGGTATTTAAGAAATTAAGGGGTTATAAATATTATTGTGAAGCATATGATGGAAATTTTAATCAGCTTATGGTGGATTTTTTAATTGAAAAAAAAGATAGAATTTTAAAAATCGGAAATATATTAGGTTTTTCAGATATTCCTCCGGACAGAATGCTATACGAAAAAATAATGCCAAGATTAGAAAATATACTTGATATGAAAGGAAATCATGATTATCAAGACATTTTTATAAGACTTGTAGAGCAAATAGCTGAAAAATATAATGATGTAGAAAAGTTCAAAATATATAAGGCAAAAGATTTTTGGAATACAGTAATTAATAAATTTAAATCACAACCTATAGAATATACAAAAAATGTACCATCTTTTATAAAACACAACAAAATATTATCCCTCGCAGTAAAAGAAAGCCTTATTATTGAAATTTTTGAGGAGATGTTCCTTTAATAGAATGCAGAAATGTAGAATCAATAGAGATTCTTCAGGCTATGCCTTCAGAATGACAAATATAGCTATGTTTATTGATAGTAATGACAGATATTTAGATTATTCATAGATAACAAAATGACAAAAAGTCAGGGATTTACCCTGATTTTTTGTCATTTTGCGAGATGTTTCTAATAATCTCTTTATTATAGATATGCTTCATTATCATTCAGAATGACATTTTGTGTTCATTTCTGCATTTTTCTGCATTCCCTGCATTCTATCTAAAGTAGTCAATAATCCCATCAGATATTTTCTGTACTATTTCATATTGGAAGCTATCACTATGTACATTCATTTCTTCTTGAGGGTTTGACATGAATCCAATTTCTATTAATGCAGCAGGAGTGTTAGTTTCTCTTAGTACCTCATAATTCCTATCAAAAATTCCATCTCTGTAAACACCGTTTAGTGTTGTTGCATTTAAATAAATTGATTCTGCCAAATCGTACCCATATCTTGGATTTTTATAATTAATAGTATTGTAATATGTTGATAAACCAAAATAATCTGATTTATTATTTCCCAATGAATTGTGGTGGATTGATAATAAAATGTCTACACCTAGATTGTCAGCCATTCTTCCCCTTGCAGAGTTTCTAATATATGTATCATTAGTCCTAGTCATGTAAACTGTTGCGCCTAATGCTTCTAAGTTTTCTTTTAATTTATAAGCCACATCTAAATTTACATTTTTTTCATATTTGCCGGAATAACTTATAGATCCTGGGTCATAACCTCCATGTCCTGGGTCAAGAAGGATTTTTTTATTAGATAATGGTAGAATTGATATTAAATAGCCATTGTTACACCATCCTATTTGACCATTTTCGGTAATTACCTTGTCCCATCCATTTTCAGACGAGATTATTTTTAAATTTGAATTTTTACTTATTGTTGCAACCTGCTTGCCTTTATGTGAAGGATCAATTCTTAAATTTAAATCAGTAGTTGTTCTTTTATACCCATTATTTCCTTCAAAATAATAATTTATATCATATGAAGTCAACCAGCTTGCAATGAAACCAAATTGTCCATCATTTAGCTTAATTTTAAGCCAACCATTTTTTTCGCCATAAACATAAAAAGAATCATATTTATTTCCTTTTCCTATTATTGTGCTATTTAAAGAAATATCTTCTCTAATATTAATATTATTATAAAGTAAATATATTTTTTTTGTTCCTTCAGAAATTATGTCTGTTAACCAGCTAGCTATATAATATTGATTGCCGTTATATTGTATTATATGCCAACTGTGATATGTATCTATATATTTTAATTTTTCATTAGGAAGAAGTTGACCAACGGAGCCATAAATAGTTGAGGGGCCTTTTCTAATATTAATTTTATAATTTGTATTGTTTATAACATATTTATTAGCGGGTAAATTTAAAAAGTACTTTTCAATCCAACCGATTTTACCTTCTTCTGTTTGAATTTTGCACCATTCATTATTTTCTTCTAATATTTGAACTGGAGTGTTAATTTTTAAAGTATCTACTACTTTTGAAGAATAGCTGGAATTTTCGTTAATACATATATTTGAAATATTGGTATATCCTATAACTGATTCACCATATACTATTGTCATAGATAATAATAAAATTAAAAGAAAAGAAATAAATAATCGTTTTAACATTGCTACCTCCTTTTATACAAAATAAAATTTATTTAGTTATTAAAATTGTAACATATTTCGACAAGAAAACCATTACAAGATAATTACATAAGGGTAAAAATTTACTTGATACAATAAGCTTTCTATTATATAATGAGGTTATAATGTTTTTGGAGGAAATTATGAAGCTTTATAATACATTAACAAGGACGATTGAAGACTTTAAGCCTTTAGATGAAAATCAGGTTAAGATATATACTTGTGGACCTACTGTTTACAATTTTGCTCACATAGGTAATTTGAGAATGTATATACATGAAGATATTTTAGTTAAATCCCTAGAATATTTAGGATATAATGTAAAAAGAGTTATGAATATTACCGATGTAGGTCATCTTGAGTCTGATGCTGATGATGGAGAAGACAAGATGCTTAAAGGAGCAAAAAGAGAGAACAAAACTGTTTGGGAAATTTCTCAATTTTACACAGATGCTTTTTTTGCGGATATAGAAAAGTTAAATATAAAAAAAGCAGACGTAATCGGTAAAGCAACAGACTATATAAATGATTATATTGAGTTTATTAAAGTATTAGAAAATAAAGGCTTTACATATGTATCAAATGGAAATGTTTATTTTGACATTACTAAGAGAGATGATTATACAAAACTATCTGGCATGGATTTAGAGCAATTGAAAACTGCATCAAGAGAAGATGTTACAGAAGATATTAATAAGAAAAATCCTCAAGATTTTGTTTTGTGGTTTACAAAATCTAAATTTGAAAACCAAGCTATGAAATGGGATTCTCCTTGGGGCGTTGGATATCCAGGTTGGCATTTAGAATGTTCTGTTATAAGTCTTAAAAATCTTGGAGAGCAAATGGATATTCATTGTGGTGGAGTTGATCATATACCAGTTCATCACACAAATGAAATAGCCCAAACTGAAAGTTATACTGGCAAGGAATGGGTAAAATATTGGTGGCATGGTGAATTTTTAATAGACAATGAAGGAAAAATGAGTAAATCAAGCGGAGAATTTCTTACATTATCATTACTTGAAAGGAAAGGTTTTGATCCTCTTTCATACAGATACTTCATATTAAATTCTCATTATAGAAAACAGCTTGCTTTTTCATTTGACTCTTTAAAATCAGCAGAGAATGCTTATTTTAAATTAAAAAGCAGAATTAAGGCAATCAATCAAAATAAAGAAAATCAACAGATTTCTGATAATGTGAATAAGTATAAGATAGATTTCAAAGAATGTTTAGAGGATGATTTGAATACTGCTAATGCGATTACCGTTCTTTATGATATTCTTAAGGATGATGATTTAAATAATAATGAAAAGATATATTTAGCAGAGGATTTTGACAGAGTTTTATCATTGGACTTGTTAAAATTTAAAGAAGATAAAAATGATGATGTTCATGAAGATGAAGTAAAATATATTGAAGAAATGATACTAAAAAGACAAAATGCAAAAAAAGAAAAGAATTTCCAACTTGCAGATTCTATAAGAGCACAATTATTAGAAAATGGTATTGCGTTAGAAGACACTAGGCAAGGTGTAAATTGGAAAAAAATAAAATAGATTTACCCAATTTCTTTGACCGATAGGTAGAAAGAAATTACTGGTAATTCAAATGCAATGAGTTCCAAATTTGCATGAGTGACAGCGAATAGGCAGTTTCGCTCAGGTTGACAGGTTGGTGACAATAATACAATAATAGAGGTAGTATGTTAAACGATGAATTAATTAATAAAGTAAATGTGAAATTAAGAAATAATAATATGATGCATTCACCTGCAAAGCTAGCCTTTGCAGGTGATGCTGTGTATGAAATGTTAGTTAGAAGCTATATAGTCAATAAACATGACTATAGTGTAAATTTAATGCATAAAGAAGCGGTAAGATTTGTTAAGGCCCATGCCCAAGCTAATATTATTAAGGAACTGGAACATATTTTAACAGAAGATGAAAAGAAAATTGTTAAAAGAGGAAGAAATGCCAAAGTAACGTCGTCCCCTAAAAATGCTGATTTAATGGAATATAGATATGCCACAGGGTTCGAAGCATTATTTGGGTATTTATATCTTAATAAAGAAATTGACAGATTAATGATGCTGTTTGAAAAAATTATAGAAATCGTAGAAAAAAAAGATAAGGAAGATTAATATGAGAGTAATAGAGGGAAGAAATCCAGTAATTGAAGCATTGAAAAATGACGTTCAAATAGATAAAATTCTTATTAGCAAAGAAGTGAAAGAAGTATCTATATCTACGCTATTGACTTTGGCGAAAGATAAAAATGTTCTTGTTAAATATGTTGATAAGGCAGCACTTAACAAAATTAGCGAAAATGGAAGACATCAAGGAATAGTCGCACAAGCTATGGAATATGAGTACATGAATATTGATGATATCTTTACCAATGCCAGAGAAAAGGGTGAAAAACCTTTTGTTATCATATTAGATGAAATAACTGATGTTCATAATCTTGGTGCTATTATCAGAACTGCTGAATGTTTAGGCGCCCATGGAGTTATTATTCCAAATAGAAGGGCTGCTGGAGTTAATGGTGTTGTTGCAAAAACATCTGCAGGGGCTATTGAATATATTCCTATTGTTAGAGTAACTAACATTAATCAGACTCTTGGTATTCTTAAAGAAAAAGGTTTGTGGATTTATGGCGCTGATATGGACGGTGAAAAATTCATCTATGAAGAAAAGTTTGATACTCCAGTTGGATTAGTTATAGGTAGTGAAGGTAAGGGTATCGGGAGATTAATAAAGGAAAATTGTGATACAATAGTTAAAATACCTATGAAGGGAAAAATTAATTCATTAAATGCTTCTTGTGCTGCTTCTATAATTATTTATGAAGTAATGAAACAAAGAGGGATTTAAAATGGCTAGAACTAAAAAAGAATATCTTTTTGTAGATGGATACAATATTATTAATCAGTGGTCCTACTATAAAGATATTACTAGGAATATTGAAAACAGTAGGAATAAATTAATCGAACTATTAGTTGAATATCAATCCTATAAAGGAATTAAGGTTGTCGTAGTTTTTGATGCCCATCTTGTAAAGGGTAGTTTAGAAAAGAAAGAAATTATTTCAGGTTTAGAAGTGGTTTATACAAAAGAATTTGAAACTGCCGATAGCTACATAGAAAAACAGCTTGATAAGATAGGGCGTTATGAAAGAGTTCAGGTCGCAACATCTGATAGTTCAATACAGCAAATTGTTTTGGCTAGAGGTGGGACAAGAATTTCTGCTCATGAAATGATATTGGAGCTTGAAAATGTAAAAAAAGATATTAGGATAAAAACCGACAACATTCGACGAAAAGGCACAAATATTGACCAAATAATTGACCCTGATACCTTGAAAAAGCTAGAAAAAATTAGAAGGAATACTTAATTAGTTGACGACTTTTACAAGATATCATATAATTTTTTTGGGTAATTATATATAAATGTAATTTGGGGGCGCGAATTGATAAGTTCTGTTATGTTGTTTAAGAATTCATGTGATGGTTATAAAGAATATGAAAATTTATCGGATCAGGATCTTATTGATAAAATAAGGGGGGGAGATAAACTAGCTGAAAAATATTTTTATATGAGGTATATATTTGTTGTAAAGAAAATGGTAAGTTCTTTTTTTATATTAGGTGGAGAGCTTGATGATTTATTCCAAGAGGCTATGATTGGACTAATTAAAGCAGTAAATAATTTTAATAGTGAAATTAATAATAATTTTAAACATTTTGCTTCTATTTGTATTAGAAGACAAATTATAACTGCCATAAGAAATTCTAAAGGATATGATAAAAATATTTTAAATAGATGTATTTCATTAAATGAAATTACTGATTATGAAGCTGAAATGACTATATTTGATAAAATGGCTACAATAGACAATAATCCGGAAAACGTTATTCTAGCTAAAGAAGAAAATGAAGAAAATAATTATTTGATTTCAAGTATGCTTAGTAGCTTTGAAAAAAGTGTGTTAACTGAATATGGTAAAGGAAAATCATATGAGGAAATTTCAATTGTATTAAACAAGGATATTAAATCAATTGATAATGCATTGCAGCGCATTAAAAGAAAGATTTGTAAGAATAAGGAAGTACTATTATAAGGTATAAAATTACCAAAATTGTCATAATATCATTTTTTCAATTAATTACTATTGACATTAAATATGCTTAATAGTAAAATAATATTGAAAAATGCCTATGTAGCTCAGGAGGTAGAGCACTACATTGGTAATGTAGAGGTCGGCAGTTCGAGTCTGCTCGTAGGCTCCAATGATAAAATTAGGAGGAAATAAAAATGGCAAAAGCTAAGTTTGAAAGAAATAAACCTCATGTTAATATAGGAACTATTGGCCACGTTGACCATGGTAAAACTACATTAACAGCAGCAATTACAATGACATTAAACAAG
>JAQVWY010000015.1 GCA_028709465.1 Tissierellia bacterium | reverse complement strand
AATTGGAACTCAATTTCAACAAAAAGTTTGGGCAGCATTAGAAGAAATTCCATATGGCGAAACTAGAAGTTATAAAGATATTGCTATAGCTGTTGGTAATGAAAAAGGAGCAAGGGCTATTGGCATGGCCAATAACAGAAATCCAATATCAATTATTATTCCTTGTCATAGGGTAATAGGCTCTAATGGAAAATTAGTTGGATATGGAGGAGGATTGAAAATTAAAGAATATTTATTAAATCTTGAAAATCAATTTAAAAAAATAATTATAAAAAGTAAAAATTAATTGACTTTTTAAATTTATAAATCAAAAAGGGACCTAATTCACTTTTATAATTCAGTATTTATTCCTCATTGCTGATAAATATAAGTTAAACTTGTAAAATAACTATAAATATGATATTATATATAAATATTTTAAGTTATATAGCAATTGGTTTCAAAAAAATTTTAATATATACAACAATAAGTATGTAAACATTATGAAATAGTCTTACTTATAATGTTGCAATGGGGGAATAGAATGTTAAAAAAACTGTATAAAATGCCAATGTCTGCAGATGAAGTGTATAAAGATATTCTTGATAAAATATTGACGCTAAAATATGAGCTGAACATGGTTACGAAATTTTAACAGAGTTAGGGTATAGTAATGAAGAAATTAAGGAATTTGAAGAAAGCAAGGCATTATATGTTTGGGATGAAAAAGATAATAGATAATAAGATAAAATATTTAAAAAGCCACGGGGAAAATAAAAAGTCCCGTGGCTTTTTCCAATATAAAAAATATGGTAAATTGTAAAATTAATTAGATTTTGTAAACTTAAATTATACCTCATACTAAAAACGAAAAAATTCAAAAATAAAATAAACTGTTAATCAAAAGAGGGGGTATATAGTATAAAAAAATAAAACCTATTGTTGTAAATTTTCTAATTATTAAGTATAATAAATATATATTTAACAAGTGTATGGAGGCTGTTATGATAAGCGTTGGGATATTAACAATAAGCGACAAAGGTTCAAAAGGTGAAAGAATTGACAAAACAGGTTCCCATATTAGTGAGGCTCTTGATAAGAGTATATATGAAGTTGAATATTACAAGGTAATACCTGATGAATTAAATATAATTTACGATGAATTAATTTATATGAGCGATGAACTTCATTTAGATTTAATACTTACAAATGGTGGAACAGGATTTTCTAAAAGAGATGTAACGCCTGAAGCTACATTAAAAGTCATAAAAAAACAAACTCCAGGCATTTGTGAAGCTATGAGACAAAAATCTCTTGAAATAACTCCAAAGGCAATGCTTTCAAGAGCAGTATCAGGAATTAGAAATAATTCTTTAATAATAAATTTACCTGGAAGCCCTAAGGGAGCGCTTGAAAATTTGCAATTCATACTTGCAGCAATACCACATGGCATTGAAATACTTAAGGGTACAGGTAATGAATGCGCCAGATAAATCTTTCGTTGTATAAAATTTTTTAATGTGCGTTGTATCTTTTATAATTTAACGGTATTAAAATTATTAGTTTTAATTTTGAATATTAAAATATAGGTAAAAATTTGCTAGAAAGAATGTGATTAGTATGTTGGATAAAAGTGGTAGAATAATTGATTATTTGAGAGTTTCACTTACTGATAGGTGCAATTTGAGATGTGTTTATTGCATGCCAGAAGAGGGAATTGAGAAGAAAACTCATAATGATATTATTCGTTTTGAGGAACTAGAAAAAGTTATAATTGCATTTGCTTTCCTTGGAATAAAAAAGATTAGATTTACGGGGGGAGAGCCACTGATATTAAAAGGTATAGACAAACTAATTTCTTACACATCGAGCATTCCAACTATAAAAGATATATCAATTACTACTAATGGTATACTTCTTTATGATATGGCAGAAACATTAAAGAAGTCAGGCCTAAACAGAGTAAATATAAGTTTAGACACCCTTACTAAAGATAAATATAAAGAAATCACAAGGGGTGGAGACATAAATAAAGTGTTCTCTTCAATTGAAAAATGTTTACAAATAGGTCTTGCTCCAGTTAAAATTAATACTGTGTTAATGAAGGGAATCAATGATGATGAAGTAGAAGACTTTATTAATTTAACAAAGGAAATTCCTATTCACGTAAGATTCATAGAGCTTATGCCATTAGGAGAGGGCGTTAAATTATATGAACAAAGCAGCATGAAAATAAATGAAATATTAGATAATAATATTGAATTAAAATACATTAAAGATAAAAGCAATGTAGCTTCAGTTTATAAAATAGATGGTGCTCAAGGCACAGTGGGTTTCATAAGTCCTATGAGCTGTAAATTTTGCAGTGATTGTAACAGAATTAGATTAACTTCAACTGGAACCATAAAACCATGTTTACATTCAGAAGAGGAAATTAATTTGAAACCATATATTAATGATGAAAATATGTTGTTGAAGGTAATTAAAAATGCAATATATAACAAACCAGAGGAACATCATTTAGAAACAGATAAAAAAAGCAGAACTGAAAGAATGATGTATCAAATAGGGGGGTAATTATGGAAAATTTAACTCATATCAATGATGAAGGCAGAGCTAGGATAGTGGATATTAGCGATAAAAATGTAACAGATAGAGAAGCTCTTGCTCAAGGATATGTTTACATGAAGAAAGAAACCTTAGAAAGAATTAAAGAAGGTACATTAAAAAAAGGAGATGTTTTAGCAGTATCACAGGTAGCAGGCATAATGGGAGCTAAACAAACCCCAAGTATAATACCTATGAGTCACCCTATTATCATAACCGGTTGTGATATAAGCTTTAAATTGAATTTTGATAAAAACAGAGTAGAAATATTAGCAACAGTTAAAAATTCTGGACAGACTGGGGTGGAAATGGAAGCGCTAACCGCTGTTTCTATTGCAGGTCTAACTATATATGATATGTGCAAGGCAATTGATAAAGAAATGGTTATTTCTGATGTTATGTTACTTAAAAAAATTGGTGGCAAATCAGGATTATTTGAAAGAAAATTATTGTAAACTAAATTATGCAAATTGGAATACATTATATAAAGATTTGTAATATAATATTAATGAATGTTTATAAATGAATGATTATGAATATACAATTTTATATAATAATGGAGAGATGTTAAATGGCAAAGGTCACAGGGATTAATATAAGTGATAAAAAAGGTGTAATAAAGACACCAATTGATAAGGGATATTTTAAAGTGGATCATGGATTAGTTGGAGATGCCCATGCAGCAAATTGGCATAGACAAGTAAGTTTGTTAAGTCAGGAAAGTATTGATAAAATGATTAATGCTGGTGTGGAAGGTTTAAGTCCAGGAAAATTTGCGGAAAATCTTACTACTGAAGGAATAACGCTATATGAATTGCCAATAGGAACAAAAATGAAAATTGGTGAAGTAACTATGGAAGTTACTCAAATTGGTAAAGAATGTCACAAAGGTTGTGCTATAAAACAACAAGTTGGGGATTGTATCATGCCTAGAGAAGGTATTTTTACTAAAATATTAGTACCTGGATGGATTAAACCAGGTGATGAAATAGAAATTTTAAGGAATGGGGACACACCTTTATAATAGTAAGTCTATGTGGGAAAGTCTTAAAGGAGTCCCAATTTTATTTTTTGGATAAAAAAAAGTAATATTGCCAAACTATTAGTGAGGTGATATTATGGCAAAAGCAGGCATGAGAAGACCAGATCCAAAAGAGCCACATGGGACTGAAAGTAATAAGAAAATGCATATTCCTAAAAATGATTTTCCACCAGTTCCAGAAATTCAGGGGAAGGCTAAAACTGGAAATGCAAAGGCTAAACAAATAATAATTAATAGTATTCATCATAAAGAACTAGAATAAAAATGTGCCCTCTTATTTTTTTGTCGCATATAATATAACATAATAAAAAATAGGAGGGTTATATATGAATAAATTTCCAAATGAAGAATTTCATTTTCCTATAAAAGATTATGATCCTAATTATGTTTATGCTTTGCAACAACAAGATGTTCAGGACTTTATGAGAAGTCTTAGACAATATCATAGTGATTTATATTCAGAATTAGAGCAATTAGGTCTAGATAGGGGAATTGTAGATTATTTATTAAATATAATAGTTAATTATAGCATTAGGTGGGCTAATACTAATCAAACAGCTGAACAAATATACAATAGATTTCAAAGACAATATCAATGGTTAAATTTTATTTTAAGTCAACTTAAAATATCACAAAGTAATTTTAGCAAAATTATTATTAGAGTTATTCAAGTAGTATTAGAAATGGCTCGAGGTGCACTTGAATATCCATTGCCAGTCCAACCTTGGATTGGTTGGGAAGACTTAGGTGGGGTTTTATCCACAGCCCCAGCAGTTTCATCTTGGCAGCCAAATCGACTAGACGTATTTGCTGGAGGAACAGATAATGCTTTGTGGCATAAATGGTGGGATGGAAGTAAGTGGAGCGATTGGGAAAGCCTTGGTGGGGTATTGACATCAGCCCCAGCAGCAGTTTCTTGGGGTCCAAATAGAATTGATGTATTTGGAAGAGGAACAGATAATGCTTTGTGGCATAAATGGTGGGATAGAAGCAGGTGGAGTGAATGGGAAAGCCTTGGTGGGGTATTAACATCAGCCCCAGCAGTTTCATCTTGGCAGTCAAACCGTTTAGATGTATTTGGAAGAGGATCGGATAATGCTTTGTGGCATAAATGGTGGGATGGAATCAGATGGAGTGAATGGGAGAAATTAGGAGGAGTATTGACATCAGCGCCAGCTGCAGTTTCTTGGGGACAAAACAGAATTGATGTATTTGGAAGAGGAACAGATAATGCCTTGTGGCATAAATGGTGGGATGGAACAAGGTGGAGCAATTGGGAAAGCCTTGGAGGTATGTTGACCTCAGGTCCATCAGCTTCATCTAGAAGACCAAATCAACTAGATGTATTTTTTAGAGGAAGTGGTAATAATCTATATCAAAAAACTTGGGATGGTTCTAATTGGGGAGAATTGATTAATATTGGAGGTAATATGGATTCTGAACCAGCTTCTGTTTCCTGGGGACCAAATAGAACAGATGTATTTTTTAGAGGTCCTAATAAAGGTTTAGTTCACGCATATAGAATATATTAAAATTATTTAAGTTAGAGATTTCGAAAAGCTTGGATATAAAGTAGGATATGAGCAGGTAGATGGACTATCAACAGCAACTATTGAAAGATAAGGTTAATAATAATTATGGCAACACCTTATAAAATAAACTTTGGTATACTTTCTTAAATTAACGTAATAATAATGAATATCCAATATTATTTTTAGGAGGATTTAATGAAAGCATATGTTGATAGAGATGCATGTATAAGTTGCGGTTTATGTGAATCACTTTGTCCTGACGTATTTGAATTGGACGATGAAGGTATATCAGTTGTTATTGTTGACGAAGTTCCTGAAGATTCAGAAGATTGCGCAGTAGAGGCTCAAGAGCAATGTCCTACAAACGCTATAACAGTTGAAGATTAGATTAATAATAAAAAATCAATGAAACGAAACTCACAAAGCCACATGGTTATAAAACTAATGTGGTTTTTGATTTTCCTTAATAAGTATTGAAATATTTGTCCAAAATATGTTATTATATAAATTGTCTTTTTATATTTATCATAAGGGGGATTAATTTTATTATGCAAAGTTTAGAGTTAAAAATTGAGCTATGGAAAAATCGTCTTTTAGATCTTGGAAAAAGTAATAAACTAATTAATTTTAAAGAAAATAAAAGGTCAAATATAGCAATTGCTTCACCAAAATGTGGTGATATTTTCAAATTAATTCATGATGAAAAAAGTTTAAGCTTTTCATACCCTCTTAAAACTACATTTGATGAACGAGGAGAAGAACAAAGTTTATCAGTTGTTAAAGGAGATATTGAAACCTTTTGCTCAATAAATGAACAGCAAAGAACTTTAAAATCTTTAAGAGCCAAAGCTAAAACTTCTATAGAGGAACAGGGTGTTAATATACTGTATCTCACATTTGGTATGATAAGATGGAGTGAGTACGATAATTTTGAAATAATTGCATCTCCTATTGTTTTAGTGCCAGTAAACATTAAAATAGAATCAATTAATCAACCTTATACAATAAATATGATCAATGATGGTATTATAGTTAATCCTAGTTTATTATATAAATTTAACAATGATTTTAATATCAAACTACCTGATTTTGATGAACATGAAGATAATATAGTTGAATACTTAGATATTATTTCTCAAATTGCCAAAAAAAATAATTGGAAAGTCAGTGACGAAGTATATTTATCATTATTATCCTTTCTTAAAATTAATATGTATGAGGATTTAAACGTTAATAAAGATAAAATAATATCCAATTCTTTTATTAAATCAATATCTGGAGATTTAAATGAAATTATTCAAATCCCCACTTATTTAAATAATTATGACCATGATAGAAATACTAAATCATTAGATACATTTCAAGTAGTGGATGCTGATTCTAGTCAGCAAGATGCTATTGTTTTAGCTAAAAATGGAATCAGTTTTGTGCTACAAGGCCCCCCAGGTACAGGCAAAAGCCAAACTATAACAAATATAATTGCTGAATCAATTGCTGAAGGTAAAAAGGTATTGTTTGTATCTGAAAAAATGGCTGCCCTTGAAGTAGTTAAACGTAGATTAGAAGAAGCTGAATTGAATGACTTTTGTTTAACATTACACAGTCATAGAACTAATAAAAAGTATGTATTATCACAACTGGAAGATACAATTAAAATTCCTAAAATAAAAGTGCAGGATGAATTATTGTACAAGCTTTCGGAACTTGAAGAAAAAAAGAAGATATTAGATGAATATCAAGCCGAATTACACACAAAATGTATGGCCTTAAACACAACAATATATGAAGTTAATGGCAAAATAGCAAAATTAGATAATACTATAGACTTAATGTTTCACATAGACGATGTTAAAAATACAGAAGTGGACAAATTAAATAAATATAAATATTTAATTAATGAATATTATGATATTGCTAAAAATTTAAAAAATGATAGTTTTATAAATCCATGGATAGGGAGCAATATATTATTTCTTAATCATGAGTTAAGACATGATATAGATGTGAGGTTGTCAAAACTGCTTCCTAATTTTGAAGACTTATTAAGCTTATTAGATAAAATAATTAAATTGACAGGAGCAAAACTTCATTATTCATATAATAATATACAAATAATATATGAAATATTGAATTTTTTAAAAAATTCACCAATAGTACCTTCAACTTGGCTAAATACTAATATTGAAGAACTAATTGGACTTGCCAATCAATTCAGCTTTAAATGTAAGCAATATTTTGATAATAAAGAACAATTAAAAAGAAAATATAAGAATATAATTTTTGATATTAGTGCTAATGAAGTTCATAGTATTATAGAAAAAGAATTAGAAAATGTAAAATTACTTTTTAACCCAGAAAAATACATTTCTGATAAGGAAATTATATTAAATTCAGATTCAATTTTGATGGAATTAAATGAGCTGAAGGAATTATTAACTGGATGCTTAATAAATGGGAAAGATGTTTGTGATGAAATATCTCATTCAAAACCAGATAGTATAAATGATTTAATTAAACTGTATGAACTGTCAACCTTGTTATGTAAAGATATTTATCCAACTGAAAAATGGTTTAATGAAGTTCAATTTAAAGATGCTTTAAAAATATTAGATGATGCAAAACAACATCAAAAGTTGCTAAATGACAATTTAATTAAGGTTAATAATAATTTCGATAGTAAAATATTAGAAAATAAATATGATGATTATATTGATAAATATGAAAATGAATATGCTGACACATTAAATATTTTATCAAGGTTTTATAAGATTAAAGATAATGATGAAATAAATAAGAATGTAATATCAGATTTTATTATAGATGAAAATCAAAGATTAGTAAGTTCTACAAAAATTATTGAAGATGCGGTTACATCTTCAGAAAAAGTAGTTGAATTAATTGGAACGAATAAAATTAGTAATTTAGATGATCTTAAAAGTTTAAGTTTATTAATATGCGTCTTAAAGAATAATCCTCAAATAGCAGAATCATGGTTTGACAATCAAAAAGATTCAATAGTTGATAATGTTATTGAAGAAATTAAAATAAAACATTCTAAATGTAAAGACTTACAGGATGAAATACTAGATAAATACAGCAGAGATATATTAGACATTGATTATAAAGGAATATTGAGCAGATTTAATAATGAATACAGCGGATTTTTAAAAAAAGTAAGAGTTGCTTATAAGTTAGATAAAAAAGCAATATTATCATGTAGTAAAGAGCAAAAAACTAAAATTACTGATAGTGAAATCATATCATTAATGATTGATATTTCTACATTAAAGGAACAAGAGCAGTGGTTAAAAGATAATTATGAAGATACAAAAGAAATAATAGGTAATTTATACTTGGAGAATTACACTAATTGGGATGCTGTCAATAAATCAAGAGATAGTTTTAAATTCATAAAAAATTATTTCGGAAACTTCAAAATTCCGGAAAAACTTAAAAGTATCTTAATATCATCAAGCTATGATGAAATAAATATTGAATATAATAATTTAAAAGAAGAACCATTAGTTGGCGCAATCAATTATGTTTGTGAAATAATGGGAAGCAGTTTGTTGCATATGGATATTTATGAAGGATTATCTTTGATTAATGGAACAATTAATAATTCTATTGCTTTAAAAAATGATTTTGATATTTTTCAGGGATATAAACTACATAGCAACAATATAACCATAAAAGAAATTAAAAATGTACTATATAACACTAGAGATATACATGAATGCAGGAAATGGTTTAAAGATAAGGATTATTTAATTCGTGAATATTTAGGTAGCAACTACATCGGTTTGGATACTAATTTTGATATAATTGATTCCTCAATTAATAATATTAAAAATATTAAGGAACTACTAAATGGCAATATTCCTTCCAAATTGATTAATATGCTGACGAATCCAAAATTCAAAGAGGATGTTTACAATAAATATATATTAAGTTATAAAAAGCTAATTGATTTAAAGGTAATTGATAGGTTAGATATAATATTTAAAGGAAAAAACAATAGTGAAAAAGATTTAAACGATATTTTTACTAATATTGATTCAGTTGCTAATTCAATTATATTAATTCATGATAACTATTATAAAGTTGCAAATAAATCAAATGAAAAATTGCAATTTGAAGTTATTATGTCTGATATATCTTTATTGTTAAAAATACAAAAAATAGAAGATATTTTTTCCGATAATGAAAAAAACTTTAAGCAAAAATTTCATTCATATTATAATGGAATTGAAACGGATTGGACTTTAGTTGTTGAAAAACTTGAATATGTTAAAAAATTAAAACAATTAATTTCTCAATATTCAATACAAAATAAGTTTGTTAAGGGAGTATGCGAGGATAAAAATATAATAGAAGAATGTGGTGAGTTATTAGAAAAATTAACCAAATCTAAAGAACTAATTCATGAAGATATCATATGGTTTAACAATTTTTTTGAAGAAGATTTATTAGATATAAATATATATAATTTTTATAGTAAAATTAAAAATTGTTCTAATTTAACATTATTAGAGGATTGGATTGACTTTATTGAAATTAGAAAGCTATGTATAAATTATGGACTAGAGGATTTTATAGAACATATAGAAACAAATGATTTAATAAATAAAAATATAATTGATATTTTCTTAAAAAGATTCTATAAATTATGGCTAGATGCAGTGATTCCAGATTTTCCTGCTGTATTTAATTTCAGAAGCAGAAATCATCAGGGAATCATTAATGACTTTAATGAACTTGACAAATTACAGTTAGAAATAGCAAGATTAAGAATAAGAGAAAAACTTACATCGAGACTTCCTGATATAAATGTTGCAACTTCTTCTTTAGATGAGATAGGCATTTTAAAAAGGGAATTAAATAAAAATCGAAGAATAATGCCCTTGAGAAAATTATTTAAATCAATACCTAATTTATTGACAACTTTAAAACCATGCATGATGATGTCGCCACTTTCTGTAAGTTTGTATTTAGATGCAGAGACTCAAGAATTTGATGTTGTAATTTTTGATGAAGCTTCGCAAATTTGTACAGAAGATGCAATAGGAGCTATCATAAGAGGAAAGCAAGTAATAATAGCTGGTGATAAATATCAATTGCCACCTACAAATTTCTTTAATAATAAAATATCTGACAATTTGTTTGATTTTGATTATGATGATGAGTACAATGATTCAGACGATTTTGAGTCAATACTTGATGAAGCTACAAATGTAATACCAGAGAGATCTTTAAAGTGGCATTACAGAAGCCGACATGAAAATTTAATTGCATTTTCAAATTCTAATATATATAAAAATGAATTGATTACATTTCCATCAAATGTGGAAAATGACAATGATCTTGGAGTAGAATATATATTTGTTGAAAATGGAGTCTATGATAGGGGAACGAAAAAAAATAATGTAATAGAAGCTAGACATGTTGCAGAACTTGTTTTTGAGCATATTAAGAAACACCCAAATCGATCTTTAGGGGTTGTTACCTTTAGTGAAGCTCAACAGCAGGCAATTGAAAGTGCTATTAGGAAAAAGAGAATTGAAAATTTCAACTATGAAAGCTTTTTTGCAGAAAATAAAGATGAAGAGTTTTTCGTTAAAAACCTAGAAAATGTTCAAGGAGATGAAAGAGATACTATTATTTTTAGCATTGGCTATGGTAAGGATGCAAATAATATAATGTATATGAACTTTGGACCATTGAGTAAAAACGGAGGTTATAGAAGGCTAAATGTTGCAATAACAAGAGCAAAATACAATTTAAAGCTTGTGGGATCAATTATGCCTGAAGATATTAATTTGGAAAAAACAAATTCTGAAGGCGTAAAAATGTTAAAAAGCTTTATTGAATATGCAATAAACGGTACAAGCTCTTTGGAACATGAATTGATTATTAAAGAAAATAATGACTATGATTCCTCATTTAGTGATGCTATTTACATTTTTTTAACAAATAAAGGTTATAAGGTAAAAACTCAAGTTGGTTGTTCTTCATATAAAATAGATATGGCAGTTGAACATCCAGAAATAAAGGGAAAATATGTGCTGGGTATTGAATTAGATGGAACCGCATATCACAATGTGAGGACTGTCAGAGAAAGAGAAAGGATTCGAAAAGAACAGCTTGAAAGTATTGGATGGAATATTTATAGAATTTGGTCAACTGACTGGATAAAAGATACTAAAACAGAAGGTGAAAAACTTATAAATGCAATTGAAAATGCTATAAAAAATAAGTGATGCAAATCACTTTTTTTTATAAAAGATTTCATAATTAATTTTAGTAAATATTTTAAGTTGATTTTCAGTTTAATTTGATATAATATAAATGTTGCATTTATTTTTTTAATAATTAAATTAGAAAAGGTAATTAGGTGATTTGTTTAGATTATGCTGCAAATATACACCTGCAAATGTTATATATCTAGACCTGTTTATGCTTTAACTAAAGATAGAAATATTGCTTTGTCAACTTTATGAATTAGTTTGAGCCACCTAATGTCTTTAAATGATTTAGATGTATTTTCAGAAAGTTTTGATAAATGTTATAAAAAGAATTAGTAAAGTAGGGTTTTAAATGGAAAAATATAAAGAAGTTGAAAGAAGTATTATTAAAAAATATAGTAAACAAATTTATTCTAAATTTACTTCTGCAATAAGAGAATATGAGTTAATTAAACCGGGAGATAAAATAGCGGTCTGTATCTCTGGTGGTAAGGATTCAATGCTAATGGCAAAATGTATGCAGCAGCTTCAAAGATATAGCAATATACCTTTTGAAGCGAAGTATTTGGTGATGGATCCAGGTTACAATGAAATAAACAGACAGCATATTATTGATAATGCAGAAATATTAAATATTCCTATTAATATATTTGAAACACAAATATTTGATATTGTAGCAAATGTTGAAGAAACTCCCTGCTATTTATGTGCAAGAATGAGAAGAGGGTATTTGTACAGATATGCAAGAGAGCTAGGCTGCAATAAAATAGCTTTAGGTCATCATTTTGATGATGTAATTGAAACAATTTTAATGAGCATGCTTTATGCAGCAGAAATTAAAACTATGATGCCAAAGCTTCACAGCACTAATTTCCCTGGCATGGAATTAATTAGACCAATGTATAAAATTCATGAATCAGATATTATAGCATGGAAAAGATACAATGATTTACAATTCATACAATGTGCCTGCAAAATTACAGAAAAAAATGTCCAAGGAGAAGATGGCGTAGGGTCAAAACGCCAGGAAATGAAAATTCTCATCAAAAAATTAAAGGAAACAAATCCTAATATTGATATTAATATTTTTAGAAGTATTTATAATGTTAATTTAGAAACAGTTATCGGTTACAGAACAGGGAATATAAGACATAGCTTTTTAGATAACTATGATAATATAACAGATGTTAATGATTAATTTCAGGGACATTACTTTATGACTGACCACATAGACTTACTATCATAAAGGTGTGTTCCCATTCCCTAATTATTCGTTTTCTTAGCGTAATAAATTCCAACTGATGTTATTAATATACCTACTATTTCTATTAAAGTTAACTTTTCACTAAATATTAAAAACGATAAAATCGCAGCTACTACTGGTTGTAACAAAGCTAATACAGAAGTTAAAGAAGCTCTTACCTTTCCTAAACTATAGCTCATTAAACCTTGTCCTATAATTTGAGAACTTAAGGAGACACCAAGTAATGGCCATATTTCATTAATAGTTTTAGGAACATGAAATCCTTCAGTAAGCATCATAATAGAAAATATTGTTATAGCAGTGCTAAATGAAACAATAAAAATTATAATCATTGAATCTACTCTATCTCTGGATTTATAAACAACTAAGGTAAATATTGCATAAAAAAATGAAGCCACAAATGCTATAAAGTCACCAAAAAAATTGCTTTGATTTGGATTAGCTTTACCATTTAATAAGATTGCAACACCAATAACTGTTATTACGACACTTAATAAAAATTTGCTTGGAACTTTTTCCTTAAATATAAAATAGGAAACTGGTATAATTGTAAAGCTGGTTAAATTTGCTAACAAATTTGCATTTGCGAGACTTGTATAATTAAATGAAAGAAACCATAATGCAAGGTCAATACCAAAAAATACACCACCAAATAATATTAAAATAACATCTTTCTTTTCCACAAATTTAAGTTTTTTGCGAACAATTATAAATAGAATTGGTATAGCTATAACAACTCTATAAAAAGCAGTGTTCATGGGGGGGAGCTTACTTAATCTTGCGAATATGCCTCCAGTAGCTAAAAAGCATACAGCTAAAATATATAACATTACGTCTTTTAATTCATTTTTACGTTCCATATTAATACCTTCTTTTCTAGTCAATATGAAAATATTATACTTTTTTGTCTATTTTTGCAATATATTTATTAATAATTTCGTTTTTTTCGTGTTATTCTGATGACGTAGCTGGAAGAATATCACACATTAGTAGGATTATAAAAAATGAAGAAGATGAATTAACTTCATTCATCCTCTAGTAAATGCATAAATTTAATAAAATCAATCATTTCCAAATAAATTACCTATTCCAATATTACCTAGCAAGCTTCCTTCACCCTTTGATTCACCTCCGACTCTTTTACTAGCAGCATAAATTCTATCGGCCATTCTGCTAAAAGGCAATGACTGTAACCATACAGAACCAGGACCTTTTAAAGTTGCTAAAAATAAACCTTCTCCGCCGAAAACTGCACTTTTTACATTTCCAGCAAATTGAACATCGTAATCCACTTCTTTAGTAAGTGCCACTAAACATCCTGTATCTAGTTTAAGTGTTTCTCCTGGTGCAAGGTCCTTTTTAATAATAGTCCCCCCAGCATGTAAAAAAGCTAATCCATCACCCAGCAATTTTTGCATTATAAATCCTTCGCCACCAAAAAAGCCTACCCCGATTTTCTTTTGAAAAGCAATTGAAATTGAAATTCCTTTAGCAGAACATAAATAAGAATCCCTTTGACAAATTAATTGCCCACCAAATTCCAATAAATTTACAGGTATGATTTTTCCTGGATAAGGTGCTGCAAATGCAACCACTTTTTTTCCGTTTCCTCTGTTGGTAAATGTAGTTGAAAATAAATTTTCTCCTGTTAACACACGTTTTCCTGCTGTAGCTAATAAACCTTTAAATCCTTTTCCCTTGTCCTTGTCACTTGCGTCTCCAAAAACAGTATCCATTTCAATATTTGAATCCATGTACATCATTGCACCAGGTTCTGCAACAATTGTTTCACCATAGTCCAATCCAATTTCTACAAACTGTATATCATCGCCAAATATTTTGAAATCTACTTCATGAGCTAATCCCATAAATTTCTCCTCCCTTAAATTTATTTATTGTACTAGTGTTGGTTTACCAGCTAGTTAAAATTATTATACCAATATTTAATATTGTTGCATAGTAAAGTTTGTATTTGTAATAATTAAATTTTAGTAATTTTTATGTAATTAATGATTATTTATGAAGTTATTTATAACGAGGTTATGCAAAAAACAAGGTTCTCTTGTTAAAAACATTACAGTAAAGCATATTGTACTTGATTAACTTACGGAGCAAGTCGGGGATAATATATATTGTAGATATTTGTTGTCTATAATGTTAATATATTAATATTGACTAATAAAAAATAATAAAGTATTATGTGAAAATATTATGTGAAAGTATTATGTATAGGAGGGATGGTTTAATGCAATTTTCTATTGAGTGGAATATGCATTAAATTGTTTATTATATATGGTAGATATTCCATTAGGAAAATCTTTGGAGTTAAAGATTTAGTGACCTATCAAGGGGTTTCTTAAGTCTTATCTATCAAAAATATATACAAAATTAAGAAAAACAGGTATTGTAAAATTAATTCCAGGTCATCATCCGGAGTCATTAAAGCAAATGATATAATTAGTTTAACATATAAAGATGGTTTGTGAAGAAATGAGGTAATTTAAATTAGAGGAAGTATATACATGAATTTAAAAGAGAGAGTACAACAACTAAAAAAGGATATTCCTGCAGTTTTTCTTACACTTAAGAATAAAGCTACACCATGGTATGCGAAAGTATTGGCAATTTTAACAATTAGTTATGCTTTATCACCTATTGACTTAATACCTGATTTTGTTCCTGTTCTTGGTTATCTTGATGATATAATAATTTTACCATTATTGGTGGCAGTTACAATAAAATTGCTTCCTAAAGATATAATTGAAGCATGTCGAATTGAATCTGAACAGCTTTGGAAAGATGGCAAGCCTAAAAAGTGGTATTATGCTATGCCTGTTGTACTTATTTGGCTTATAATTTTTACTTTAATATTAAAAGGTTGTATGGGTTAGAGGTAATGAGAAAATGATAGGTGCAGGAAGAAGATGATGGCTTGGATATCGTAAATAGACATTTAAAAGAAGGCTGTAAAGTTAAACATATATCTTTATGTGCTTTAGGTGAAAGCAGATAGTAACATGATATATTTTTTGTCATATATTGTAGTATATTATATTTATAAAAGTAGATTACTAAAATGTTTTATAGAATATTTTATATTATTTACTTTTTCAATGTGAAAGGGGTTTATATATGATTGAAAGAAGAAACGAACCTGGAATGAGAAATGAATTTAATAGAAGAATGGAATTTGACAGAAGAAGTGAACCTGAAATGAGGAATGAATTCAATAGAAGAATGGAGTTTGACAGAAGACATGAATTTGAAAGAAGAAATGAATTTGACAGAAGACATGATTTTGACTTAAGGTTTCCATTTTGGTGGTTATTTTTTTTTAGATAATACAAGATACGTGAAATAATTTCTGTATAATATCATTCTATGATAAAATTTTATAGCAAGTATGCTTGAATATCAAGCATACTTGTTTATCATGATTTATATTTATTCGCGTTATACATAAATGTGAATTGATGTCTAATATTCAATTTTATTAGTAACTTTATCATTTTGGGGTATAATAATTAAAAAAATTATAATAAGGTGATTAAATGACTACTACTAATAAGATACCTAATAAATTAATAAATGAAAAATCTCCCTATTTGCTTCAACATGCCTATAATCCTGTAAACTGGTATCCTTGGAGTGAGGAAGCATTTGAAAAAGCAAAAAAAGAAGGTAAACCTATATTTCTATCTATTGGATATTCCACTTGCCATTGGTGCCATGTGATGGCTCATGAATCTTTTGAAGATGATGATGTGGCAAAAGTTCTAAACAGGCATTTTGTAAGCATTAAAGTTGATAGAGAAGAGCGTCCTGATATTGATTCAGTATATATGAATGTGGCACAAAGAATAACAGGACATGGTGGGTGGCCTTTAACTATAATAATGACTCATGAGCAAAAGCCATTTTTTGCTGGTACTTATTTTCCAAAGGAATCAACATATTATACAAAAGGACTAATGGAGATATTAAACATAGTGAAAAACAAATGGAATGATAATCAAGAAGAATTGCTTCTATCAAGTAATCAAATAACTGATTTTATTAAACAAGAGAAAAAGCAAAAAGATAAAACTAAATTGTCTATTGAAAATATATATGATGCAAAGGATATATTTGAAAAAAATTTTGATTCTAAATATGGAGGTTTCAGTGACAGCCCTAAATTTCCACAGCAAAGCAATTTGATGTTTTTAATGAGATATTATGACCTAGAAAAAGATGATAAGATTCTTGAAATGATTGAAAAGACATTGGATAGTATGTACAAAGGAGGCATTTACGATCATGTAGGATTTGGATTTTCTCGTTATTCTACAGATGGTAAATGGTTGGTGCCTCATTTCGAAAAAATGCTATATGACAATGCACAGCTTATAATTGTTTATACTGAAAGCTACTTAATTACTAAAAAGCCATTATATAGAAAAATAGCAGAAAATACAATTGAATATGTTTTAAGGGAAATGACTCATGAAGAAGGTGGCTTTTATTCTGCCCAGGATGCAGATAGTGAAGGTGAAGAAGGAAAGTATTATGTTTTTACTCCAGATGAAATATTAAATTTGTTAGGGGAAGTTGATGGCAAGTTTTTCAATGATCATTTTAATATTACTAAAAGAGGTAATTTTGAAGGCAAGAGTATACCAAATTTAATAAAAAATAATGATTATGAAGTGGAAAATCCAAGAATAGAAACTATATTGCCTAAAGTATATGATTACAGATTGACTAGAACAAGTCTTCATAAAGATGATAAAATACTTACATCATGGAATGGCATGATGATTGCAGCATTAGCTATAGCATATAAAGCTTTTGGTAATGAAAAATATTTAAATGCTGCAGAAAGCGCATTAAGATTTATAAAGAAAAAATTAATAAATGATAATAATAAAATAGCTGCAAGGTATAGAGAAGAACAAGTGTTAGAAAATGGAACATTAGATGATTATGCATTTTATGTTTGGGCGCTTATAGAAATGTATGAATCAACATTTGAAACTCATTATTTAAAAAGAGCTATAAAATTTAATGAAAAAATGATTAAATTATTTTGGGATGACGAAAAGAACGGATTTTATATGACTTCAAATGACAGTGAAAATTTAATTTACAGACCTAAGGAAGCTTATGATGGTGCAATACCATCAGGAAATTCCGTTGCATCTTTTAATTTAGTAAGGCTTTCAAGGCTTACTGGAGATATTAACATTGAAGGAATGTCAAATAAACAAATAGAATTTTTAGCTAATTTTATTGAAGATTATCCTCCTGGATATACATTCTCATTAATTTCATTAATATATAAGTTGTATTCTTCTAAAGAAATAGTATGTGTTGCAAAGGATAAGGAAGCAATAAAAGATTTTCAAAATATTATTAATAATAAATTTTTAGTAAATACTTCTGTAATTGCTCTATGTAAAAATGAAATAGAAGAATTAAGTGAAGTGGTACCATTTATAAAAGGCTATGACTTGAAGGATAGTAAAACTACCTATTATATTTGCGAAAATAAAGAGTGCTCACTTCCATTTACAAATATCAATGAATTTATAAAAGCTTTATAATATGGTAATTTTTACAAATATATTAAAAATTATATCATAATATATTAAAATGAACAGGGAATAATGTTTATAGAAAGTTTTAAAACTTTTAAATATTATTGACGGAGGATTTAAATGGAATCTAAAAATTATAACCCTGGTATCAAATGTCATGTAAATACATGCCATTATTATGCACAAGGAGACCATTGTACTGCACAGAAAATAGAAGTTCAACATAGAGATGCTAGAAATTCTAGTGAAACTGACTGTGAAACTTTTAAACCTGGCAGTAATATGTCATGATTTTAGTTAGTGAATGAATATTTTTTGTTCATAAACCTTTAGATTAAAAAAGCTATCAGATTTATATAACATAATTCTGATAGCTTTTTAATTTTAATAATAAACTAATCAGTATGTATTTACAATATTTAGCCATAATAACAATACATTGTATTAATTAATAGGAGGAATATATGACAATTACAAAAAGTATGGAAGGCAGAGTAAGTTACCATGATTCTGTAGAAGAAATGTTAAAAAGAATTCGTGACGATGGTCTTTCAAGTGTTTTTTCTAGATGGGAGAAGCAAGAAAAAATACGCTGTAATTTTTGCCTTCAAGGGTTGAGCTGTCAGCTTTGTACACAAGGACCATGTAGAATTAGCGATAAAGCAGGAGCTTTTAAAGGCGTTTGTGGTATTGGTCCAGATGCAATGGCAATGAGAAATCTTCTCATGAGAAATATTATGGGGGCAGCTACATATGCTCATCATGCCTTTGAAGCTTTTAGAACATTGAAAGCTACTGGAGAAGGTAAAACATCATTTAAAATAACAGATGTAGATAAATTAAAATGGATGTGCGAAAAAACAGGAATAAAAGTGAGCAATGATGTAAATCAAATGGCAGTGCAATTAGCAGAATTGCTTGATAGAGAAATGAAAGTTAATCCAGACCAAGAAAGCATTATGGTAGAAGCATTTGCGCCAAAGAAAAGAAAGCCATTATGGAGAGAATTGCACATTTACCCAACAGGTGTTCAACATGATGTGGAAAACTGTATAGCTAGCTGTCTTACTAATGTAGACGGTGATTATGTATCATTGGCGAAAAAAGCATTAAGACTTGGGTTATCAACTATTTATACTGCCCAAATAGGGCTTGAAATGACACAGGATATATTGTTTGGTACTCCAATGCCTCATGAGGTGGATGTTGATTTAGGTATTATGGATCCTGATTATGTTAATATTGCTTTCAATGGTCACCAACCTTGGATTGGCGTTGCAACGTTGCAAAAGGCAAAAAAACGGGAATATCAAGAAATGGCTATAAATGCTGGGGCGAAAGGAATTCATATAGTTGGTTCAATTGAAACAGGTCAAGAATTGTTGCAACGTTTTGAAGTAGATGATGTTTTTGTTGGATTGATGGGCAATTGGCTAGCTATAGAACCATTTCTTGCAACAGGTACTGTTGATGCATTAGTAATGGAAGAAAATTGTTCACCTCCAGCTATTGATCAATATGCAGAAAAATATCAGGTAGCATTAATAAGTGTTAGCACGATTATTGGAGTGCCTGGGGTAGAACACGAAATGCCATATTATCCTGCAAAGGCCGATGAAATGGCAGATAAATGCATAAATATTGCTATTGAAAATTTCAAGAAAAGACATGGTAAAATAGAACCAATGGTACCAAAAATAAAACAAAAGGCAATTGCAGGTTTCTCAACAGAGGCAGTATTAAAAGTTATAAACAATGATTTAAATGTTTTAGTGGATGTAATTGCTAATGGTCAACTTAAAGGTATTGTAGCATTGGCGAATTGTTCAACATTAAGGAATGGACCTCAAGATTGGAATACGGTAAATATTACGAAGGAATTAATAAAAAGAGATATATTAGTAGTTGCTGGAGGCTGTGGTAATCATGGTCTTGAAGTTGCAGGCCTATGTACACTTGAAGCTGCTGATATGGCAGGAGAAGGATTGAAAGGTATTTGCCAAGCGCTTAAAATTCCTCCAGTTTTAAGTTTCGGAACATGTACTGACACAGGAAGAATATCCATGCTTGTAACTGCATTGGCAGATCATTTAGATGTAGATATAAGTCAACTTCCAATAGCAGTAACAGCTCCTGAATGGATGGAGCAGAAAGCTACAATTGATGGTTTGTTTGCAGTTGCATACGGTGCTTATACCCATCTTTCTCCTACACCATTTATTACCGGCGCTCCGGATTTAGTTAAGTTATTGACACAAGACGTTGAAAATTTAACTGGTGGCAAGGTTGCATTAGGAGATGACCCTGTTCAAGCAGCTACAGATATAGAAAATCATATTTTGAAGAAAAGACACAATATGGGATTAAAATAATAAATTTAGTATAATAGAAAAAAGGGGCACAGCCTGTTATTCAGAATAATAGGCTATGCCCCTTTTATTTGTTAAATAAATTTATTTTATAGACCTGATAAAGTAACATTATAGAATGAACCATAAGAATTATTAAATTTAATTTTTAATATTTCAACACCTATAGTATTTACATTTACATAAACAGTTTTATCTCCAGATCTGTTTAACATTGATTTAATTCTATGAAAATAAATAGATATTGAGATTAAATTAATAATTTATTAATTAAATTTTGATTATATAAATGATATAATACATATAGGTTAAATTTAGAATTGGAAGGCATTATAATGAATAATTTTTATGATAATTTTATTAAACCTCAAAATGTAGAACCTGATTCAATGTTGTTTTCTACTGAGCATATTGTTATGTCATCATTATGCATTGTTTTTATTGTAACTATATTTTTATTGCAAATGAAGCATTGTGATGTAAATTTTTCAAAAAAAATATTAAAAAGTACATCAATATTAATGGTTATATTAGAAATATTTCGCATAAGCTGGTCGACTATTTATTATGGTTTTAGTTTAAAAAATATAAGATTCGATTGGTGTAATCAAATTTGCTTAATATTGCCATACATTGCTTTAACAAAAAAAGAAAAACTATATCCATATGTAGATTTGCTTGCATTTATAGGAGGGGCTGGCGTAATAATATATCCAGCATGGGTTTTTTATGATTATGCAGGCATACATATTATGGCTGTTCAAAGCATGATATCACATGCCCTCATGGTTATAATACCAATTACTATTGTCTTTATATCAGATCATTGGGAGAAAGAAAATAATATTAAAAAACCTTTTGTAGGATTTATAATTATTGCAACAGTAGCATTTAATATGTCAAGATTGTTAAATGTAAATTATCTAATTATGTTAAAAGCTGATGGCATACCTCTTTTAAGACATTTTATATTTCCTTGGTATTGGATTATTGTAATTCCATTACTTATATTTATTCTAAACAAGGTAAAAATGTTGTTTCAAGGAATAAGAATAAAAATCAATCAAAGACAAGAAGAAATTTATTTAGTAGATAATGAAGATAATAAGGCTATTATATAATATAAAAAAAATAGACTGTCTCTAATGAGAGACAGTCTCTAATTATTTTACAACATTAGCTAAAGTCTCATTGTCTATAAATCTTTGTACATTTTCAACAATTAATTTATCGAATTTATCCTTAATATTTTCAACAGTTCCTGATGTATGTGGAGTCATATATACATTTTCTAAGTTCCAAATTTCACTGTCTAAAGGCAGTGGCTCTTGCTCAAAAACATCGAGACCTACATAATCAATATCACCATTTTTTAGTGATTCTATCAAATCTTCTTCATTTATGACGCTTCCCCTAGCTATATTTATAATTGAAGCATTTTTCTTCATTAATTTCAAATTATCTTTATTGATCATGTGATAAGTATCCTTATTTAAATCAACAGTTATAACTAAATAGTCACTTTGTAACATTAAATCATTCATTCCTTTTTTACCAGTATATATTTCTTCAAAATAAGGCAACGATATAACAGGTGTCCTTTTGTATCCAATAACCTTAACTCCAAATCCTTGAAGTCTCTTTGCCACTTCTGTAGCAATTGAACCAGTTCCTATTATACCTACTGTTTGGCCGAACAATTCTCTTCTTTTATATTTTCCTTGCCATATTTTTTGATTTTTATTATTTATATATTTTAAAGCATTTGTATTATGAATTAGAATTTTGCATATTACGTCTTCTGCTATAGGAACACTAAAAATATCTTTTGCATTTGTATAAGTTATTTTTCTTTGTTTAAAATAATCTAAATCTAACATATCATAGCCAGCTAACAGACCTTGAATCCATTTTATATTTGGATGTTTTTCTAATATTTCTTTAGTGAAATCATTAGGCAGGCCTATTATGGCAGAAGCATCTGTACATTCTTCATCTGTTTTATAAAATTTAATATCTGGAAAATTCTTGCGTAAAATTTCTATGTAAGGTTTTATTACAATAATATTCATAAGCAAATCTCCTCATTTAATTTTTTATATAATAAATAATATTATAAAGAACAAAGAATGGTTTGACAATAGAATATTAATGAAAGTAAAGTTATTAATATAAACTTATGAAAATTTACTTTTAAAGTTATACTTTATTTTAAAATAATTAGAATAATTAGATTTATTTAATAATTACAAAAATTACACTTTTAAAATAAAAAATTTGTGATATAATATCATTATTCGAACAAAAGTTCGAGCGATGAGAGGGTTATTATGATAGTTATGCACATCGATGTAAATTCAGCTTTTTTATCATGGACAGCAGCATATGAACAACAACAAGGAATTGATAGAGACATAAGAAAAGTAGCTTCAGTAATTGGCGGTAATGAACAAAATCGACACGGTATTGTTTTGGCAAGATCTATTCTTGCGAAAAAATTTAAAATACAAACGGGTATGTCCCTTATGGAAGCTAGGAGGCAATGTCCAAATTTATTAGTGGTTCCTCCTGATTACCAAGTTTACGTTCGTGCAAGCAAAACTTTAAGAGAATATTTGTATAAATTTACTCCTGATGTGGAAGTGTTCAGTATAGATGAATGCTTCCTGCGCTTTACAGATTTAAACAAAGAAGAAGCTTTGAGTCTTGCCTGCAAAATAAAAGAAGATGTAAAAAATATTTTCGGCTATACAATAAATATAGGAATATCTAAAAACAAGCTATTAGCTAAAATGGCTGGAAATTTTGAAAAACCTGATAAATGTCACACATGTTTTCCAGAAGAAATAAAAGAAAAACTTTGGCCTTTGCCTGTAGAAGATTTGTTTATGGTGGGAAGAAAAACGAAGGTAAAGTTAAACAGATGGGGAATTTACACTATAGGTGATTTGGCAAAAACGGATCCTAATTTGTTGTTTAAATCTATAGGGGTATACGGTCACATGATTTATGCTTATGCAAACGGCATTGATGGATCTATATTTAAAGCATCTCCTCCCATTAAAAGTGTGGGAAACAGTAGTACTTTGAAATTTGATGTAATAGACACAGAAATTGCTCATGCAATAATATTAAGTTTGGTGGAAATGACTGCTTGGAGGTTAAGAGAAGCTGAAATGATGTGTAAAGTAGTAAGTGTGGGTATAAAAGACAAAGATTTTAATTATATATCCAGACAAAAAAAGTTGCCCTATTTTACTGATTGCACAAAAGATATCTATAAAAATATTTGTGCTTTGTTTGACAAGAATTGGGACTCTAGACCAATTAGGCAGTTAGGTGTTTCTGTATCTGGTTTGGAATTTGCAAAGTTTCAGCAATTAAGCATGCTTAAAGATAAAAATTTATTAAAAAATGAAAAACTTGATAAGGTTATTGATAGTATTCGTGAAAAATACGGGGATACGGCTGTAATCAGAGGTATATTTGCAAACTCAGAATTAAGCCCAATATTAGGGGGATATCCTGATGATGAATATCCAGGTATGAGTAGTATTTTGTAAGAAGGTGATGTTTTGAAAATATTAAATGAACCCATAAAGGTAATGGTAATATTTCATCCTAACAAAGGATTAGAAAGTGGAAAAATTGAACCAGTAAAATTTAGACTTGAAGATCAAGTTGTCAGAATTCAAAAGATTCAAAAAATTTACGAAGAAAATATCATTGGTAACAAACGAATTGTTTTCGTCTGCCAGCACAACGGTAAAGATATATATGAATTAAAATATGAAACAGACAGCAAGACTTGGTATTTATTTAAAAAATAGCATATTCAAGAATAACATTGTTATTATTCAATAATGCGTTCAAGTCTTCTCCATGAAGATAAGCATGCATTTCTTTTTTGTTAAAAATCAAAGGCATACGATCATGGATATATGATACAGATGTATTGGCTTTTTTCGTAATTATAGTATATTGCATTGTCTCTATAGAAGTATCATCAAAAATACTTAATTGTTCATTGGAATTTTTAAATGAATTATATAAACCAGCTATATATAAAATTGAATTAGGTTTTCTTATTATATATTTATTTTTCAGCTTGCTAGTTTCAGAAATTATTTTCCATTCAAAATAAGCAGAAGCAGGTACGATACAACGGTTAGAATTTATTAAATTTTTGAACATTTTTCTTTCACCTAATGTTTCAACCCTAGCATTAATAATAGATCCTTTTCCATCCCATTTTGGAAATCCCCATTTTGCAAGAGTTGTACCTTGGGCTGTTATTATAGGGGCTGTATTTGTAGGATAAATTTCTCCAGTTATAAAATCTTTATTTATATTGTTTTGAGCCTCTTCTACAATTTCCTTTAATTCCTTTTCATCAATATCGAAATAATATCTGCCGCACATTTTTAATCACCTTTCTAAAAGTATACCATAATTATGAAAAAGCAAACAGGTAAAGCAAACGGAAATAATTACAGAGAAATGTTTTTAAATTATTTAGAAACAAAAGAAGTATATCAAGTGGAATATTACGATGGGCACAGATTCTGTGCCCACCTTTTTCAATATAAATAATTCATGTAAAATTATTAAACATTAAACCTAAATAATACTATGTCTCCGTCTTTCATTTCATATTCTTTTCCTTCAAGACGCATAAGACCTTTTTCTTTTACTGCATTCATTGAGCCATATTCTACAACATCATCATATGAAGTTACTTCAGCTCTAATGAATCCTCTTTCTATATCGGAATGAATTTTACCAGCAGCTTGAGGAGCCTTTGTTCCTTTTTTTATTGTCCATGCTTTTGATTCTATTGGACCTGTTGTAAAGAAGCTGATTAATCCTAGCAAATGGTAGCTTGATCTAATTAGCTTATCAAGTCCTGATTCTTCTAGTCCTAATTCTTGAAGAAATTCTTTTTTCTCATCATCATCAAGTGTTGAAATTTCTTCTTCTATTTTGCCACATATAGTAATAACTTCAGAATTATCTGTTGATGCATATTCTTTTACAACATTAACATATTTATTTGATTCTGGTTCTAATATATAATCTTCATCAACATTTGCAACATAAAGTACTGGTTTAGCTGTTATAAGGTTAAATGTTTTTAAAAGCTTTTCTTCTTCAGGAGAACAGTTTAAGTAACGAATAGGTTTTTCACTTTCTAATTGTTCTATAATTCTTTTTACAAGCTCTAATTCAGGAATAAGTGATTTATCATTTTTAGACATTTTAACTAATCTTTCTATCCTTTTGCTCATTACTTCCAAGTCAGCGAGGATAAGCTCTAGTTCAATAATTTCAATGTCTCTTATAGGATCTACAGTTGATTCAACATGTATTACATTGTCATCATCAAAGCATCTTACCACGTGAATAACTGCTTCCACTTCTCTTATATGAGATAGAAATTTATTTCCAAGGCCTTCACCTTTGCTTGCACCTTTAACAAGTCCTGCTATATCAAAAAACTCAATAACAGCTGGAACGGTTTTTCCTGAATCACTCATTTTTGTTAAAAAATCTAATCTTTTATCTGGAACGCTTACAACTCCTACATTTGGTTCTATTGTACAAAATGGATAATTTGCTGATTCAGCTCCCGCAGAAGTTATTGCGTTAAATAATGTACTTTTACCTACATTAGGAAGTCCTACAATACCTAATTTCATTAATATCGTCCTTTCATTAATTTTCTGGTTTATTATATAACAAAATATTTTAAACTTCAACATAAATCCATTTGAAAGTAACGTTAACATATTATTATTGACTTTAAAGTGATATTATTAATATAAGTGAAAAAAGTAAATGTACATATAGAAAAAGGGGTGAATTATATGGGAAGATAACAGTATATATGATTTATGGTCTAATGAATAAAATTTAAATAATTATGTTTTAATTTTTATAATAGGGAAACTCAAAGTTTTTACTTTTGTGTTTCCCTATTTTTATTGTAAAACTTAAGACTTAAGGTAAATAAAATATAAATATAAAAAAATTAATATTTAAAGCATATATTCATTTAGTATGAATAATATAAGTAATATAAGACAAATTGTAGGGGGAAGAAAGGGTATGAATGATAAACAGTTGCAATCAAACTATATTAGGGTAGTGGGTACCATAAATACCGATTTGGAGTTTAGCCATGAGGTGTTTGGAGAAAAATTTTACGAATTTTATTTGGAAGTACCAAGATTAAGCGATACAAAAGATTTGCTTCCTGTAATAATATCTGAAAGATTAATTAATGATATGGAGATGGACATTGGGAAATATATTATAATAGATGGTCAGTTCCGATCCTATAATAGATATGAGGATACTAGCAATAAACTTTTGTTGAGGGTGTTTGTAAGGGATATTTCAATTCCTAATGATGAAGAAATCGAAGAAATAATTAGACATCCTAATGAAGTATTTCTAAATGGTTACTTGTGCAAGGAAACAAAATATAGAACTACTCCTTTTGGGAGAGAAATAACTGACATGCTAATAGCTGTTAACAGATCTTACAACAAATCTGATTATATTCCGTGTATTGCATGGGGTAGAAACGCAAGATATTGTGAAAAATTAGAAGTAGGAGATCATGTTAAGGTGTGGGGAAGAATTCAAAGTAGAAGATATCAGAAAAAAACTGATGAAGATGACTATGAAACAAAGACTGCCTATGAAGTATCCATTACAAAATTAGAGCATGTGAAAACTGATAATAATAGAAAAAAAGAGGAATCATAATTCATATAATATAAATTAAAGTGAAACAGAAAGATAAGTTTCACTTTTTTAATTCTTTTAATTTCATATAATTTGCGTTATACTAGTTGTAGCTAAATTAAACTAATTAGTTATAACACAATAATTGTGTTTATGTAATTGTTATGAATAACGTAACTACTCTGTCATTATGAACCGTAGGTGAAGAATCTCAATGTATCAAAACGAGAGATCCTTCACTATCGTTGAGGATGACAGGAACGCAAATCTTCTATTTGATCGTAATGGGTTATAATGAAAAAATAATTATTATAAATGGAGGAATTTATGAAATTAATTATAATTGCACCAAAAGGTAAAATGGGTAGGTTAATTACTAAAGTTTCATCAGAAATTAATGACTTTGAAATAGTTGCAGGTGTGGGGCATCCAGGCAAAGAATATATTGGACAAGATATAGGAATGGTGGCTGGACTGGGACGTAATATTGGAGCATCAGTAGTTGATAATTTAGAAGATGTAATAAATGAATGTGACGTTATAATAGATTTTTCTAACATTGAGCTGTCAATGAAAGTGGTGGATATGGCAGTTAAGTATAAAAAGTCATTAGTTTGCGGAACCACTGGTTTTACAGATGATAATGTTAAAAAAATTTATGAAGCATCACAACAAATTCCATTACTATTTGCTTCTAACACTTCTAGAGTTGTAAATTTAATGAATACATTATTAGAAATTACTTCAAAAATTATTGGAAATATATCCGATATAGAGATAATAGAAATGCATGATGCATTTAAAAAGGATGCGCCAAGTGGAACATCTAAAGAAATGGGAGAAATAATAGCTCATGCTATGGAAAAGGAATTAAAAGATATAGCTGTATATGGCAGGGAAGGAGCTGGAGAAAGAAAGCTCGGTTCAATTGGATATCATTCTGTAAGAGCTGGTGATATTTCTAGTAGTCATACGGTTATGTTTGGTTTAATGGGTGAAAGATTAGAAATTACTCATCATGCATATAATTGGGAATGCTTTGCAAGGGGAGCCTGTGAAGGAGCGCTATTTTTAAAAGATAAAGGTCCTGGATTGTATGAAATGAAGGATGTATTAAAATTATAATAATAATGGATATAATAATGTTATTATATAGAAAAGGAATGAAAATATGAAATTAGTGTTAGCAGAAAAACCTTCTGTTGGTAAAGATATAGGAAAAGTATTAGGATGTAAAAATAAAGGTAATGGTTTTGTAGAAGGAAATAAATATATAGTTACTTGGGGCCTAGGTCATTTAGTTACCTTAGCTGATCCTGAAAGATATAATGAAAAATACAAAACATGGGATATGGAGGATTTGCCTATTATTCCCAAATTTATGAAGACAGAAGTTATCAAGCAATCTGGAAAGCAGTTTAATGTTGTAAAAAATCAACTTTCCAGGTCTGATGTAACTGAAATAATTATTGCAACGGATGCTGGCCGGGAGGGAGAATTGGTTGCTAGATGGATTATAGAAAAAGCAAATGTGAAAAAGCCAATAAAAAGACTTTGGATTTCTTCAGTTACTGATAAAGCAATAAATGATGGATTTAACAATTTAAAAGATGGAAAATTATATGAAAATTTATTTCAATCAGCATTGGCTCGTTCAGAGGCTGATTGGATAGTTGGAATAAACGCTACTAGAGCAATTACGTGTAAGCATAATGCACAGCTTTCACTGGGTAGGGTCCAAACACCAACAATAGCTATGATTGCTTCTCTTGAAGATGAAATAATGAATTTTAAATCGAAAACTTATTATGGAATTGAATTAAATGCTTGTAATTTAAATTTCATTTGGGAAGATTCAAAAACCAAGGATAACAAAACATTTGATAAAAATAAATGTGCTACCATAATCAATTCTCTTAAAAATAAAGATTTAGTGATATCTGATGTTTCCAAAAAACATGATAAAACATATGCTCCATTATTATATGATTTAACAGAACTTCAAAGAGATGGAAATAAAATATATGGTTTTTCTCCTAAAGAAACTCTTTCTATCATACAAAAATTATATGAACATCATAAGGTTTTAACTTATCCTAGAACTGATTCTAGATATATAAGTGAGGATGTTGTAGACACGTTAAAGGACAGAGTTAAAGCATGCAGCGTAGGACCTTATGCGAAGATAGGTTTTAAAATTCAATCTCAACCTATAAAAGGAAATAAAAATTTTGTAAATAACAATAAGGTTTCCGACCACCATGCGATTATACCTACTGAGCAAACAGTGTTTTTACAGGATTTATCAGATAAGGAAAGGAAAATATACGATTTAGTTGTAAAAAGGTTTTTGTCTGTTTTGTCTAATCCCTATGAATATGAAAAAATTATTATTACAGGAAATGTTGAAAATGAAGTTTTTACAACAAGGGGAAAAGTAACATTATCTCAAGGTTGGAAGGAAATATATAATCAATATGAAGATGATGAAATATTAAACAATTTTCCTGTAGAGTTATTAAATAAATTTAAAAAAGGTGCAGTTCTAAAAGTTTCATCTATAAAACAAACTAATGGAGAAACAAAACCACCTGCTAGATTTACAGAAGCAACCCTTTTATCAGCAATGGAAAACCCTGTAAAATATATGAAAAATGCAAATAAGGATTTGAAAAAAACTATTGGGGAAACTGGCGGACTTGGAACTGTTGCAACAAGGGCTGATATAATTGATAAATTATTTAACAGCTTTGTAATTGAAAAAAAAGAAAACTACATTTATACTACATCAAAAGGACGTCAATTATTAGAGCTTGCTCCAAAGGATTTAAAATCACCAGTTCTTACTGCGGAATGGGAACAAAAGCTTCATGAAATTGCACAGGGCAAACTAAACAAAAATTCATTTCTTAATGATATGAAAAAATACACAGAGGAAATTGTAAAAGAAATTAAATTAAGTGATCAAAAATATGTACATGACAATGAAACTAAAACCAAATGTCCTGAGTGTGGAAATTATTTATTAGAGGTTAAGAATAAAAAAGGAATAATGCTTGTTTGTCAAAACAGAGAATGTAGCTATCGTAAAGGTTTAGCACAAATTACTAATGCTAGATGTCCTAACTGTCATAAGAAACTTGAATTAAGAGGCGAGGGTGAAGGGAAAATATTCGTATGTAAATGCGGGTTTAGAGAGAAATTATCTTCTTTTAACAAAAGAAAGCAACAGGAAACAACATCGGTTTCCAATAAAGAAGCAAGGAAGTATTTAACAAGACAACAAAACAAACAAGATGAAAATATTAATACAGCATTAGCAGATGCTTTATCTAAATTAAAATTATAAATAAAAAGACGAAGGTGAAATCATGGAAATTTATTTATTGGTTATATTGGTATTTATTGCATATTTTATTATTAGAAGACAAATTCTCATAAAACAAGTAAATTTGTTTAATCAACTTTTATATGTGGAAAAAAGTCCAGAAAAATATATTGATGAAGTTAACAAGTTGCTTTTAAAAATCCAGTCAAGTAGAGAAAGAAATATTAATCTTATTCAAAAAACAACAGGTCTTTTGTATGCAGGTAGATTTGATGAATCAATAACGATTTTAATGGATGAAATTAAAAAAATTCCTCCAAACTGGCAGCATATTTATTATCATAATTTAATTTTAAGTCTATTTTTTAATGGTGAAATTGATAAAGCAAATGATGTTGTTATTGAGGCAAAAGGCGTATTAGATGAATATCAAAAAAGAGAAAACAATAAATCTGCTATAGAATTTGTATATGCAGTTTCAGATTTTTACAATGATAAAGGAATTTCTAGAAAAGAATTTTTTGAAAGTTTAAGCATTAATGGCAGGAATGATTACAGGATTGCTTTAGGCTATTATTTCTTAAGTAAAATAAATGCTCTTGAAAACAATGAAGAGGAAAGTAAATCTAATTTAGAAAAAGCAAAAACATTTGGTAAAGGTAGTTTTATAGAACATATTTAAAGGTGGGGCATCCCACCTTTTTAATATTCTTCAAGATTTATATTAATGAATCTGTTTCCTCTGCCCCAAACATATTCTACTGGCAATACTTCTACATATGCCTTTTCGTCTTTATTTTTTATTAATTCTTTAATTAATATAGATTCTGAGGGAGAGCATACTGTTATAATTTTTTGTTTTTTCTCTTTACTATATGCTCCTGTGATATCAATTAATGTTACACCTCTTTTTAATTCATACATGATGTAATTTGTAATATCTTCATATTTATCGCTTATTATTTCCAATTTATATAATTTTGAACCAAATCCAAAAATAATATAATCATATACCTTTGTTGTAATTAATTGGCTGATTATTGAGTATAAAGCAATGTTTCTTCCAAATACAAATGCTGATGCAATAATTACTAATCCGTCTATAACTAAAAGAATATAACTTATATTTAAAGATTTAAAGAATTTCTTTTTTAATATTTTTGCAATAGTGTCAGTTCCTCCAAAGGAATAACCCTTTCTTAAGATCATTCCAATACCTATTCCATTAAATATAGAAAAATAAATTGTTGCAAGTAACAAATCATTTTCAACAAATTTTAAATGATAGTTTTGTAAAACAATGAGCACCAAAGGATAAATAATTGAGATAAATGCAATTTTTATTATTTCTTTTTTCCCCAGAATAATAAATGTAATTATTAATACTGTCATATTAATGACATAATATATAATGGAATAGTTAATATTTGTGTATTTTTCTAGTATGAATGCTATACCAGTAATACCGCTAGTAATTAACCCATTTGGTTTTAAAATGTTATTAACAGCAAATGCTGAAAAAATACAACCAATAGTTAAATAAATTGTTTCGAATAAAAATTTTTTAATGTTAAATATGTTCATTTATTAATGTCCCCTTTTTGTAATATCTTATATATTATCAAATAATTATAAAAAATCAATAATTTTTTTATTATGTTTGTGAATATTATAAAGAATTTACTTTTAATAAGTTTATCTTTATTTTTATTACAAAATAGTTTAAAATGGTATGAGGAGGAACGTTATGTTAATATATGAAAAAGATAATAAATTAATTATAGAAAATGTAAAAAGCTTTAATATAACTCATATTTTTGATTGTGGACAATGTTTTAGATGGAACAAGGAAGATGATGGTAGTTATACTGGTGTTGTAAAAAATAAAGTAATAAACATATTACAAAATAATTCTACTATAATATTTGATAAAATTAATTATGATGATTATGAAACACTTATTAGAAATTATTTTGATATGGACACAGATTATGATAATATAAAGAATCAAATAAATGTAGATGAAGTAATTAATAAATCCATTGAGTTTGGACAAGGTATTAGAATATTAAATCAAGATGAATGGGAAACTATGATTTCTTTTATGATTTCTGCTAATAATAGAATTCCCATGATTAAGAAAGTTATAGAAAATTTAAGTATGTCCTTTGGTGATTATATATGTAACTACAAAGGAAGAGATTATTATGCTTTTCCTAGTGCAGAACAATTATGTAAGGCACCCTTAGAAAAAATCCAGCAATGTAAGGCTGGTTTTAGGTCTGAAAGAATAAAAGAAGCTGCACAAAGGGCTTTATATGAAAAGGATATAATTTATAATCTTAAGAATAAAACATATGATGAAGGGCTAGAATATTTAAAAACCTATAAGGGAATTGGGGACAAGGTTGCAAATTGTATTTTGCTATTTTCTATGAAACAATTTGATACATTTCCAGTTGACGTATGGGTTAGGCGAATTATGCAAACACTATATGTTGGAGAAAATACAAGCGATAAGGATATAAGAATTTTTGCAGAAAATAAATTTGGTAAATTTTCTGGTTATGCACAACAATATTTATTTTATTATGCCCGAGAAAATGGCATAGGAAGATAGTTTCTGGTCAAATGTGGGGAGAATTATAAAATGATGGAGGTAAAAAATGAATTCTGTTGAAAGAAGAGAAAAAATTGAAAAAATACTAAATTCATATAATGACCCTATAAGTGCTAGTACTTTAGCAAAGAAATTTAATGTTAGCAGACAGGTAATTGTAGGAGATATAGCTTTAATGAGAGCATTAGGACTTAAAATTTCTGCAACACCAAGAGGTTATGTAATAGATAAGTCGCATGAAGATAATTTGATCTTTACAATTGCCTGTAAACACAATAAGGAAAATATGGGTAAAGAATTATATGCAGTTGTAGATAATGGAGGAGCTGTGCTTGATGTAACTGTAGAGCATGGTGTTTATGGACAAATAATAGGTGAACTTCGTATTTTTTCTCGCTATGATGTAGATTTGTTTCTTGAAAAAATTGAAAAATACAAGTCTTTACCATTATCTAATTTAACGGGTGGAATTCATCTCCATAGGATACAGTGCAAGGATGAAGAGTCTTACAAAAGGATTACCCAGGTATTATGTAAAGAAAATATATTGTTAAAAGATAAATAAATTGACAAAAGATAAATCCTTATTTATAATTAAAGCATGGTGTCAAGACACGTGGCTTTACACTTACTATATTAATTAGAAGAAAGGATTTAAAAATGAATAGAAATAATAAACTTTATATTATGACAATTTCTGCATTATTATGTTCTATAGGTATTGTAATACCTATAATATCACCAATTAAAATAACATTAGAGCCTGCTTCATTTACTCTTGCAAGTCATGTTGCAATATTTATTGCAATGTTTATTTCGCCATTAATAGCTGTTATGGTGGCAGTTGGAACAACATTAGGATTTTTTATGGCAGGATTTCCATTAGTAGTTGTAATGCGTGCAGCTTCGCATATCGTTTTCGCTTATGCTGGTTCAATAATATTAAAAAAACATATTAATATAATTGATACTGTAAAATCATCATTACCATATTCTTTATGTATAGGTTTATTGCATGGTATATGTGAAGTATTGGTTGTACTGCCATTTTACTTTGGTAATAGAATGAGTCCATTATACTATGATAAGGGTTTTTTTACATCTGTAATATTACTAGTTGGAGTAGGTACTGTAATTCACAGTATGGTTGATTTTTATTTAGCACAGGTAATTTGGAAGCATTCTTCTAAAGCTATAAAAATAAAAAGTTTAGTAAATAATTGAAATGATTGAAAAAATTCTTAAGATTCCTTACCTGCGGTTCAGAATGACAGAAATTATTAGAATGACACTAACCTACGGTTTAGAATGTTATAGTTATTTATAACAAAGTCACAACAAGAGATTTGTTTAAAAACAATCTCTTTTTTATTGACTATTAACTAAAATTGGATTAATATATCTTAACAAATAAAATATAGTCTAAAATTTTATTGTAATAGATTCGCGTAAAAGTGTCATAATAAATAAAGGTTATACTTAAATATAAAATAAAATTATATGTATTATTTCACTTAAACATAAAAAATGTAAGAACTGAAAGGAGCACAATATATGGATAAAAGTTTTGAAGATATAAAGGAAAGTTTTATTAATGCAAGTCTTGATGAAAAAATAAAAATATACACATCAGCGCAAGGCCTTACAGTAGAGCAATTTAAAGAATTATTATCATATTATCCAATAAAGCATTTAGATAAGTTGGAAGCTGCTGTAAATAACATTTAAAAATAATGCAGGTAATGCAGGAATTAAATAGATTAGATTTGGGTTAAAATTTAGCTCAAATCTTTTTTATTTAGTAATAAAAAAGTATAAAATGTAATAATTTGGGAATTAATATAATGAGGTGATTATATTGATTAATAGAAATAAAAATAGAAAAGTTTATGTGGAAGAAACCATTGGTTCTAGAAATTATTTTAGTTTTCGTGCTGATTTATTTCTTTACAAATTAGTAATTTGTATTGTTGTATATTTAATTATTTTCTATATAACGTCTGAATTATTCATATCAATAGTATTTTCATTGCAGATATTATTAATATTTACATTGATAAATAAACTTATAATTGAAAGAAAAGAAAATGAAGGAAAACAATTATTATTATTAAAATTTAAAAAAGATTATTTTTTTAAAAAGATAAATGAAATGGATATACTTGAATTTGAAAAATTCATAAAATATTATTTTGAAAAGCAAGGATACAAAAATTTTAAAAAGGCAGGAAAACATTTATACTTAATTAATAAGCATGATGCTGATTGTTATGTTAAAATTTATAAGTTTCATGAAGGAGCAGAAATTGAAAAAACAGACGTTCGAAATTTTATTAGCATAATAAATAATAGTACTATAAAAAATGGTATCATAGTCACAACGAATAATTTAAGTAATGATGCCAAAAATAATATTGAAAAATTAAAATTAAATTTAAATATAATTAATATTGATAAGTTATATGAATTTGCAAATAAAAACAAATACTTGCCTGAAGATAATTATTTTTATAAACAAATACATGATTCTAAAATAAGAAAAGATGTAAAGAAATATAAAGTCTTAAAAAATAATATTTTCAATACTAAAAAAATAATTATATATATAGCATCATCTATTTTCTTTTATATAATGTCAGAATTTATGCCAAATAATAATTTAACTATATATATTTCTTACTATTTTATAGTTTTAACGATAATAAGTGCTTTGTATTTTTTATTATTAAAAACTATTAGAACAAAAGTTAAAGAATAACTTATACTTTTATTCAAAAATAAATTTTAAGGTTGCTATTATTTAGAAGTTATATTATAATTTAAACTAATGATAAATTTAATATATGGAGGACAATATGAGCTTTAAAGTACCAGTGGGATTATCAAATAAACATATTCACTTATCTCAGGAAGATTTAGATACATTATTTGGAGAAGGTTATGAACTTACATGGATAAAAGATTTAAGTCAACCTGGTCAATTTGCTTGTGATGAAAAAGTTGACATAGTAGGACCAAAAAGAACAATTCCAGGAGTTAGAATTCTTGGACCAGTTAGAAAAGAGTCACAGGTAGAACTATCAATATCAGATGCGATTACACTTGGACTTAAGAATGTTCCTGTAAGAGATTCTGGAAAACTTGAAGGAACACCAGGCGTTAAATTAGTAGGACCAAAAGGTGAAGTAGAGTTAACTAAAGGTGTAATTGTTGCATCAAGACATATACATTTACATACAACTGATGGTGAGAAATTTGGTGTTAAGGATAAAGATATAGTTAAAGTAAAAGTTGATGGACAAAGAGGGTTAGTTTTTGACAATGTATTATGTAGAGTCGGTGATAACTATGCATTAGATTTCCATCTTGATATTGAAGAAGGAAATGCAGCAGGCCTTTCAAACGGAGATGTTGTAGAAGCGTTTAAATAATGCAGAATTGTAATTAATGTAGAAATGCAGATAATTAAAATCTTGTTGTATTAAAAAACGTAAGTTAATTAATTGAACGTAGTGAAGAATTTAAAATTATTATTATAAAAGTAGTGATTTAATTGAAGGTTACTGAAAAAATGTCAGAATGGCAAATTCAGTAACCTCTTTAATTACTACTTTTTTGTTTTTATTGTTTTTTTAATACAATTGATGGTATAATTAATTAATAAATAAATAAAAAATAAAGAATAGATTAAGTTTTTTGTAAGAGAATTAATTCTGCATTCTGCATTATAAATCGGAGGTTATATGGATTTTTTACCAATTAATATAGATGATATGAAAAAAAGAGGATGGGATCAATGTGATTTTGTTTTTGTCACAGGTGATGCTTATGTTGATCATTCTTCTTTTGGAGCTGCAATAATATCTAGACTTTTAGAAAGATATGGATATAGAGTGGGGGTAATAGCTCAACCTAATTGGAGAGATATAGAATCATTCAAAATTTTAGGTATACCTAAATATGGTTTTTTAATTAATTCTGGAAATATAGATTCAATGGTTAATCATTATACTTCTTTTAAAAAGAAGAGACATACTGATGCTTATTCACCTGGTGGTAAACCAAATTTAAGACCTGACAGAGCTGTTACAGTTTATGCGAATAAAATTAGAGAAGCATATAAAAATGTACCTATAATTATTGGTGGTATTGAAGCCAGCTTAAGAAGAATGAGTCATTATGATTATTGGACTGATAGTGTAAAAAGGTCTGTTTTAATGGATTCTGGAGCTAATTTACTTGTTTATGGTATGGGAGAAAAATCAATCATACAAATTGCTGAAGCTCTTGAAAGTGGTATTCCTATAGAAGAAATAACATTTATTAAAGGAACTGTTTATAGAACTCGTGACATAGAACGTGCCTTTGAACCTATTATGCTTCCAAGTTTTCAGGAAGTATCCTCTTCTAAAGAGAAATATGCTGAAAGCTTTAAATTGCAATTCGAAAATACGGATCCCATATCTGGTAAAACCTTAGTAGAAAAATACGGAAATATATATGTTATTCAAAATCCACCAATGGATACATTATCTCAAATGGAGCTTGATGATATATATGATTTAAATTATATGACGAATTATCACCCAATTTACAAAAAAGATGGAGGAATACCTGCGCTTAATGAAATTAAATTTAGCATTACAAGCGTCAGAGGTTGTTTTGGGGGATGTAATTTTTGTGCTTTAAATTTTCATCAAGGTAGGATTGTACAATCTAGAAGTCATGATTCAATAATAAAAGAAGCAGAAAAGATGACACAAGACAAGGACTTTAAAGGCTATATACATGATGTTGGAGGCCCAACTGCAAACTTTAGAATTAGATCATGTAAAAAACAAGAAAAATTTGGAGCATGCAATGATAAAAGTTGTCTTTCTCCAGAAAAATGCAAAAACCTAGATGTAGATCATAAAGATTATATTGAGTTATTAAGGAAAATTAGAAAAATAAAGAAAATAAAAAAAGTTTTTATAAGATCAGGCATAAGGTATGATTATGTATTATATGATAGTAAGGACGATTTTATTAAAGAGCTTTGTAAATATCATGTTAGTGGTCAATTAAGAACAGCACCTGAACATGTATCTGATAAAGTTCTTAAATTAATGGGTAAGCCTTCGATAAAAGTATATAATCAATTTGTAGAAAGGTTTTATGATGAAAACAAAAAACAAAATAAAAATCAGTATATTGTTCCATACTTTATTTCTTCACATCCAGGCTCAACATTGAAAGATTCTATTGAACTAGCTGAATATATCCGTGATATGGGTCATATTCCAGAGCAGGTACAGGACTTTTATCCGACACCTGGAACATTATCCACTTGTATGTATTATACAGGTATAAATCCTATGACTGGAGAAAATGTGTATATTCCAAAAGATATAGAAGAAAGAAAAATGCAAAGAGCGTTAATGCAATATAATAAAAAGGAAAATTATGAATTAGTTTATAAAGCTTTAACTAAGGAAAAAAGATATGATTTGATAGGTTTTGATTCTAATGCTTTAATAAAACCTAAAAATAATAATCAAAAATATAAAAAATAAAAAATTTATGTCGATATTTAATTACTTAAGTAATTATAACATAGAATTTTAAGCGATTTTTAATAATTAATTTATTGCAAAAACCAATGTATTAAGTTAATATTATATATATGAATTATTAAGGGGATAAAAATGAGCAGAAGATCCAGAAGAATCAGAAGAAGAAAAAAACGAAATATTGTTTTTCTTTTAGTTATTATAGGAATTATTTCAGCTATTGTAGCTGTTAATGGTTTAGCTAGAGAAAAACAAAAAAATACAAATGAAAATACTGATATTTCACAAAATGAAAATATACAAAATACAAATGAACCAAATGAACCAAATGAGCCAGAACCTATTGAAGATGTTACAATTACTTTATCAGCGACTGGTGACATTATGTTCCATCCTTCACAAATTGATGGTGCCTACGATAAATTATCAAATTCATATGATTTTAGAAAAAGTTTTAAATATGTAAAAAACATATTTGAAGATGCAGATATAGCTATTGCAAATTTTGAAGGTACAACAGCTGGTGATGAAGTTTATGCTTATCAAGGATATCCGTTGTTTAATGCACCAGACGAAGTATTAGATGCAATTAAAGAAGCAGGAATCGATATATTGTCAACTGCAAACAATCATAGTCTAGATACAAGGAAAGCTGGAATTATAAGAACTGTAGAAGAAATCAATAACAGGGGAATGGACAATATTGGTACATATGTTTCGAAACCTGAGTCTAGAGTTTTGATTAAGGATGTTAAAGGAATTAAATTAGGCTTTATTTCATATACTGAAATGGTTAATGGATTAGAAAGTGTAATTTCACCAGAAGATTTAGATAAAATGGTTAATATCATTGATGAAGAAAAATTGATTGAGGATATTAATTATGCTAAAGAACAAAATGTTGATGTCATTGTAGCATATTTTCATTGGGGTAATGAATATGCAAGAATTCAAAACGAAAGACAAGAAGCATTGGCAGATATGTTATTTAAAGAAGGTGTTGATATTATACTCGGAAGCCACCCTCATGTTGTGCAACCATCAAAAACAATTGATTATGAAGGTGAAAAAAAGTTTATAATTTATTCAATGGGCAATTTTATATCAAATCAAAGAATTGAAACACTTACTCCTTATGGAGTTACAAATCCTCAATATACTGAAGACGGAGTTATTATTAATATTGAAATAGAGAAAAAGGGTGAAACTGGCGAAGTTTCAATAAAGAATATTGAGTATATACCTTTATGGGTTTATAAGGGTACTGGAGAAAATGGTAATACAGAACATGTGGTATATCCAATAATGGATTATATTGAAAATGAAGATTTAAATTATTATAAGGATAGAATGAACAGATCTTATAATGATACGATGAGTCAAATGGATGTAGAATAATAAATTTGGGATGTGGTATTATGGAGCGAATAAAATTAATATTTACTAATATAGGCATAAACAGCATTATTGATATAGCTATAGTATACTATGTGTTATATCATGGTTATATGCTTATTAGAGATATGAGAGCAAAGCAGCTTATAAAAGGTATCGGTTTATTAATAATTTTAATTCCAATATCAACACTTTTTGAGCTTCATATGGTTAAATATATTTTAGACCATACATTTCAAGTAGGTATTATTGCATTAGTTGTTGTATTTCAACCGGAAATTAGAAAGGCTTTGGAGTATATAGGAACTAAATCGATGTTCTCTTTTAGTACACTAGAAAGGAATACTGCTACTTCAGAATCAGTAATTAAAGAAATTGTATTAGCTACATCATCTTTGGCAAGACAGAAAATTGGTGCACTTATTATTTTTGAGAAAAAAATAGGATTAAATGACATAGCTGATACAGGTACAATATTAAATGCAGAAATATCAAGTGGTTTATTGATAAATATTTTTATACCAAATACACCTTTACACGATGGCGCAGTAATAATTCAAAATTATACCATTAGAGCTGCAGGATGTTTTTTACCATTAACAGATAATAATTTATTAAGCAAAGATATTGGTACGAGACATAGAGCAGCTATAGGAATGACTGAAAGATCAGATTCAATTGCTTTAATTGTATCTGAAGAAACAGGTTATATTTCCTATGCAGTTGAAGGAAGGCTATATAGAAATATTCAAATCGAAGAATTACAAAAATTATTGTCTAGTATTTATACTGAAACTGATAAACCAAATTTATTTGATAAATGGAGATTACGAAATGAAGATAAAAAATGAAAAACTATTCATTCAAATCACATGTTTAATTATTTCAATTGGTTTATGGGCAATTGTCATGGTTCAAACTAATCCTATTCAAGATGCAAATATTACCAATATCCCGGTTACTATAAAAAGTTTATCAGCATTAGATAATTCCAATATGGTTTTAATGAATGTTGATAAAGATAATTTAACAATAAATGTTAAAGTAAAAGGAACAGCTGAACAGCTTGTTAAAATAAATAAAAGTGATTTTTCTGCATATATTGATGTATTAGGATTTACAGAAGGAACACAAAATGCAAAAGTTGAAATTACTGGGCCTAGCGGAATTGAAATTATAAGTACGTATCCTTCTCAAATTCCATGCACTGTAGAAAGCATAGTATCAAGAGTTATGGATGTGGATATAAAATATGATGGTAATCAAGCAAAGGATTACTATAGAGGGTATGGTGAGCCTAATCCTTCATCAGTAAAAATAACTGGACCTAGAAGCATAGTGGATTCTGCGAAATACGCTATTGCAACAATTAATGTTGAAGGTGCCACTAGTTTGGTTGAAAAAATAGTTCCTGTAAGAATATACAATGGTGTAGATACTGAAATTTTCATGTCATCTCCCGTTGACAATGTTAAGGTTACAGTGCCTATTTACCCTACAAAATACGTTAATTTAATTCCTAATATTATTGGTGAACCTCTTGAAGGTTACAAATTAGTAGATGTAACTGTTAATCCACAAAGGGTTAGGATTGCAGGTAGAAAAGATATACTTGATACTATTAAAGAATTAGAAGTTCAAGAACTTGATATTACCGGGTCATATCATAATGTACTATCATCTAAGGAAATAATTGATGACAATGACATAATAATATTAGGTTTAGATTCTTCTCCCGTAGTAAGTGCTACAATAGAGGAAATTATTGAAAAAGAAATAGTTGTAGATTTGGATGAAATTGAAATAACTAATATAAATGAAGGCTATGCAATGAATATATTAGATGAAGATCAAACTATTTCTATTACAGTGGTCGGAGCTTCTAGTATTGTAAATAAAATTACTAAAAATGACATTAAATTATCTATTGACTTAGGTGATGCTGTATTAGGTACAAATAATATAACAATACAAAAAAATACTGATAAAGTACTTGATAATATTCTTTTAAACAAAGATACTATTAAAGTTGAACTGATTAAAACTAGTGATGCTTTAGAATAATAAAGTTTAAATATAAAATTCTTATCTAATAATCAAAGATTTAAGTAGATAAGAATTTTTTGAAGGAGATAGTTTGAAAGAAAACAGAATAACGTCAAACGTTAAAAAATTGTATAACAAAAAAGCCTACTAAAAATAGACTTAAAAAATAATCATGTATTTAAAAATTAAATCTTAGGCAAATCAGGAATTTGGT